>NZ_JBELOK010000002.1:0-422965 GCF_040276085.1 Castellaniella sp. FW104-7C03
CGTATTACCGCGGCTGCTGGCACGTAGTTAGCCGGTGCTTATTCTGCAGGTACCGTCATGAGCCCAGGGTATTATCCTAGGCCTTTTCTTCCCTGCCAAAAGTGCTTTACAACCCGAAGGCCTTCATCGCACACGCGGGATGGCTGGATCAGGGTTGCCCCCATTGTCCAAAATTCCCCACTGCTGCCTCCCGTAGGAGTCTGGGCCGTGTCTCAGTCCCAGTGTGGCTGGTCGTCCTCTCAAACCAGCTACAGATCGCGGCCTTGGTGAGCCTTTACCTCACCAACAAGCTAATCTGATATCGGCCGCTCCAATAGTGAGAGGTCTTGCGATCCCCCCCTTTCTCCCGTAGGACGTATGCGGTATTAGCTGACCTTTCGGCCAGTTATCCCCCGCTACTGGGCACGTTCCGATATATTACTCACCCGTTCGCCACTCGCCACCAAAGAGCAAGCTCTTCGTGCTGCCGTTCGACTTGCATGTGTAAAGCATCCCGCTAGCGTTCAATCTGAGCCAGGATCAAACTCTTCAGTTTAATTCCTGTAATCGTAGTTTCTTATCCCCGAAGGAATGGAGAAGCTACGCTCGCTATGCATCACTCAAAAGAAATGACAAAGCTTGGTTTTAACCTTACTTCTTCATTTCTATCTGTGCGAGCACTTGGTATAACATTTGTGCATTTCCGTGCAATGCATGATCCGTGAGAATCAACGCATCGCCGGGCTGTGCTGCCTGTTATCAAGCGCCCACACTTATCGGCTGTTTAGTTTTTAAAGAACAAATCTGCGTGAAGCAGAGAAACGAGATTATGAAGAAGTTTTTTAGTCTTGTCAAGCAGCTGGGGTGGGTGACTCAATCGGTTATTGACTTGCCACATCGTGGCAAAACCGCTTGAACACTGCCTCGCAGCGCCTTGACAAGGAAATCTTCATCCCCTCGTCGAGCCCGAAATTAAAACACATTTAAGCGTTAACGTCAAGCCAGACTGCCACCGGCCGAAACCGGCGCCTCGCCTTTTTACCCTGTACAACCATCGAGACCATTGCCTTCAAATGACCGCACTTCGGCTTGCCAAACCACTGGTTTTACCCTGTGTTGTCGGGGTTAACCCTGACTGCCCGGCGGCGAAGAGACCGAACTATAGCACGCTTTTTTTGTTGTGTGCAAACTGCGTACCGGAAGCAGGTAACATAGGCTGAATGTTCTCTGGCCAGCCAGAGTTACTCTAGATACAAACCCTATAAGAATCAACGGAATACACACATCAAGATGAAAGGCATTATTTTGGCCGGCGGTACCGGCTCCCGACTGCACCCGATTACTCGCGGGGTTTCGAAACAGCTTCTACCCATCTATGACAAGCCCATGATTTATTACCCCCTGTCGGTATTGATGCTGGCAGGCATCCGGGAGGTCCTGGTGATTTCCACGCCCGAGGATCTCCCGGGATTTCGCCGGTTGCTGGGTGATGGTTCCAGATTCGGCATCTCGCTTCAGTACGCCATACAGCCTGCGCCCGAAGGCCTCGCCCAGGCCTTTTTGATTGGTGCGGACTTCATTGGGCAAGATTCCGTATGCCTGATCTTGGGTGACAATATTTTTTATGGCTATGGTTTTAGCGAAATGCTGCATACAGCAGCACGCAGAAGTGCTGGTGCCACCATCTTTGCGTACCGCGTGGCAAACCCTCAACACTTCGGTGTGATTGAGTTTGACCAGATGGGACGAGCAATATCCATCGAAGAGAAACCCGCCAATCCGAAATCTGCCTATGCCGTCACCGGCCTGTATTTCTACGATAACCAGGTGGTGGATATCGCACGCACGGTTCGGCCGTCCAAACGGGGCGAGCTGGAAATCACCGATATCAATCAGGCCTATCTACAGAAGGACGCTTTGAATGTCCAAACCCTTGGTCGCGGCTTTGCCTGGCTAGATACCGGCACACATGAAAGCCTGCTCGACGCCGGTACATATGTGCACACTATCGAACAGCGCCAGGGCCAAAAAGTTGCCTGCCTCGAAGAGATTGGATTTAACAATGGCTGGCTGACACGATCCGAATTGCTGACGCAGGCGCAAATACTGGCCAAAACAGCCTACGGCCAGTATTTGCTGGCATTGGCCCAGGAGCACAGCGCATGAAGGTCATTGACACTTGCCTGCCAGGGGTGCGCATCATCGAACCGCAAGTGCACGCCGACTCCCGCGGCTTGTTTGCGGAGTTATTTAGCGACCAGCGCTACCGGGACGAGGCCGGAATCGACCAGCCTTTTGTCCAGGACAACCTGTCCCGTTCTCATCAAGGGGTTTTGAGAGGCATGCACTATCAGCGGCAACGCCCGCAGGGCAAGCTGGTTCAGGTGCTTGCCGGCAGCGTGTTTGATGTGGCTGCGGACATCAATCCGGCATCACCCACGTATGGGCAAACTGTGGCGCTGGAGCTGTCTGGTGAAAATCACCGGCAATTATGGATTCCCCCAGGCTATGCGCACGGGTTTTGTGTCACCAGCGAGACCGCTTTATTGCACTATAAGTGCACCGACTATTACAGGCCACAGGACGAGGCTGGCGTTGCCTGGAATTGTCCTGTATTGGCTATTACATGGCCGATCAAGCAACCCGCGCTATCTGATAAAGACCAACAGCTAAAGCCGCTCTCCCCCTAAGATTTATTCATTTATCACTCGCAATCCTTGCCTGAACTATCGCATCAGACAGATGGTGATACAGTTTTGCCAGATGTTGAACATCACCTAAAACCCTATAAACCTGCCAAAGACCATGTCCGCCAGCGAAGATATTCTGATCAACGTCACACCCTTTGAAACCCGGGTTGCGGTTACTGTGCAGGGGGTGGCGCAAGAACTGCACATCGAACGCAGCATCCAGCGCGGTCACGTAGGCAATTTGTACCTGGGGCGTGTCGCTCGAGTGCTGCCGGGCATGCAAAGCGCCTTTGTGGATATCGGACGGGAACGGGCCGCCTTCATCCATGTAGCCGATTTGCGCCAAAATCGCCATGCCCGCAACAATGGCGACCACAGCCAACAGACACCGATAGAAAAGCTGCTGTTTGAAGGCCAGTCTCTTTTGGTGCAGGTGATCAAGGATGCCATTGGCACCAAGGGTGCACGACTATCCACACACATCAGCATTGCGGGGCGTATGCTGGTTTACCTGCCACACGAGCCCCATATCGGGATTTCCCAGCGCATCGATAACGAAGCAGAACGCGAGGCGCTGCGCGAGCGCATCATGGCACTCAAGCCCAAAGGTGAACCCGGCGGGTTTATTGTCCGCACACAGGCAGAAGGCGCCAGTGATCAAGAGCTTGAGGCGGACATCCTGTACTTGCGGACACTATGGAGCAATATCCAGGCCCGTATCGGGCAAGTGCCGGCGCCCTCTCCTGTTTACATCGAACTGACACTGGCCCAGCGAGTACTGCGTGACATGGCAACCCCAGACACAGGCACCATCCTGGTGGATTCACGCACCGTTACGCAAGAGCTGATCAGCTGGGCACAACATTACACACCGTCCTTGGTTGATCGCATCGATCACTACAGCGGCAATCGCCCACTGTTTGATACTGCCAATGTAGACGAAGAAATCGCCCGGGCACTGTCCCGGCGCGTCGATCTCAAATCAGGCGGTTATCTGATCATCGATCAAACCGAGGCTCTGACCACTGTGGACGTCAACACTGGTGGCTACGTTGGTGGCCGCAACTTTGATGACACGATCTTCAAAACCAATCTGGAAGCTGCCGTGGCCATCGCCCGACAGCTGCGCCTGCGAAATCTGGGTGGCATAGTGGTGTTGGACTTCATCGATATGGATGATGCGGGACATCAAGCTTCTGTGCTGGCCGAGCTGCACAAAGCGTTGGCACACGATCGCACCCGCGTGACAGTCAGCGGCTTCAGCCAGCTGGGCCTGGTTGAGATGACACGCAAACGCACACGAGACTCGCTGGCGCACCAGCTGTGCGAGCCTTGCCCCACCTGTCAGTCCAGGGGCTCTGTGCGTACACCCAGAACCCTATGCTACGAGATCCTGCGCGAGATCCTGCGCGAAGCCCGACAGTTTGATCCGGCCGAGTTCCGGATCGTGGCCTCGCAAGCAGTGGTGGATTTGTTTCTGGAAGAGGAAAGCCAACATCTGGCCATGCTGGGTGACTTCGTAGGCAAACCGATCTCTTTGGCGGTCGAAGCCGGCTACGGCCAGGAGCAGTACGATCTGGTGTTGTTATAGACAGTGCAGCTTTTTGCTATAGCCAACTGACCTCAGGCACCTGACAAGCTTGCTATTATTCTCTGCCACCGATAGACCTGGATGCCTACTCACCTACATCCAGCTTGTTTTCCCAACTGCTGTCTGCATGACATAACTCGGGCTTCATCATCGCGGTCAACATCTGATGCACTCGGTCCATCTCGCCGGCATAGTAGCTGTACGCCTTGACGTTGATGGTACGGTTATGCAGCAAGGTCAGGCTCAGCACCACACTGCGGTCCCACCCGGCATCAGGAGTGGGGCGATATACCACACGACCATACGCAGACTCCCGAGGCACCATCTCGAAGGTATAGATATCTCCGCACAGCTTTGCGTGACGAAACAAATTTTGCTGTACGCCGGCAAAATCGATGGGCAGGCGCCTGCGTTCGGTGAGCTGGTGGGTGGGAGTCTCGAGCTGATTGATGGTGAGGCCTTGTGGCTGGCCAGCACAGGCGGCCAGAACAGACAAGGATGCAAGGGCGCACAGCGTTTTCATGGGAAGCTCCGTGGCAAAAATGGGGGTGAGGTGGACGGTCGGGCTAAGCATAAGCAAATGGGCAGACTCATGATCAAACCGCGCGTGGCTGGCAAGAAATTGGCACTATCAAGACGCCTGATCCGGCACCGAAGTGCTTTGGTCTGATGCGGGTTCGTCGAGAAATTGCAGCTGGTACAGGTTGGCGTACAACCCACCCTGCGCCAGCAGATCGGCATGGGTGCCCTCTTCCGCTATCCGCCCTTGATCCATGACGATGATGCGATCGGCCTTTTGCACAGTACTTAAGCGATGCGCAATGACCAGCGTCGTGCGCCCCGCCATCAAGCGCTCCAGAGAAGCTTGCACCTGCCGCTCAGACTCGTTGTCCAGAGCTGAGGTCGCTTCGTCGAGGATCAGAATCGGCGCATCCTTGATGAGTGCCCGGGCAATAGCCAGGCGTTGGCGCTGGCCACCCGACATCGCGCTGGCATTGGAGCCCACTTGCGTGTGGATGCCCTCTGGCAGGCTGTCTACAAACTCGAGCAAACTGGCTGCTTCCAGTGCATCACGAACCTGCGATTCTGGTACATCGTCTCGGGAACCATAAGCGACGTTGTCGGCAATGCTGCCTTCAAACATCACGACGTCCTGGCTGACCAATGACAACTGCGACCTGAGCGCCTGCAAGCGAAACTCGTGAATATCAATACCGTCGATCAGCACCTGGCCGCTGGTGGACTCGATAAAGCGAGGCAACATATTGACCAATGTGGTCTTGCCACTGCCCGACCGGCCGACCAACGCAATGGTCTGCCCAGCCGGGACCGAGAGGACAATGTTGTCAAGCGTATTGCGCGATGCATCGGCAAAGCGGTGGCTTACCCCGCAAAACTGAACCTGACCAGACAGCCGCCCAACGATGTCCCGGGTGCCTGTGTCCTGCTCGGCGGGTTCTTCGATCAGGGAGAAAACACTTTCGGCTGAAATCAGCATGCGCTGGGCCGCACCGGCAATATTGGTAAGGCGTTTGAGGGGATCAAAAATCTGCCCAAGAGCTGCCATGAAAGCGGCGAAACTCCCTACTGTCAGCCCTTGATGGTTGGCCTGATACAAGGCAACCGCCACAACAATTGCCACAGACAGGGCCACAAAAAATTGTGAGATTGGCGACATGGCGGAATCTGCACTGGCTGCCCGCATGGCAAACCGGCGCAGGCGAGCATTAATGTAGGCAAAGCGATCACGCTCGCGTGCATAGCCGTCAAACAGTTTGATGACACGCTGCCCGGCGATACCTTCAGACACCACGCGGGTGAGCTCGGCGTTCATGTTGATGGTATCGCGGTTGATACGCCGCAAGCGCTGCACAAAATACCGACCAGTAAGCACCGACAGGGGCAACATCACCAGCACAATCAGGGTAAGTTGCCAGGACATGTAGAGCAGCACGGCCAGCAGGGCCACAACCGTGAGGGACTCGCGAACAATGACACGAATCACCTCTGTGGACAGACCCGCCACATTTCCGGCATCAATGGTGAACCGGTTAAGCAGCCGTCCATGATCACTGGAGCGAAAGGTTTCGTCCGACATGGCCATCAGGCGCTCAAACATCTCTGAACGCAAGCCCAATAGCAGATTATTGGCTACCCAGGACATCAGATAGGTACCGCCAAACGTGGTGATGCCGCGCAGCAGCATGAGGCCCACAACGGCCAATGGAATCGACCAAATGTACGATGGGCGAGCGCCCGTAAAGCCTTCATCCAGCAACGGCTTCATGATGACAGCCAGCAATGGTTGGGTAGCAGAGGCAACACTGAGCAAGAGCAGCGCCAGCAGGGCCACCTTCCAGTCTTTTCCCAGGCGCAGATAGATCTGCCGCCACATTTCCAGGCGTACTGGCTGGCTGTCGGTCAGATTAGATTCAGGTTTCAAGCCTCACACTCTCTTATATACTGTCGTGAATCACGCATTTTAGCCCGTGGCCAGGCTTAGGCCGCTACGGGTTGCCGGAGTTCCTGCGTTGTCACCCACTGCCAGACCCACCTTATATATCCGCCTGCCCAATTGGGTGGGTGATGTCTGCATGAGCCTACCCAGCCTCGAGCTGCTGTTGCACACTGGGCTTCCTGTTGTGGTGTGCGCACGCCCATGGGCCCAGGATCTTCTGGCGGCCTATCCCTTGGCCGGGTTCGTCCCCATGACTTCTTCCTGGCGCACCAACCGCGCGTCTGTCCGCCAGCACCTCAAGCTATCCCGGCTGCCTGCCCCCCGGGGTCTGCTACTGCCCGATTCGCTTTCCAGCGCTCTATCCTTCCGGTTCGCAGGAATCCCTTGCGCCGGCTATCGGGACGATGGCCGCAGCCTGATTTTGCGTTGGCCTTGCCGCAAGCCAGACGCCAGTTTGCATGCCGTGCAATCGTGGCACTATCTCACCCGGTACGCACTCAAGCACTGGCAATTGCCCGTTGCCCACGCCGAGCCGGCCCCCGAACTTGATTGGCGGCCCGCCGCCCTCCATGAACAGCAGGCAGCAAAAGTGATGGCTGAGGCAGGGCTGGCTTCCGGTCGATTCATCCTGATAGCACCCACGGCCACAGGCCTGCATAAGGGGCGTATCAAGGCCTGGACTGGGTTCGATAGCCTCAGCCAGTCCTTGCAGGCACGCGGTTTCACAGTAGTGATGGCACCTCCTGCTGGCGAGCAGGCAGCAGCACAAGCCGCTGCACCCAGCGTCCAACTGCTGCCCGCCATGGGGCTGGGCGCCTTCGCTGTCCTTACTCACGCTGCCGGGCTGGTTGTGTGCAACGACTCCGGTGTCTCTCATCTGGCTGCTGCTGCACGCGCACGCCAGATCACCCTGTTTGGTGTCACCGACCCCTTACGCACAGGCCCTTGGTCAAACCAAGCCACCCGAATGGGCAGGCTGGACCATTGGCCCAGCGCCCCCGACGTCCTGAGCACTGCCCTGACCCTGATGGAGAATGTACCCAGCGCATGAATGTGTCCGAATTCCTGGCCAATCTGGTAATCCCCCTCAATCTCTCGATCACCCTGCTGCTGCTTGCCGTGGTTTTGTTGATCGTCCGCTGGCGCAAGACCGCTGCCATCCTGACGATCGCGGCACTGGCGTGGGTGGTGTTCTGGTCGCTGCCCACCACATCCTTGTGGGCAGGCGGCCTGCTTGAGCAGCGATACCCCTATCGTGTGGCAGCTACGATGCCCACGGCCCAGGCCATTGTGGTACTTGGAGGCAACACGGCCAACGGGCGCAGCAATTGGTTTGAACCCCTGGATTCTGCTTCAACAGTGCTGCGAACCGATACCGCCGCCAAGCTGTATGCAGCCAGGCGTGCGCCATTGGTAGTGGTCTCGGGTGCCGCGCTGGATGGCGGTGTCAGCGAAGCACGCATGATGGCAGCGGCGTTGGAGCATCAGGGGGTGCCAGCCTCAGCAATTCTTGAAGAAAGCCAGAGCCTGACAACGCATCAAAATGCGGTCTACACAGCAAAATTATTACGCCAGCGCGACATCACTGCCTTCTTGCTGGTGACATCGGCACTGCACATGCCGCGCGCCATGGCCAGCTTTCAGAAGCAGGGCTTAAACCCTGTCGCAGCCCCTTCACCGCCACAAATCGTCGTACCCGACCAGCCAGACTTTTCATTCTGGTTGCCCGATCTGCGTGCGCTCAACGCCAGCCGATCGATTGTGAAAGAGTATCTGGGATTGCTGGTGTACTGGCTGAGGGGCTGGGTTTAGCCGTTCAAGAAGCGTTTTTCTCTGCCAGGATGGCGGAATAAACAGCCTGATACTGACGCGCGACTTCGGGCCACGCATGGCGTGCAAGCACTGCCCGCATGCCTTCTTGCAAATGCTGTCTCAAAGCAGCATCCGTGCGAATTCGCACAACTGCCCGGGCCAGCTCATCGGCATGCTCGGGATGGCTTAGCACCAGGGCCTCGTCGCCCGCCCGCACATATTGTGCAAAACCGCACCAGGGCGCAGGACTGAGAATCACTGGCAAACCAAACGACATTGCCTCCAAAGGCGCCATCCCGAAGCTGTCATTGAGAGTGGGGTGCACGTAAATGTCGGCCGCCTGATAATATGGCGCCACCTGTGCGGTCTCAGCCACCAGATGAACCCGCTGGCGGACTGCGTGCGGCGCCTGGTCCACGCAGGTACGGGCAGCAGCATTGGCCCCCACCACCAGCACATGCACATCCTCAGGTAACTGACCAAGGGCCTGCAGTACCGTCGGCAGCCCTTTACGCATAGGGTTGCGGGCCACCAGCAGGCATAGGGTCAGGTGCTGATCCAAACCGAGGGACTCACGGGTACGTACACGCACCTCGGCGGTACTGGCAGGTGCAACCGACACGCCAGGCGGAATCACCGGCAATGGACATGCAAACGGTCCATACGCTTGTTCAAGCTGATAGGCGATCAACTGGGAAACGGCCACCACCCGGCGACCGGGGCGCGCAGCCATGCGGCGACGCTCGAGACCAAGATATGTTTGCACTCGAAGGCTGGGATAAGACAGACAACGCTTGAGCCAAGCCATGGGCTGAACACGCCACCGATAGCGTACTGGCGTAACGTGCACGACTTCAACATCCCCGCACCAGCCATTGCAGTGTGAATGGACGATATCAAAACCCGCCTGCGTTGCCCGCGCAGCCCGGTGGGCAAACAACCAGCCTCGCACCCAGCCGGGCCAGCGCGTACTGACGCGAATGGCACGATACGGCAGTCGGAGGTCGCAGGCCGGATCGTACTCCCGAGCAAACACAGTGACCTGATGGCCCGCGGCAAACAACTCGCGCATCAGGGCCACCCCATAGGCTTCCGCGCCCCCGAAGCGATTGCCAAAACGATCCACCACAAAGGCGATCGACAAAGGCCGGATATCCGGTGCGGGCGATGGAACCGGGAGACGATCGAGCACTGTCACGACAGCCTCTGCTCTTGACGGATACGCTTGCGATCTTCAAGGGATGTGAGGCATTTTTGCAGAAAACGGATCAGCAAAGTTGAGCGCATCACAGCCACCCGAGGCAAGGTAAAGGGGTCATCAAAGCGGCGCACCAGCCCACCGGCGGTGGTGGTGGCAGTTTCGTAGCCGGCATTACGTACACAGGCGGCCAGCTCGGGCGTGAACTTGCCATAGGGATAACAAAATGCCTTGACCGGCGCGCCTGTGATTTGCTCCAGTGCCTCGCGTGAATCGCGGATTTCGTTAAGTGCCAATTCTGGCGACAAACCTGGCAGAACCGGATGATTGAGGGTATGAGACCCCACCTCGTGGCCTGCGTCAAACCATTCTCTGAGCCCCTGCACATCCATAAGCGCAGCAGCGGGCACCCCTTCGGCATGATCCCAGGTATTGGTCTTGCCCAACATACGCACCACAAAATAATTGGTGGCATGAAAGCCGCAGTCTTCGAGGACAGGCAAGGCGTGCTCGAGGACGTTTTGATAGCCATCATCAAAGGTCAGGCCAAATACCTTGCCTGTTTTCTTGCCTTGCAGATAAGGCATCAATTGCGCCATCGACAAACCACGATACCCCAGGCGGCGCAACCAGACCATTTGCCGCCGGAAGTCGCGCGGGTGCACCGTCAGCCCCCGGTAAGGAGTGCCTTTGGGATTGGGCTCGCCAATCTGGTGATACATCAGGATGGGAATCATGCGCAAATTATAAGAATAAGGGGTTGTCACAATAGCCGGCCACCGGGCATAAACAGATCAGGACGGCGACTGGCGGCCCAGCCAAAACAGTTTGACATAACGATAGAAACTGCCGGTTGCCGCCATTCCGGCCAGCACAAGCCCGCGCCAGCCATCGAGAAACCCGCGCCGAAAAAAATAATGGCGAAGGAATGTCCAGAACGCATGCCCAAAGGGGCCCAACAGCGTGGTGCGCCGCCCCTTGTGGTACGCCTGCAGCGCAGCCTCGGTGGAGTACCGATTGATCTTGTCGATGAATATTTCCAGGCTGGCATAGGGATCATGCAAAAAGTGCCCAGGCAGTGTGGCAGTTTGCCCAACAACCTGCACGCTTTCATGCACGGCCGCATCTGTAAAACGGCCAGCTTCGCGTCGAAACAGACGCAGCACGTAATCTGGCCACCAGCCGCTGTGCCAGATGGGTTTGCCGCAAAATTTTGACAGGCGTGCCATCCGGTAAGCATCTGCCTGAGGTGCCTGGATGGCCGCTCGGATCGCGGCAGCCAGCTCAGGGCTCAGCTGTTCATCCGCATCAATGGATAACACCCAATCACCGGTTGCCAAGGCAAGCGCCCTATTCTTTTGCGGACCAAATCCGGGCCAATCAGGGCTGCTGTGCACAAGCGCCCCCAGGCGACGTGCAATGTCACACGTGTCATCTGTGCTGCCAGAATCCAGCACGATGATTTCATCGGCAAAGCTGACCGACTCCAGACACCACGCGATCCGGGCCGCCTCGTTTTTTGTGATGATAATGACAGAAAGGCTCATGAGCGGCATCTTGAATGGCAAGTTGGCATAAGCGCTTAGCCTTTGTAGTGCTGGCTTTTTTTCCAGCGCTTCCAGGCGTTGAAGGGAGGCGCCAGTACCGGGCTGCCGGCCACCTGCACCCGGCGTCCCAGGGACGCGCCTGTCGTATCACGAACCGCAAAACGGAAAATCGACGCGGGATCCATCCCCGGCCTGTTGCGACCAAAGGCGCGCGTGGTGTACAGATACTTGAACCCCAGCTCTTGCGCAATCCTGACGTAATCGGGGTCGAAGTAGCCTTGAGGCCAGCACAAGTGATCAGACACAGAACCCAGACGCTGCTCCAGCGTCTGCCTGGATTGTGACAGTTCTTCGTGCATATGGGCGTTTTTATCGACCGCCTGTTTATCCCATCGGGTATGGGTGTGGGTATGGGTGTGAAATTCCATCACTCCCTGCTCAATCAGCGTACCGATTTCAGACCAGCGCAACATCACCTCGTCTGCGGCACCGTGCGCAATGCGTCGTTCACACTCGTGGTGATCGGGGGTTTCGGGCAATGGGGCACCATCAGACAGACACGGGCGCTGTGGCCCGTCTCCTATCCAGCCCGTGACGATAAACACAGTGGCCCGCATCCCGTAGCGCCGAAGCAGCGGTGCTGCATAAACCCAATTATCCAGGTAACCATCATCAAACGTCAGCAACACCGCCTTGGAAGGCGCTTGGCCATGGTTTAGAAAATGGGTGAATTCTGCCGTGCTGAGCGTGTGGTAACCCCGCCGCGATAACCAACGCAACTGATCTTCAAAGTGCTCTGGTGTAGTGGTGATCATGCCGCCCCCTGGGTGGACATGGTGATACATGAGCACGGGCACAATCTGACGCGTCATGATGCATTGATCTCCTGTAGCCAGCGCTGATAGCACTGCTCTGTGCGTTGGCCCAGGGCGGCGCGCGTAAAGCGGCCATCACCGAGACAGAATTTGCGCCCGGCTTCGCCCATCTGCCGGCGCAGGGCCGGATCGAGAATCAGGCGTTCAATCGCGGCACTCAAGGCTGGGATATCAAACAAGGGGACCAAAAGGCCTGTTTCGCCCTCGCGCATCATTTCGGGTACGCCCCCCACCCGGGTACCCACCACCGGCAAGCCTGCCGCCCCCGCTTCAATAAAAACAGCCCCAGCCGCTTCGATATGGGTAGCCAGTGCAAAGATATCAAAGTCTGGCAAGAGGGCCGGCACATCCATACGGGCCCCCAGCAAATGCACCTTATCCGCTACACCAGCAGCCTGGGCCTGTGAGGCCAACTTTGTGCGAGCGGTCTCGCCGCCACCCACCACGACAAAGTGCAAGTGTGCATAGCGTTGCAACAAAGGCGCCATGGCCGCCAGCAGCTGTTCATGACCTTTTTCCGCACGCAGGACACCCACGCTACCAACAATCAGCGCCTGACCATCCAGGCCGAGTTCAGTACGCAAGACGGGCTGAGGCATGGGATCTGGAAAATCCACGGCAGGCGGCACCACGGCCACGTGTTCGGGCTTGACGCCTCTTTGTATGAGATGCTGACGAACGAACTCGCTAGGTGTAATTACCCGCTTGGGGACACGGGTGTAAGCCAACAGCGACCCCACAGGCTTGGCCAGATGACGTGTGCGCACCACAAGCGGCACTCCCGCCAGCCGGCCGGCTGCCCCCACCAGCAGCGTCTCACGACGGCTATGGGTGTTGAGCACATCAAACCGCCCTGCCTTGAGAAAACGCACCAGGCGGGGCAAACCTTTGAGATGGTTCCAGGGCCCATCCATGGCCAGGGTTTCAACTGCAAAGCCGGCTTCACGCAGCTGGGTAGTCAAGCGGGCGTGAGGCTGGCAAATCGCCTGCACATGATGGCCCCGCGCACGTAATGCGAGCATCAGCCGGTAAATATAACGCTCCTGGCCCCCAAAACCGGTAGCGGCCTCGGCATGGACAATGCGCAGCGGCCTCATCGCTGCGCGCACCACAGCATCAACCTAGCCACCAGAGACATCCACCCTGAAAAGGCAGCAGGCAACATCTTCATCCGTAATTTACCTCGACGTTGTCATAGGAAAGCCACTGTCGGGCACTTGTCAGCAAGGCATCGTCCATGCGGACGCGCCAGGCATCGCCCAGGCGCAGCAAGCAGGAGAAAGCCGGGTCTTGCAGACGCAGCTCGACGGGCACGCCTGCTTCCGCAGACCGCCAGGGCTCGAGCAATTGCTGCAGGCTTGCCGGATCAACCGTGGCCGGCACCACCAGCCGTAAGCTGCGGGCACGGGTTTCACGGATGCGCTGCAGATCGTAAAGGTCATCGGCAGAGACCCGCAAGCCACCGGAGTATTCGTCGTGGCTGACGCGGCCCTGGATAACCAGCGGCCGATCTTCTTTGAGGCTGTTGCGATATTGCTCGAACAACTCGTTGAAAATGGCGATCTCGATCTGTGCGCTACCGTCATCCAGCAAGGCATAAAGCATTTTCCCACGACGCGTCATGCGGGGACGCACGGCGGCAAGCACGCCTGCCAGCCACTGCTGGCCGCGCGCAGGCGCCAGACGCGCCAGCGGCGTAGGGGCCACTCGACGGATCTCATCGCGCCACGCCTCAAAGAGATGGCCACTGAAATAAAAGCCCAGCGCTGATTTCTCTTCTGTGAGCCGGGTTTGCAGATCCCAGGGCGTTACCCGGGCCAACTCACCCGCCACCAGTTGGTCGGATTCGTCGGCAAACAAGGAGGCCTGATTGGCATTGCGCTCGGCCTGCTCTGCAGCGTCGATTGCACTACCCAACGTTTCCAGCAAGGCGGCACGGTTTTCTTCGAGGGTATCGAAGGCGCCGGCACGGATCAGCGCTTCGATGGTGCGCCGGTTGACGGCATGGCGATCCACCCGCGCACAGAAATCAAACAGGCTGGCAAACGGGCCATTGGCCTGGCGTGCCGCCAGGATGGCTTCGACAGCCGATTGCCCGGTGCCTTTGACTCCGCCCAGACCATAGCGGATGGTGCGCGGCGGTTGACCCTGTGCGGTGTACGCATCGGCCACCGGGGCAAACCGAAACCCTGAGGCATTGACGTCCGGTGGCAACACTGCAACGCCGTTATCCAGGGCATCCCGCCAAAAGATCTGCACCTTGTCAGTGTCATCCATGTCCGACAGCATGGTGGCCGCGAGAAACTCGGCGGGATGATAGCGTTTGAGCCAGGCAGTCTGGTAGGAGATCAGGGCATAGGCTGCAGAGTGACTTTTATTGAAACCGTAGCCGGCAAACTTCTCCATCAGATCGAACAAGTGTGCCGCGAGATCGGCGTCATAGCCTTTCTTGACCGCGCCTTCCTGGAAGATTGCGCGGTGCTTGGCCATCTCCTCGGCCTTTTTCTTGCCCATGGCCCGGCGCAGCAGATCGGCGCCGCCCAGCGAGTATCCGCCGATGATCTGGGAGATCAGCATCACCTGCTCTTGATACACGATCACACCATAGGTGCTTTTCAGGACGGGTTCGAGGTCGGGGTGGAAATAATCGACTTCTGCACGGCCATGCTTGCGATTGACAAAATCCACCACCATGCCGGATTCGAGTGGACCTGGCCGAAACAAAGCCAGCAAGGCGATGACGTCTTCGAAGGTGTTGGGCTGCATGCTTTTCAGCAGCTCTTTCATCCCTCGCGACTCAAGCTGAAACACAGCCGTTGTGTTGGCGGACGACAGCAAAGCGTAGGTTTCCGCATCATCCAGCGGCAGATCCATGATGTCAAAATCATGCATCTGCGGATTGAATTCACGCACATAGCGCACCGCCCAATCCAGAATCGTCAGGTTACGCAAGCCCAGGAAGTCGAATTTCACCAGGCCGACGTCTTCGACATCACCTTTGTCGTACTGCGAGACCACGCTTGTTTCACTGCCAGGCTGACAATACAGGGGGGTGTAATCCGTCAGTTTGCCCCTGGCGATGATCACGCCACCTGCGTGCATGCCGATATTTCGGGTCAGTCCCTCAAGCGGCCGAGCCAGATCAATCAGCGCCCGGATTTCTTCATCAGAATCGTAACGCTCTTTAAATGCCGGCTCGTTTTCCAGCGTGCGCTCCAGCGACCAGGGGTCTGCCGGATTGAACGGAATCATTTTGGAGAGGTTGTCGCAGACGCTGTAGGGCATCTCGAGCACACGCCCGACATCTCGCACCACGGCTTTGGCCCCCAATGTACCAAAAGTGGCGATCTGGCTGACTGCATCGCGACCATACTTCTCTTTGACGTACTCGATTACCCGCTCGCGGTTGTCCTGACAGAAATCGACGTCAAAGTCGGGCATGGACACGCGCTCCGGATTGAGAAAGCGCTCGAACAGCAAATCGTATCGCAGCGGATCCAGATCCGTGATCCCGAGGCTGTAGGCCACCAAAGAGCCGGCCCCCGATCCACGGCCTGGACCCACAGGCACTCCATGGTGTTTGCCCCAGTTGATGAAGTCCTGAACGATCAAAAAATAACCTGGGAATCCCATGCCAACGATGGTCTGGCACTCGCGATCCAGCCGCTCTTGATAGACAGGCATCTGGCGCGTGCGTTCTTGCTCGTCTGGATATAACTGGCGCATCCGGCGCTGCAACCCATCATTGGCCAGCTGCACCAGGTAATCATCCAGCGTGACGCCATCAGGCGTGGGAAACAGGGGCAGCTCAGGGTGACCCAAAGTAAGCGTGAGGTTACAACGACGGGCAATCTGCACCGTGTTGGCCAACGCAGATGGAACATCCGCAAAGCGCCGCGCCATTTCGGCAGAATCCGGCATGTATTGTTCGGCGGTAAACCGCCGGGGGCGTCGCGAGTTGCCCAGCAGCTCGCCTTCGGCAATGCAGACACGGGCCTCATGGGCCCGGAAATCAGACGGCGCAATGAACTGAATAGGATGCGTGGCTACTACCGGCACGTCTGTTTCGGAGGCCAGTTGCAGTGCTGCCTGCACGTAAGCCTCATCACCCTCAAAACCGGCTCGTTGCAGCTCGATGAAATAGCTGTCGGGAAAATCCGCAGCCCACTGCCGGGCCAGACGACGGGCTTCATCGGCCCGCCCTGCCCCAAGCGCATGCCCGATGTCTCCGGCCCGACCTCCCGACAAAGCAATCAGGCCCGCCCGGCCAGACAGCCACTCACGGCTGACCTCGGCCCGCCCGCGCTGGCTGTTTTCTGTCCAGGCACGGCTGAGTAGACCGCATAAATCCAGGTAGGCCGCATGACTGGTTGCCAGCAGGACAAGCCGAAACGGCTTGTCGGGATCGTCGGGGTTGCCAAGCCAGACATCGGCCCCGGCAATAGGCTTGATCCCCGCCTTGCGTGCGGCCTTATAAAACTTGATCCAGCCAAACAGATTGCATAAGTCGGTGAGAGCCAGAGCTGGCTGCCCAAATGACTTGGCTGTTTTTACTAAATCGGGGATACGCGCAATACCGTCCACCACCGAGAATTCTGAGTGGCTGCGCAAGTGTACAAAAGAGGGAGAAGCAGAAGACATTTTCATGCGAGGATTGTACTGAAGCCGGGACGCCAGAGGCGCCTAGCGCGGCATGGCTTGCCAGGCCTTCTGCAAACGTTTGACGGATACCGGAAACGGCGTGCGCAGCGCCTGTGCATACAAGGCCACCCGCAATTCCTCGAGCTGCCAGCGAAACGCATCCAGATACGCATCCGGCGCCCCCTTGAGCGCAGTCCGTGCACGTTGCCAGGGCACCATCAGCGTTGAGAACTCGGCCATCAGCTTGGCGTCCCTGGCGGGATCTTCACGCAGTTTGTCAATCCGCACCTGCGCAGCCTTGAGATAGCGCGGAAAATGTTTTAACTGCTCTGCAGGCGTATCTTGAATAAATCGCGGGCCCACCAGTGCAAACAGTTGCTGGCGGATATCTTGCTGTGCCTCGGGCCACGGCTTGGCTTGAGGCAGTTTTTTCAGCAATTGCGCCCGCTCTTGCAAGATCAGCAAAGTCAGCCGGGCAAGCTCCTGGGCCAACAGTGTCAGCCTGGCCCGCGCATCCTGGCAGCGCTGATCGAACGCATCGCTGTTTTCGGGCCAGGGCTCGCCCAGACACGACTGGCCGATGGCGGCATCGATCAGTTGGTCGCGCAATTCTTGCTGGCTACCCAAATCCATGTACAACATAGCCATACGGGTGAGATCCGGCAGATTTCTTTCCAGGTAACGGACTTGTTCACGCAACGCCAGCCGAAACAAGCGGCGAAGCCCGGCGGCATGCACACGACGGGCCTGCTGGGGATCATCGAACACATCCAGGTCACACGACTCCCCACGATCACGCAAGGCCGGATATCCGATCAGGGACTGTCCGCCACGACGAATTTCAAGCAGCTCCGGCAAGGGGCCAAACGTCCATGCGGTCAGGCCCTCATGCTCAAGCACCTGCGCTGCATCTCGGTCCCGTGCTGCCAATTGTTGAAATGAGGCCTGGGCCTCGCGACCGTGCTCGGCGCGCAACTGATCCAGACTGCGACCACCAGACAACATGCGGCCATGCTCATCCACCACCTTGAAATTCATGAACAGATGCGCCGGCAAGGTTTCCAGCTTGAAATCCGTGGCTGACACACGTACCTGCTGTTGCTCCCAAATATCCTGAATCAGGGCTTCAATCAGACTCATGCCAGGGTCTGCGGCACGCTCGAACCAGCGCTCGTGGAATCCTGCCGCGTAATCCGGCAAAGGCACGCACCGCCGACGCAACTTTTGCGGCAGGGATTTAAGTAACAGATGCACTTTGTCCTTCAGCATCCCTGGTACCAGCCACTCACACCGGCCAGCATCCAGCTGATTGAGGGCAAACAGGGGTACGGTCAGCGTCATCCCGTCGCGCGGGGACCCTGGTTCAAAGTGATAATCAACCGCCAGGTCGGTGCCTGCCCATGACAGGCGCCGGGGAAACACTTCGGTTGTTACCCCCGAAGCATCATGCTGCATCAGATCGTTACGGCTCAGCTTCAGGCCTTCGGCCTGCTCGCGCCCCAGTGTACCCACCCAGGCCTCAAGAGAGACTGCCTGACAAACTTCTGGCGGAATCTGCTGATCGTAAAAGGCATAGATCAATCCATCATCAACCAGGATGTCAGGCCGTCGGCTCTGGTGTTCGAGGCGCTCGATGGAGGCGATCAGCCGGCGATTATGCGCAATAAATGCAAGCTTGCTATCAATATCGCCCGGTACGAGCGCATCCCGAATAAAGATTTCGCGTGCAGCCTTGGGATCAATGCGCCCAAAATGCACCCGCCTCCCGGTATACACCGGCAAGCCGTACACAGTGCCACGCTCGTTGGCAACCACCTGCCCGGCCTTTTTCTCCCACCGGGGATCAGACCAGGCCTTTTTCAACAAATGGACGCCTGCTTTTTCGACCCAGACAGGATCGATCTGCGCCACGCAGCGTGCATACAAACGCGTGGTTTCCACCAGTTCGGCGGCCAGCACCCAGCGGCCTGCCTTTTTTTGCAGCGCCGAGCCAGGGTGAATGGCAAACCGGATGTCTCGCGCCCCCTGATAGAGGTTGGCATCATCAGACTTCATACCGATATTGCCCAGCAACCCCGCCAACAAGGCCAGATGTATCTGCTCCCGGGTGGCTGGTGTCTGGTTCAGGCGCCAGCCTTGCTCTCGTGCCAGCGTCAGCAGCTGCACATGTGTGTCGTGCCACTCACGCATGCGCACCGGTGACAAAAATTTTGCACGCAGTTGCTCGACCAACTTGCGCTGAGAGGCCTTGTGCGCCACCTGATCCCGGTACCACTCCCATAGTTTCAGCCAGGCCAGAAACTCTGACTGCTTATCCCGAAAAAGCGCGTGCGCCTGATCCGCCGCATCGCGCGCCTGCATGGGCCGATCGCGCGGATCCTGGATCGACAGCGCCGAGGCGATGACGAGGATTTCAGTCAGGCATTGTTGCTCGTGGGCGGCAAAGATCATCCGCGCAACACGCGGATCAACAGGCAGCTTGGCCAGGGATTTGCCCACTGCGCTGAGATGGTTCTGCTCATCCAGCGCACCGAGTTCCTGCAGCAGTTGATAGCCATCGGCAATCGCCCTGCCCGTGGGCGGCTCAACAAACGGAAACGCTTCGACATCATCCAACCGCAACGCCTTCATGCGCAAAATAACGGCAGCCAGAGACGAACGCAGGATTTCCGGATCGGTAAACGGCGGACGCTGCGTGAAATCTTCTTCGGCATACAGGCGGACGCACACCCCTGGACCCAGCCGGCCGCAGCGGCCTGCGCGCTGGTTGGCCGATGCCTGGCTGATGGGTTCTATCCGCAGCTGCTCGACCTTGCTGCGCCAGGAATATCGCTTGATCCGGGCCAGGCCGCTATCCACGACATAGCGGATTCCGGGCACTGTGAGAGAGGTTTCCGCCACGTTGGTGGCCAGCACCACCCGTCTGAGATTGCTGCGTGGGTGAAAGATCTGCTCTTGCTCTGCCCGCGACAATCGCGCATACAGCGGCAGCACCAATACACCGGCCGGATGCTGCTTGCGCAAGGCCTCGGCGCATTCCCGAATTTCGCGTTCTCCAGGCAAAAAAACCAGCACATCCCCTGCACCATGACGCGCACACTCGGCCACACCATCGACCACGGCGTCTACCAGATCCCGTTCTTCGTCAGCACGGCCGATCTCTGACGCCGGCTGCTCTGCTCGCACCGGCCGGTAACGCAACTCAACCGGAAACAGACGACCGGACACCTGAATCACCGGGGCTGGCTTGCCGCCCTGCCCGAAATGCTGCGCAAAGCGCTGTGCATCGATGGTGGCTGAAGTGATGATCAGTTTCAGATCATCGCGTCGAGCCAGCAGGCGCTTGAGAAAACCCAGCAGAAAATCGATATTGAGGCTGCGCTCATGGGCCTCATCGATAATGATCGTATCGTAGCGACGCAGCCATGGATCACGCTGCGTCTCTGCCAGCAAGATACCGTCCGTCATCAGCTTGATGGCCGTCCCTTGGCTGGTGCGCTCGCCAAAGCGGATCTGATAGCCAACCCAATCGCCCAACTCGGTGTGCAGCTCTTGCGCCACCCGTTGTGCCACAGAAGTAGCCGCAAGCCGGCGAGGTTGCGTATGGCCGATCATGCCCTGGCGGCCACGGCCGAGCTCCAGGCATATTTTGGGCAACTGTGTGGTCTTGCCAGACCCCGTTTCACCACAGATCACAACCACCTGATTATCCGTGATCGCCTGAGCGATCTCACGACGGCACGCACTGACAGGGAGGTCTTCCGGGTATTGAATCAGCGGCAAGGGCCGATCGCCAGCCCCGGCACCAGGGGGCGACGCCTGCGGGCGTCGCTTGCGCGGGCGCCGGGTGGCTGGGTCTTGTTGCAGCGTAGGATGACGTGGCGGAGGTGTCTGGTCTGGCAAAAGTTTGGTTTCCACAGAAAAGCTGCCCTTGAGGCGTGGCCGGGTGCCGGTAACGGGCCCATCCGGCTTAGGCTAAAGCCCCACTCAGAGACCTTCCATGCCCTTAAGGGTAATCCGTCATTATAATTTCGAGGTCTCCCTCTTGCGATCCCACCCCAACTTGCCATGAGCTCAGCCGAAATCGACACCTATTCCGCACAGGATGCCCCTGAATTCGCAGCCGCGCAGTTTGTCCGCTGGTTTCGCGAGGTGGCGCCCTACGTGCACGACTTCAGAGGCAAAACATTTGTGGTGGCCTTTGGCGGGGAACTCATCGAGGACGAAGGTCTTGAGTCTCTCGTGGCTGATCTGTCCCTGTTATCGGCGCTGGGTGTCAAGCTGGTGCTGGTGCACGGCTCGCGCCCGCAGGTCAATGAGCAACTGCGGCTAAAAGGCTACACCACCCAGTTTGGGCGGGGCACCGAGCCCACTAGCCCCGAAGCACTCGAGTGCGCCAAAGAAGCCGCTGGTGAAATCCGCCTGGACATCGAAGCGGCCTTCAGCCAGGGCCTTCCCAACACGCCCATGTCCCATGCAAAGATTCGCGTGATTTCCGGCAACTTCGTCACGGCACGGCCCGTTGGCGTCATCAATGGCATTGATTACCGCCGCGCAGGCACGGTTCGCAAGCTGGATATTGATGCCATGCACAATGTCATCAGCCAGGGTGCCATCGTCCTGCTGTCACCCCTGGGTTTTTCTCCTACAGGCGAAGCCTTCAATCTGGCGATGGAAGACCTTGCCACCAATGCTGCTGTGGCACTGCGGGCTGAGAAACTGATTTTTCTGACGCAAAACCGCACCGTTACCGAAACCGACGGGTCTGTGGATACAGAGCTGGCCCGCAAAGACGCAGACGAGCTCCTGGCCCAGGGCGTGCTCGACGAAGACACCAGCGCATTTTTGGGCCACGCCTCACTGGCAGTCAAGCGCGGCGTGGCACGTGCACACCTGGTGCCCTACACGCTGGACGGCAGCATCCTGCTCGAGATCTTTACCCATGACGGCGTGGGCACTATGGTGGTCGAAGACACGCTCGAAGACCTTCGCCCCGCAGTCGCCGATGACGTCGGGGCCATTGTGCAGCTGATTGAACCCCTCGAATCCGACGGCACGTTGGTGCCTCGTGGCCGCGCCGTGATAGAACGGGACGTCGAGAAATTCACGGTGCTGGAGCACGACGGCGTGATCTACGGCTGTGTCTCGGTGATTCCGTACCTGTCTGACGGTATGGCCGAAATGGCCTGCCTGATTGTCCATCCCGAGTGGCAAGGCGCAGGTGATGGCGAAAAGCTTCTGCGCCACGCCGAAGCCACAGCCCGCGCCCACGGGGCACGGCGTCTGTTTGTGCTCACCACCCGTACATCCCACTGGTTTCTGAAACGCGGCTTTGTGCAAGGCGGGGTATCCGACCTGCCCCACGAAAAGCGCGCCCACTACAACCACTCTCGCAACAGCCTGGTATTTATCAAGCGGTTATAGGCCCGTCAGCGCATGAAAATCCTCATCACCGGAGGCGCCGGCTTTATTGGCTCGGCGCTGGTTCGCCATTTGATTCAGTCTACCGGGCACTCCGTTGTCAATGTCGACAAGCTGACGTATGCCGGCAACCTCACCTCCCTGGATTCGGTCAGCGCCAGCCCGCGATACGTGTTTGAGCACCAGGATATTTGCAACGCGGCCGCACTCGAACGTATCTTTGCGCAGCACCAGCCCCAGGCGGTCATGCACCTGGCTGCCGAAACCCACGTCGACCGATCAATCGATGGCCCGGCTGCTTTTGTGCACACCAATCTGGTTGGCACCTATACTCTGCTGGAAACCGCTCACCAGTACTGGGCCCGCCTGCCCAAAGAAGATCAGTCCAGCTTTCGATTCCACCATATTTCAACCGACGAAGTCTATGGCGATCTTGCCAATACCGAGGATCTGTTTACAGAGCGTACCCCCTACGCACCCAGTTCGCCATATTCTGCCAGCAAGGCAGGCGCCGATCACCTGGTACGCGCCTGGCACCGCACCTACGGCCTGCCTGTCCTGATCACCAACTGCTCCAACAACTACGGGCCTTATCACTTTCCAGAGAAGCTCATCCCGCTGATTATTCTTGGCGCACTGGCCGGCAGGCCCTTGCCGGTATACGGCCGAGGCGAACAGATCCGCGACTGGCTGTATGTAGAAGACCATGCCAGAGCGCTTCAGCGCGTGATTGAAGCCGGCACACCCGGAGAAACCTACAACATTGGCGGCCACAACGAACAACGCAATATCGACGTGGTGCACGCCATCTGTGACTTGCTCGAGGCACTCGCGCCAAAGCACCCAGCCGGGGTTACCCGCTATGCAGATTTGATTACACACGTCACCGACCGCCCAGGCCATGATCTGCGTTACGCGATCGATGCATCCAAGATCCAGACGCAATTGGGCTGGACCCCCCGGGAGACATTCTCCAGTGGCCTGCGTAAAACCGTGCAATGGTATCTGTCCAATCCGCAATGGCTGGACAGCCTTCAGGATGCTCGCAGCCAAGGCCAGCGCCTGGGCCTTAGCCGCATCGGGCAGTGATCAAGCCGGACGACACAATGCGCGTACCCGTCATTCTTGTCACCGGTGCAGACGGCCAATTGGGCAGATCGCTGCAAGCACTAGCCAAACAACAGCCCTCAACCGCCCATTATGTATTTGCCACCCGTCAGCACATGGATCTGGGCAATGAAGCATCCATCGTACGTTTTCTGGATCAGCATCCGGCAGATTGCCTGATCAACGCCGCCGCATACACCGCTGTGGATCAGGCGGCCAGCCACCCCGAGCAGGCCACGGCCATCAATGCACAAGGCCCGCAGTGGCTGGCACAACAATGTGCTGCCCGTCACACCCGGCTGCTGCACGTGTCTACCGACTACGTCTTTGACGGCCAGCTGGACCGCCCATACCAGGAAACCGACACGCCGGCGCCGTTAAATACCTACGGGCGCAGCAAATGGGAAGGTGAACAGGCCGTGATGGCTGCTGACAGCCGCGCCATCGTGGTACGTACCAGCTGGGTATTCAGTGCCTGGGGCGCCAACTTTGTGCGTACCATGCTCAACCTTGCCAGCCGCCAAACCTCTTTGCGAGTGGTCGACGACCAGATCGGCAACCCGACGTGGGCCGGGCACCTGGCTCAGGCTTTGCATCGCCTGGCGCTGCACGTCATAACCTCTGACGAAGCGACTCAGGTTTCCACACATCAGACATCCACGCCGACAAGTACCGCACCGATAGCAGATGGTGTGGATGCGTTCAACAGAATCTATCATTTTTGCGGAACACCGACGGTCAGCTGGAAGGGATTCGCGGAAGAGATTTTTCGTCAGGCACAGGCAAGCAAAGTGTTGGCAGACATACCCACCGTGGCACCGGTCAGTGCAAGCCAATGGCCCTCTCCCGAGCCACGCCCCGCCAACAGCCGGCTGGATTGCTCGCGCATTGAAGCCTTGCTGGGGCCTTTCGAAAGAGATTGGCGCCTAGGCCTGGCGCAGGTACTACAAATCTTGCACACCAAACCAGGCACAAATTAGGCCGCTACAATGGTGGCCTGTTGAAGCCGTAGGAGCGCAGAACATGGCCCGCATGATTCATTGCCACAAACTAAACCGCGAGGCTGCCGGCCTTGATTACCCCCCTTATCCGGGAGAGCTAGGGGCCAGGATCTGGCGCGAGATTTCGCGGGACGCATGGGCCAAATGGCTGGATATCCAGACCCGGCTGGTAAACGAAAACCACTTAAGCCTGGCAGAACCTGAGGCCCGGAAATTTTTAGCCGAGCGCATGAAAGCTTTTTTGTTTGACGACCAGGACGTCGAGGCACAAGGCTATAAGCCCCCCGCCCCCTGATTACCAAACAAACACAACACACAGCCTGCCGGATACGGACAAACAAGCTGTGCCAGCCGTCAGGGCGGCCTGTTCGAGCCGTCAGTCGCGGGGCTCTGGGGGTTCGCCGCGCGCCATGCGCTCGGTGTTGTTAACCCCCAGGTGGCGCACATCATCGCCGCGCACCATATAAATAACCCGCTCGGCCATATTCTTGGCGTGGTCGCCGATACGCTCTAGTGCGCGGGCAATGAAGATGAGATCTATCGAACGCGAAATGGTGCGCGGATCTTCGATCATGTAGGTGATGATGTGGCGCAGCGACGCTTTCCATTCTTTGTCGACGTCCTTGTCGTTGCGCACAACCTGCGCAGCCGCCACGGGGTCCTCGCGGGCAAAAGCATCCAGCGCAGCGCGGATCATGCTGGCCACACCATCGGCCATGTGACGCAGCTCTACCACGGGTTCGTAGGATGAATCCGACTCATGCAAGCGGCGTGCCACTTTGGCGATTTTTTCTGCTTCGTCGCCGCAGCGTTCCATGTCGGTCAGCATTTTGGAAATTGACAGCAACAACCGCAAATCAACTGCAGTCGGCTGATTACGGGCAATCAACTGGCTGATGCGCTCGTCGATATCGACCTCAAACTGATTGACCTGACGCTCGTGTTCGCGGACGCGGTCGACCAATTGCAGCTGCCCCTCGGATAGGGCATGAATGCCGTCGAGCACCATGGACTCGACCAGCCCACCCATCTGCAGAAACATGGATCGTGTGGTTTCGAGTTCGCCGTGAAATTGTTTATTGGTATGTTCCAGCATCGGAAGCCTCTGACTGCTTGTGACACACTAGAGTGCAAGGAGGGCAAGCGTACCATCACGCTGGCCACTTGAAAAGAAACCCAGCATAGCAGGCAAACATGACAACCACATGACCGCCTGAGGTATGTTGAGTTTAGCTTTCCTGGAGCTCGAGCAGGGACACGCCATCCTGCCCTGCCACCAATGCCAGATGCGCCCCGGAAATTGCAAACAGACCGCAGCAGACCACCCCTGGAATATTGTTCAGCATGGCTTCGAATTCGGCAGGATCGTCATACTGCAAACCGCTGACATCCAGAATCTGATTGCCATTGTCGGTGGTAAACCCAGCCCGCAACACTGGCCGGCCTCCCAGTTGTCGAACCTCGCGGGCAACGGCCTCGCGCGCCAACGGGATGACCTCTATGGGTAATGCAAATCTGCCCAGCTGCTGCACCAGCTTGCTCTCATCGACAATGCAGACAAAGCGGTCGGCCACCGACGCCACGATTTTTTCGCGGGTCAGTGCCCCCCCCCCGCCCTTGATCATATTGAGCTGGTGATCAAGTTCATCCGCCCCATCGACATACAAGGTGAGCGAGGAGACCTCATTGAGATCAAGCACCTGGATACCCGCTGCCTGAAGGCGCTGGGTACTGCGCTCTGAACTGGACACTGCTGCGCGAAACGCCTCGCGATGGGCTGCCAGCAGATCAATGAAACGGTCAACGGTAGAACCGGTGCCCACCCCTAGAATGCTTTCTGGCTGCAATTGAGGCAGCACGATATCCAGGGCCGCCTGGGCTGCCTGTTGCTTGAGTTCGTCCTGAGTGCGCATACGCGGGGGTTCCTGCAAAAATTGGATATTGACAAGTGTATTTTAGTGCCTGCCAATGGCAGGTTCAGTAGCATGCCTCTAGCTGGCCGGCCCAGGCCGCCCCTTGTGGCCCGGCTACCTTGAGCAAGGACCGACGCAGGCGCTGCAGATTATTGTGCCGCTGGCGGCTTGAGACATGGCCAATCGTGGCCCGATCAAAATCGATCAGCCAGACGGTATCGTCCGGATCCAGCAAAATGTTGTAGGCGTTTAAATCGGCATGCCAGACGCCGGCGTCATGCATGGCACGGATCGCATTCGCCACAGACAATGGAGAAGCACGATCCAGCAACTGGGCCAGGGGTGTGGCCCCAAAAATGCGCCCCACCAAAATGGCATTGCGATAGCTGAAGCCTGTGCGCCAGTACGCCGCCGCCAAGGGCTGGGGAACAGCCACCCGAGCCGCCTGCAAGTGGGCCAGCACGCGAACCTCGGCCCAGGCCCTTACGCGTGCAGCCCCCAACCAGCAATATGTATCGCGCCGCAGCCGCGCCAGCAAGCCACCACGCCGGTATTGCCGCAAGACAGCAGGGCCATAATCGCCATCGACAAACCAGGCCGCTTGCCGGCCACCCTGGGTAACCGCCTGCGCACCTGGTTGGTGCGGATCAAACCAGCCTGTCGAGACCCGATCTGCCAGCGCCTGCGGGACACATAAAGCGCCGGACGGAAACGCCCGCGCCACCCAGCCGGGAGGAACGGGGCTCATGCCGGGCCTCGCGCCAACAAAAGGGCCATGATCACCAGCAACATGCAGGCAAAAATCAGTTTCAGCCGGGCCTCTGGCAGCGAATAGGCTAGGCGAACTCCGTAGGGCACACACAAAAGGCTGCCCAAGGCCAAGGGAATACCCACCAACCCATGCGCCTGCCCATGCCACGCATAAGTTGCCAGCGCCACCACAGTGCCCGGCACAATCATGGTCAGTGCAAGACCTTGCGCTGCGGTCTGGCGCAAATGAAATAACGTTGTCATGACAGGCACAGCCAGCACGGAGCCCCCCACACCAAAGATACCGCCGGTAAGTCCTGCAAAAATACCTACTAGAAAATACCAAAGCTGCCGAACTTCACCCACATCATGATAGTGACTTTCCGACCGCGTTCTGGCCCCGCGGCCTAGGCTTTCGCGAAAATAAAACAGCGCAATGAGAAAAACAAAACCGGCATAGATGCGACGCAACAGCCACGGATCAATGCCAAGGGCGATCTGCGCACCAATCCAGGTAAAGATGATCGATCCTGCCGCCCCGGCACCCGCCGAGCGCAGATTAATTGGCGAACGCTGATGATATTTGCGCACGGTCAGCAGCACCGCCGGCAGCACCATGATCAGGGCTGTCCCCTGTGCCGCTTGTTGCTCGTAACCCAACACCAGGCCAAGCAAAGGAATTGCAAACAGGCCACCGCCGATGCCCAGAACTCCTCCTGAAAACCCGATAATCCCGCCAACCAGCAGACAGCTGGGAATCAACCACATACTCTCGAACATCCAGATCAATCCTTAACGCAACACACTCAAGACATCTTCGATGCGGTCGACTGCTCGGATTTCCAGGCCTTCGATGGCCTGACGCGGCAGATTGGCACGCGGCACAACCGCCTGAGTAAACCCCAATTTGGCAGCCTCGCGCAGCCTTTCCTGCCCACGAGGCGCCGGGCGGATCTCACCCGCCAGGCCAATTTCGCCAAACGCCAGAAGGCCCTCGGGCAAGGCCTGATCACGCATGGAAGACAAAATGGCCAACGCAACAGCAAGATCGGCCGCAGGCTCGATGATGCGAACCCCTCCCACGGCGTTTACAAAGACATCCTGATCAAAGGTCGCCACCCCTGCGTGACGGTGCAAGACGGCCAGCAACATTGCCAACCGGCTGCTTTCAAGGCCTACCGAAAGCCGGCGGGGATTGGGCACATGCGCGGTATCCACCAAAGCCTGCACTTCAACCAGCAGCGGCCGGGTGCCTTCTTGAGTAGCCATGACGCAAGACCCCGACACTTGGCGCGCATGGCCAGCCAAAAACAGCGCCGACGGATTGCTGACGCCTTTCAGGCCACGATCAGTCATCGCAAAGACGCCGAGTTCATTGACTGCACCGAAGCGATTTTTGATGGCCCGCACCAGGCGAAATGAAGAATGGGTATCGCCTTCGAAATACAGGACGGTATCTACGATGTGCTCAAGCACCCGGGGGCCGGCTAGTGCACCATCCTTGGTGACGTGCCCGATCAGGATAAGGGTGATGCCTGTTTGCTTGGCCACACGGGTAAGCTGCGCCGCACACTCCCGAACCTGGGACACCGAGCCAGGCGCTGCGGTGAGTTCTCCCGAGTACAGCGTCTGGATGGAATCAATCACTGCCACATCAGGCTTGCGCTCTAGCAGGGCATGCGTGATCTGCTCGAGCTGGATTTCAGCCAACAGATCGACTGATTCACCGGATACGCCCAGGCGTTGCGCCCGTAGTGCCACTTGCTCGGCTGATTCTTCGCCTGTGACATACAACACAGGCTGCTGGGCAGACAGGCTGGCAAGCGCCTGCAACAGCAGCGTGGATTTCCCGATACCGGGGTCGCCACCGATCAGGACAACCGCACCAGCGACCAGGCCACCGCCCAATACACGGTCGAACTCTTCGATACCCGTGGGGTTACGCGTGTGTTCACGCGCCTCGATGTCGGCCAGCCGGCGCACGGGGGCCGAGGCTGCCAGAGGTGCAAACCGATGGGCCGCCGAAGCGGTAGGCTCGCGGGATTCTTGCAGAGTGTTCCATGCGCCGCAGTGCGGGCAACGGCCTTCCCACTTGGCTGTGGTGCCACCACACTCGGTACACAGAAACAGGGATCGGGCTTTTGCTTTGGCCATTAGCGGCCCGCCAGGCTGCCGCCCCCGTCTACCCCTAATTCTTGTCCGGTGATAAATGCAGCTTCGTCACTTAGCAGAAACACCACGGCTGCAGCAACCTCATCGGCCTGCGCCAGACGCCCCAGCGGAATGGTAGACAGCACCGCACGCTCGGCATCGCTGCCCACTGGACACTCGGAGCGAAACTGGAGAGTCTCGACCGGGCCGGGAGACACTGCATTGACCGTTACACCGTATGGTGCGAGCTCGAGTGCCCAGGTGCGTGTGCACCCCAGCAAGGCGCTTTTCGCAGCCGAGTAGCTGGTATGGCCGGCGGCACCATGCACCGCACGGCTGCAGAGGTTGACAATACGCCCGGCCTTGCGGGCCTTCATCCCCGGGACAAATGCCTGCACGGCCTGAACAGCCACACGCACGTTGAGATCAAAGGCCTGATACAGGGAAGCCAGATCAACTTCTCCGAGGGGTTCGGCCATGGCCGGGCCCACACAGTTGACCACAGCATCCACCGGATATTTTTCGCGAATCACCCGCAGAAGCTCTTCAGTTTCGCCGGCGTTGGCCAAGTCGCACGCATACAGATATCCGGGAAAATCGATATCGGCGGTATGTCGGGCCAAGCCCACGACATGACAGCCTTGGTCGGCCAATCGCTGGCTGACGGCCCAACCGATACCTTTGGTGGCACCCGTGACGAGGACGCAACTGTTTTTCATGGGGATCCCTGGAGTTAGATCTCGCGCCGTGGCACACGAGGCGCCACGGCACAAAGGAGTTCGTAGCCTATGGTGCCACAGGCCTGGGCAACCGCATCCACCGAAGGCCCACCCTGGCCCCACAGTACAACACTGGAGCCGACATGTGCATCGGGTATCGGCTGGAGGTCGACCGCCAACATATCCATGGACACGCGGCCAACGAGGCGGGTTTCAATCCCATCTACGGTAACCGGGGTGCCCGTGGGGGCGTGCCGTGGATAACCATCCGCGTACCCACAAGCCACGATCCCTATTTTCATGGCCTCAGGCGCACGAAAGGTTTGCCCATAGCCGACGGCTTCTCCTGCCGGCACAATATGTGTGCTGATGAGGCGTGCACTGAGTGTCATGGCCGGCAACAGGCCAAAATGACTGGCAGGCTTATCTGCAAACGGTGACGCCCCATAAAGACAAATGCCTGGGCGTACCCACTGGTTGGCGGCACCAACCGCAGCGGCAAAACCAGGGGTCAGCGTAGCAGCAGAGTTACACACACTGACCGGGCCGGGTAAGCCTTGGGTAGCCTGAATAAAGCAGTCCATCTGCGCCCGCGTGACGGCCACGTCGTCGTCCGCCCGTGCGAAATGCGTCATTTTGCCGACAGACCCCAACACACCACTGGTGTGCAGGGCCTGTGCCCGGGCAAACGCTGCACGGTATTGCGCTGGCTGGAAACCCAGGCGGTTCATGCCGCTGTCCAGTTTGACCATGGCATCCAGTGGTGTACGCAACAGGGCACTCTCAAGCATTTCGAGTTGCTCGGTGCAATGAATGGTGGTCTGGATGCAGTAATGCAAAAGAATCTCCAGATCGGCGGGCTCAAAAAAGCCTTCGAGCAACAGCAAGGGCCCTGTCCAGCCAGCTTCGCGGCACTGAATGGCTTCGTCGAGATCCAGCATCGCCAGGCCATCCGCTTGGGCAAACCCCTTTAGGGCTGCGGCTACCCCATGACCGTAGCCCCGGGATTTCATGACCGCCCACACAAAGGGCGCCGCACCTGGCGCATCCTGGGACAGGCGTTGAGCCACTTGTTGCAGATTATGGGACAAAGCCCCTGTATCGACCGTCACCAGGATTGGACGCGGCATGGGATCCTCATGAAACAGAAAAGCGGGGCACACGCGCCTCGCCAACTGAGGATCAGTATACTGCCGCTTAATGGCCATCGATCACTACGAAAACTTCCCTGTCGCATCACTTCTGTTGCCGGCCAGGCTGCGCCCTGCCGTGCAAACCCTATACGCATTTGCACGCGGCGCAGACGACCTGGCCGATGAAGGCGACGCAGATACCGCAACGCGCCGGGAGGTGCTCGAGCGTTGGCGCCTGGCCGTACAGGATCTGGGCGCTCACCAGACTGTTCGCGTTGCCCTGTCCGCCGAAGACAGCGTAATCTTCGAGCGCCTGCGCCTGACCATCGCAAAACATCAATTACCGATTCAACCTCTGCTGGATCTGCTGTCCGCCTTTATTCAGGATCTGGACGTTACCCACTATCCTGACGAGACTGCCTTGAAAGACTACTGCCGACGCTCGGCCAACCCTGTGGGCCGGCTGATGCTGCACCTGTTTGGCGCCACCAGTTCTCAAGACATCGAGCAATCGGATGCCATCTGCACCGGGCTGCAGCGCGTCAATTTTTGCCAGGACGTGGCAATCGACCAGGCCAAAGGCCGCTGTTATATCCCGCTAGAATGCCTGGCACGGCACCATGTCACCCTGCCGGCACTGGCTGATCTCTGCCAGAATCCACCCGCGCAAGCGCCTGCACCCTGGCAGGCAGTATTGCGCGAACAGGCCCGGCAGGCGCAACACGCCCTGCTTGCCGGCAGCCCCCTGGCCTGGCGCCTGCCGGGACGCATCGGCTGGGAGCTGCGGCTGGTGGTACTGGGAGGATTGCGCATCCTCGAAAAACTGGCGGCTGGTGGTTACAACCCTTACGCCAATCGGCCCATCGTGGGTCGGCAAGATAGCTTCCTGCTATGCTGGCGCGCATTCGGCCGGCCTCGCCCGGCACAAGACACAGCCTTACCCTTAAGCCATGACACCTGACGATTACTGCCAGCAAAAGGCCGCCCAAAGCGGCTCGAGCTTTTACTACTCATTTTTGTTTCTACCCACGCAGCAACGGCACGCCATTACGGCGCTGTATGCCTTTTGCCGTGAAGTGGATGACATCGTGGACAACGCCGAAGAAGCCTCGGTGGCACGCATGAAACTGGCCTGGTGGCGCGGCCAGGTCGACCTGATGTTTGACGGTACGCCAGACCACCCTGTGGCCATTGCACTGGCGCCTCATATCAAAACCTTTGGGCTTGAGTCTGCCCCGTTCTACGCCATAATCGAAGGCATGGAAATGGATCTGGACCAGTTTCGCTACGATGACTGGAACGCCCTGAAAGAATACTGTTGGCGCGCCGCAGGTGTGGTGGGAGATTTATCTGCCCGTATTTTTGGGTACACCGATGCGCGCACCCTGCAATATGCCGAAACCCTGGGGCTGGCGTTTCAGATGACCAACATCATCAGGGACGTGGGCGACGACGCCCGGCGCGGGCGGATTTACCTGCCAGCCGATGAGATGCAACAGCATGGCGTTACCGTAGACGACATCCTGGACGGCCACCACACAGCAGCATTTGAAGCCCTGATGCGGCAACAGACGCAACGTGCACAATCTCTATACCGGGATGCCATGCGCCTGCTGCCGGAAACCGACCGGCGCGCCCAGAGGCCCGGGCTCATGATGGCAGCCATCTATCACACCCTGCTGGGCGAGATCGAACGCGACGGCTGGCATGTCCTGAACCAACGCATCACCCTTACGCCCATCCGGAAATTCTGGCTGGCCTGGAAGGTGTGGGTGGGCGGCGGCGCGGGCCTGATACGCCGTCTGTCTGCATGAAGCTTGCCGTCATTGGCGCCGGTTGGGCTGGCTTGGCCGCTGCAATCCATGCGCTGCGGCAAGGGCATGACGTTCATGTCTACGAGGCGGCCGCCGCTGCCGGCGGGCGCGCACGACACATCCGTAACCCGGCACTGGCCACGGCCACAGATAATGGGCAACATATTTTGCTGGGTGCCTATCACGCCTCCCTTGGCATGATGGCCCAACTGGGTGTCGATCCCCAATCTGCCTTTTACCGATACTCCCTGAATCTTCAGTCAGCAGATCAAAGCCTGAGACTCTCATTTTGGCCTTTGCCAGCGCCTTTTCACCAACTTGGGGTGATGTTCGGCAGCAAAGGCTTGCAAGGCTGGCGCGGCCGCCTGCACCTGAATCGGGTTCTGCGGTCCCTGGACAATCCGGTGATCCCCGCGGACATGAATGCAGCCCTCTGGCTGCAACAACTGGGGTGCCCACCCCGGCTGCAAAACGTCTTGTGGGCACCGCTTTGTCTGGCTGCCACCAATACCGCTCTGGAGCACACGGATGCCCGTTTGCTGGCACACTTGCTGGCCAAGAGCCTGGGTGCCCACCCCGGCGACAGCGATCTGCTGATCCCGCGAGGTCATCTCCACGATCTGTGGCCTCGCCAGGCCTGCGCACAGCTGGGCGACCGACTGAGCCGCGAACGCATCACACAATTGCAAGCTGGCCCGGCAAACACCTGGTACTTGAACGGCAAATGCCATGATCGGGTGATTGTTGCAACGTCCGCACGCGAAGCCCGGCGGCTGCTGTCTCCCCTGCCCGGTGCCAATCTCTGGCTGGACACCTGGCCCTTGCCCCAAATGGCAGCCATCGGCACACTGAGCCTACGCCTGAGCCGACCCTGGAACTCGGGGCACGCCATGCTGCTGCTGCAAGACAACCCTGCCCGGCAAGCATGGGGGCAATGGATGTTTGACGCCAGTGCTTATGCAAACACAGCCGAAGCCCGATCCATGGCGCACATTGTGATCGGACGGGCCCAGCGCTACGCCGACACAGCCCCGGACACGATTTTTAACGGCGTGCTGCAGCAGATTCGAGACCAGGCCAAACACCCTTTACCGGCCGTCGAGCAGTGGTCTTTGATTACAGAAAAGCACGCTACTTTTGATGTGGTGCCAGGCCTGAAACGCCCGGGCACGGAGCCCCCCTGGCCAGGCCTTTATCTGGCCGGCGACTGGACAGACACGGGCTTCCCGGCTGTATTGGAAGGTGCCGTACGCAGTGGCCTGAAAGCGGCACAACAGGCCACTGAGTAAGGCAATCAGCCCACGCTACAAGGCGTGCCGACGAAGATAATCGGCCACCAGACCGGCGTCGCAATCCATGACCTCAAAGCGCTGTGGTTGCTGCTGCAAATCCCGCAGTGCCTCTGGAATTTCGGGCTGTCGGCCGGTTGCCTCAAGAATGGTTTCAGAGAACTTGGCCGGTAACGCTGTTTCGAGCACCAGCATCGGGATACCCGGATCAAGGTGCGACAGGGCGACATGCACGCCGTCTGCCGTGTGCGGATCAATCAGCAAGCCCGACTCCTGGTATACCGCCCGGATGGTGGCCAGACGATCGGCATGCGTACTGGTGCCCGCAACAAAGCCGTAGCGCTCTGTGAACTGCGATTTAAGGTCGGAGAGGTCGAACTGGCCGTCTTGCTTCAGGGCGGACATCAGACTGCGAACCCGAGCCGGATCCTGCGCCACCAGATCAAACACAAAGCGCTCGAAATTGGAGGCCCGCGAAATATCCATCGAGGGACTGGAGGTGGCGTACGTTTGGTTGGCCGGCCGTGGCCGATACACCCCAGTGCGGAAAAATTCTTCAAGGACGTTGTTTTCGTTGCTGGCCAAAACCAGGCGATGAATGGGCACCCCCATCCGACGCGCCAGATGGCCGGCCAGAATATTGCCAAAGTTGCCCGACGGCACCGCAAACGAGACCTTTTGATCCGGCCCGGTGGTGGCACGCAGCCAACCCCAGACGTAATACACAATCTGTGCGGCAATGCGTGCCCAGTTGATGGAATTGACGGCACCCAGATTGTGGCGATTCTTGAAATCGAGATCGCCGGAGAGTGCCTTGACGATATCCTGGCATTCGTCAAACACACCCCGTACCGCAATATTGTGGATATTGGCGTCTTGCAACGAATACATCTGCGCGCGCTGGAAAGCGCTCATGCGTCCATGAGGCGACAGCATGAACACCGCCACACCACGCTTGCCACGCAAGGCGTATTCGGCGGCAGACCCAGTGTCTCCCGAGGTGGCACCCAGCACATTGAGGGTTTGGCCACGCTGCGCCAGCACGTACTCGAACACCTGTCCCAGAAACTGCATGGCCATGTCCTTGAACGCCAGCGTAGGGCCCTCGGACAAGCCCAGCAACGACACGCCGGGGCGCAATGGCTTTAATGGTGCAATCCGGGGAAACACCTCGGGGGCATAGGCGGCTTGCGTGAGGCGCTGCAAGTCATTGGTGGGAATGTCGTCGATGAATAAGCCCAGTACCTGGGCGGCGAGCTCGGCATAGGACAGGCTGCGCCAGGATTCAAGCTGTGTCTTGGAAATTTGCGGCAGGGAGACCGGCAAGGCCAGGCCGCCATCGGGCGCCAGGCCCTCAAGCAGGATGTCGCAAAATGGCATAGGGGCCATACCGCCCCGGGTAGACTGATATTTCATGAGAAATTCTCCACGCGCAGACGGGTGACATCAGAGCGGACAAAAGACTGCTTTTGCATCACTTGCAAGGCAGCATCCACATCGCCTTCACGGGTTTCGTGGGTGAGGAAAATAATGTCGGCCTGCTGGTCACCGTGCGGCTGCTGGAACATTGACCCCACAGAAATCCCCGCACCAGACAGAATCCGTGCCAAATCGGCCAGCACGCCCGGCACATCATCCACACGCAAGCGCAAATAAAAGCTGGAATGCACTTCTGCCATCGGCAGCACAGGAATATCCACCACGGCCTCTGGCTGGAAAGCCAGGTAGGGAACCTGGTGCTCGGGATCAGCCATTTGCAAACGCGCAACGTCGACCAGATCGGCCACGACGGCTGATGCCGTGGGCAAAGCCCCGGCCCCTTGTCCATAATACATGGACAAACCCACAGCATCACCCCTGACAAGCACGGCATTCATGGCACCTTCGACATTGGCCAGAAGGCAGTCGGCCGGCACCAACGTGGGGTGCACCCGAAGCTCGATGCCATCCGGGCGCCGGCGGGTGATACCCAGCAGCTTGATGCGATACCCCAGACGCTCGGCGTGCACGATGTCTTCGGAAGCCAGATGGGAGATACCCTCAGTGGTGACTTTGTCAAACTGCACCGGGATGCCAAAGGCAAGCGACGCCAACAAAGTAAGCTTGTGCGCGGCATCCACACCTTCGATATCGAAGGTTGGGTCGGCTTCTGCATATCCTAATCGCTGGGCCTCGGCCAGTACGGTTTCGAAGGGCAGCCCACGCTGGCGCATTTCGGAGAGAATAAAGTTGGTGGTGCCATTGATAATGCCGGCCACCCACTGGATACGATTGGCTGTCAGGCCTTCGCGGATCGCCTTGATGATCGGAATTCCACCGGCAACCGCCGCCTCGAAAGCCACCATTACTCCGCGGGCCTGGGCCGCCGCGAAAATCTCGTTCCCATGCACGGCCAGCAAGGCCTTGTTGGCCGTGACCACATGCTTTCCGTGCTCGATCGCCTGAAGAATGCAGGCTCTGGCAAACGTATCGCCCCCCATGAGCTCGACGACGACGTCGATATCCGGATCACTCACAAGCTCAAGCGCATTGCTCACAATGCGGACGTCAGGCCCAACCAGCGCCCGCGCCTTGGCAACATCACGCACAGCCACGGCAGTGACTTCGATGGACCGCCCGGCACGACGCGCGATCTCGCTGCCATTTTGCGCCAGTACTGTCCAGACACCCCCGCCAACAACACCCAAGCCTAACAAGCCGATTCGAACTGGTTTCATTTCAGGAACCCGTCCTTGCGAAACATATCCTTGATGCCGCGCACCGCCTGGCGGGTACGTTGCTCGTTTTCGATCAGGGCAAAGCGCACGTATTCGTCGCCGTACTCACCAAAACCAATCCCTGGTGAAACCGCCACTTTGGCTTCCGACAACAAGTGCTTGGAGAACTCGAGAGAACCCATCGCCCGATAGGGCTCGGGGATATGCGCCCAGATGTACATCGACGCCTTAGGGATATCCACCGGCCATCCTGCCTCGTGCAGGCCCTTGGCCAACACGTCACGGCGGCGACGATACTGTTCGACCACTTCGGCCACGCAATCTTGCGGGCCCTCAAGCGCCGCAATGGCAGCCACCTGCAAAGGCGTGAAGGTGCCGTAATCGTGATAGCTCTTGATGCGTGCCAGCGCATTGACCAGCTCGCGGTTGCCCACCATGAAACCGATACGCCACCCCGCCATGTTGTAGCTTTTGCTCATGGTGAAGAATTCGACAGCCACATCACGAGCACCGGGCACCTGCATGATGGAGGGCGCCACATAGCCATCAAACGTAATATCGGCATAGGCGAGATCGTGCACCACCAAAATGCCATGCTCTTTGGCCAGTGCCACCACGCGTTCGAAGAACGACAAATCCACGCACTGGGCGGTGGGATTGCTGGGAAAGCCCAAAATCATCATCTTGGGCCTGGGGATGGTCTCGCGCACTGCACGCTCGATTTCCTCAAAGAAATCCAGACCTGGAATCATAGGTACAGAACGGATATTAGCCCCTGCGATTACCGCCCCGTAGATGTGAATCGGATAGCTGGGGTTGGGCACCAGCACCGTATCGCCGCGATCCAGTGTCGCCAGCATCAGGTGGGCCAGGCCCTCTTTTGAGCCGATCGTCACAATCGCCTCGGTATCGGGATCAAACTGCACGCCGTAACGGCGCTCGTACCACTGCGTAATGGCCCGGCGCAGACGCGGAATGCCCTTGGATACCGAATACCCATGGGTGTTTTCCCGCTCGGCAACCTCAACCAGCTTGGCCACGATATGCGGTGGGGTCGGGCCATCCGGATTGCCCATGGACATATCAATAATGTCCTCGCCCCGGTGCCGGGCAGCCATCTTGAGCTCTCCCGTAATGTTGAACACATAGGGTGGCAGGCGCTCGATACGCGGAAAGGTGGTCATGATGATCCTCGGCAGGGCTGAAACAAGATTCTGGCGGCAAGTAGATGCAGTGCAGCAAATCCGATAATCTAGCGCATGCGTGTGCGACTCGCAAATCAGCCTGCCTGTCGGCGGGAGCACACTGCGCTATCATCACAGGAACTCTGGAGCATGCCGTGTTATTGCAAAAAGACCTTAATCCAGCACTGAATACCGTAACGGCATACGGCGAGCACCACCTGGAGATCAATCAGGTGCGCTACGAAAACGCCATCTGCTTTGGGCCTGAAGGCCCCGTGCGTGCGGTAGAAATCAGCCGCGTCAATGAGATCAATGCATCGCTTTTGAAGGCGCTTATCGGGCTTGACAAGGCCTCGGACGATCCCATGGCGTTTCTTGACGACGCCCCCAGCCGCCTGCCGGACGATGCCCCCGAAGTGTTGCTGATCGGCACGGGCTCCCGCCAAACCTTCTTACCCACCGAGACCCTTCGCCCGCTGTTGCAGCTGGGTATCGGTGTCGAAACCATGACCACCCAGGCCGCAGCCCGGACATACAACATTTTGATGTCCGAAGAACGCCGCGTTCTGGCGCTTTTGTTACCCGGAGACCCAACCCCATGACTACTGTCGCAATCGGCAAACCCTTGCCCTCCTTGACCGCAGAATCCACCCACGGTGCATTTGATTCAGCTGCACTTCAGGGCAAACCCTTTGTTCTTTATTTTTATCCCAAAGACAACACACCGGGCTGCACCACAGAGTCACAAAATTTCCGTGATCTCCACCCGCAATTTCAATCGCTGGATTGCCCGGTGTTTGGCATCTCCCGGGATTCCATCAAATCACACGAAAACTTCACCGACCAGCAAAGCCTGCCCTTCGCACTGGTATCCGACCCAGATGAAACCCTGTGCCAGCTCTTTGATGTCATGAAACAGAAAAACATGTATGGCAAACAGGTGCGCGGCATCGAACGCAGCACCTTTCTGGTTGATCAACACGGTACGCTGGTGCAGGAATGGCGTGGCGTTCGTGTGCCGGGCCACGCAGACGAAGTCTTGCAGGCCGTGCGCAAGCTGACCGCCTAAAAATCCCACTTTCCGGAGACTCCATGCCGCTTCCGAAACCGCCGACCAAGCTTGGTGCTACGGTCGACCCGTCTGCTACCGTATCAACCCTCGTTGCTACACCACCGGGCAACACCGAGGTATCCAACACGACACCAGACACACCCAGAAAACCACGCAACAAGCCGGCGGTCGCGGCGATTCTTACAAAATCAACCCGTTCGCCAAGTACAGCAACAACCGAGCCTGCCACAACACCCAAAACAGCATCCGGCTCAGCCAAATCAGATACGGCGGCTCCCGCTGTTTCGGCCACCACCTCACGCCAGGCTGCCAAACCCAGCAGCTCACCTGCTTCGGCATCCAACACACAGCCTGCTCCCTCCGCCAAAAACAGCAAGGGGCCGGCCAAGCGCCTGCCGGCCAGCCAGCGCAAGCTGTTTGTGCTTGATACCAACGTGCTGCTGCACGATCCCAGCTCGCTGTTTCGCTTTGCAGAGCATGATGTCTTTCTGCCCATGATTGTGCTCGAAGAGCTTGATCACCAGAAAAAAGGCATGTCCGAAGTCGCCCGTAATGCACGCCAGGTCAGCCGCTCGCTCGACGAGCTCATCGGCAATACCGACGACCTCAACAAGGGGGTATTGCTGGACGGCTCTGGCAACAAAGAAGCCAGAGGAGCCCTGTATTTCCAGACACGGCCCACCGACACACGACTGCCCATCGAGCTGCCCATGGGCAAGGCCGACAACGTCATTCTCAGCATTGTCCACGGATTGCGTGAGGCCTCACCCAAGCGCGAGATCGTTCTGGTGTCCAAAGACATCAATATGCGGCTGAAGGCCCGCGCATTGGGGCTGCCTGCCGAAGACTATCTCAACGATCACGTCCTCGACGATTCTGATCTGCTCTACGACGGCATCCTGCCGCTGCCAGAAAACTTCTGGAACAAGCACGGCAAAGACATCGAATCCTGGCAGCAAAACGGCCTTACCTGGTATCGGGTGCGTGGGCCGCTATGCAGCCAGTTCAGCGTCAACGAATTTGTCTACTACGAAGGCGACATGCCTTTGTCGGCACAGGTGCGCGAGGTTACCGGCAAAAGTGCGGTCCTGGCCACTTTACGCGACTTCAGCCACGGCAAAAACAGCGTCTGGGGCATTACGGCACGCAACCGCGAACAAAATTTCGCCCTTAACTTGCTGATGAACCCCGATATCGACTTTGTATCGTTGCTGGGACAAGCGGGCACCGGTAAAACACTGCTCACCCTGGCCAGCGCGTTATCGCAAGCCTTCGAAACCAAACGCTACACCGAAATCATCATCACGCGTGCCACGGTGCCCGTGGGCGATGATATCGGGTTTTTGCCTGGTACCGAAGAAGAAAAAATGCTGCCCTGGATGGGTGCCCTGGAAGACAACCTCGAAGTCTTGCACCAGGGGGCCGGCAATGCCATCACCAGCACCCCCAGCTCAGGCAACCCCGACTGGAGCAAAACACCTGCCATGGATCTGATCCGCTCACGCATCAAGGTCAAATCCCTTAATTTCATGCGGGGGCGTACTTTCCTCAATAAGTTCCTGATCATCGACGAAGCGCAGAACCTGACGCCCAAACAGATGAAGACGCTGATTACGCGAGCGGGCCCAGGCACCAAAATCGTTTGCCTGGGCAATATCGCGCAAATCGACACGCCCTACCTCACCGAAGGCAGCTCGGGGCTTACGTACGTGGTCGACCGCTTCAAGGGCTGGCCACACGCAGGCCATGTCACCTTGCAACGCGGCGAGCGTTCCCGCCTGGCAGACTACGCCAGCGATGCGCTCTGAGTCCGTCAATATGCAACGCAGCCACTTACCTCTTGGTTTCACCCTGGGGGATGCCGCAGGGGTTGGCCCCGAGCTTATCGTCAAGCTGTTTCACCAGGGGTTACCCCACCCCGCCGTGGTGTACGGCGATGCAGGGATTCTGGCCAGGGCCTGTACAGCACTGGGCCTCGAAGAGCAAATCAGGATTCAGCCACTGAAAACCCCTGGAGCAGGTTCCTGCAAGGGCGTCATCGGTGTGCTGAATCGATGGGACAGCCTGCCGCCAGACCTGCCCTACGGGTATGTAGACGCCCGCGCGGGGCGAGGTGCTTACGAGTACCTGTGCCACGCAATTGATGATGCCCAGGACGGCCGTTTGCGTGCCGTGGTTACCGCACCGCTGCACAAAGAAGCCTTGCACGCGGCAGGCATAAATTTCCCCGGACACACCGAAATCCTGGCAGAGCGCACCGCCACCACCGATTACGCCATGATGCTGGCCAACCACGAGCTGCGTGTCCTGCTGGTTACCATCCACATGGCGCTGGCGGATGTTCCCCAAGCCATCAACCAGCAGGCTGAGCACCGTGCCATTACCCTGGCCCAATTGGCGTGCCGGCAGGCCGGTATCCGCCAGCCACGCATTGCCGTGGCTGGGCTCAATCCCCATGCCGGCGAAGGCGGTGCATTTGGCACAGAAGAATCCCGCCATATCCTGCCCGCCATCCAGGCGGCCAAGGCACAGGGGCTGGATGTCTCAGGCCCCTGGCCGGGCGACACCATCTTTATGCGGGCCCGAAAAGGCGAGTTTGACATCGTGGTGGCCCAATATCACGACCAGGGGCTCATCCCGGTAAAGTATCTGGGGCTTGATGAAGGCGTCAATGTAACAGTAGGACTGCCGTTTGTACGCACCAGCGTTGATCACGGCACTGCCTTTGACATCGCCGGCAAGGGGATCGCCGATCCTGCCTCTTTAAGGGCAGCCTTTGACATGGCCCTGCAAATGACCGCCCATGCTGATCAGGCTTAGTAACCCGGCGCAGCAGAGAAATTAAGAAACCGTGTGCTGGCACCCTGAAATGTCAGCCTCACCGTGCCAATCGGGCCATTCCGCTGCTTGCCGATAATGATTTCGGCCGTGCCTTTATCAGGAGAATCAGGGTTGTAAACCTCATCCCGGTAGATAAAGATGATCACGTCCGCATCCTGCTCGATAGCCCCTGATTCACGCAGATCGCTCATGACCGGCCGCTTGTTGGGGCGCTGCTCCAGGCTGCGGTTTAACTGCGATAAAGCCACCAGCGGGCAATTGAGCTCTTTGGCCAGGGCCTTGAGCGAGCGGCTGATCTCGGAAATCTCGGTGGCGCGGTTTTCACCCCCGCCATTGGCTGACATCAGCTGGATGTAGTCGATGATCACCATTCCCAGCTGCCCGCACTGCCGCGACAGGCGGCGGGCACGCGCCCGTACCTCCATCGAGGTGAGCGCCGGCGTTTCATCGATATAGATTTGTGCCTGCTCAACCTTTTGCACTGCATGTGTCAGGCGGGGCCAGTCATCCTGATTGAGTTTCCCGGTTCTCATTCGATGTTGATCGAGCATGCCGACGGAACCAATCATGCGCATCGCCAGCTGTACCGCGCCCATTTCCATGGAAAATACGGCCACCGGCAGACCTTGCTCGATGGCGACGTGCTCACCGATATTCATTGAGAATGAGGTTTTACCCATGGACGGGCGGCCGGCAACGATGACAAGATCACCTGGCTGCAGGCCGGATGTCATGCGATCGAGATCATCAAAACCCGTGGGTACGCCCGTAACATCAGAATCTCCCTCGCGGTGGTACAGCTCGTCGATACGCTCGACAACCTGCGCCAGCAAGGGCCGGATCTCCTGGAATCCAGCCATCCCGCGGGCACCCTCTTGTGCAATCTGAAACACACGGGATTCTGCCTCGTCGAGAATCTGCCGGGCTTCTTTGCCCTGAGGATTGAAGGCAGCCGCGGAGATCTCGTCGGCGATTGATACCAGCTTGCGCAGCATGGAGCGCTCGCGCACGATCTCGGCATAGCGCCGGATATTGGCCGCCGAGGGCGTGTTGTGCGCCAACGCATTGAGATAAGGCAAGCCGCCGCAATCATCGGCCTTGCCGGCCGTGGCCAGGGATTCGTGAACCGTAATGACATCGGCTGGGCGCGCCAGGCCCACCAGACGGGTAATGTGCTGCCAGATCAGGCGGTGGTCAAAACGATAGAAATCATCTTCGACCAGAACATCGGCAATACGATCAAATGCGGCATTATCCAGCAGCAAACCACCCAGCACCGATTGCTCGGCCTCGATGGAGTGCGGCGGGACGCGCAGATAATCCAGTTGATTGTCGGTTTCGATATCCACCACGTGATCCTTGATCCAATAAAAAAGGCCGGCATCGAGCCGGCCTTGGTGCTCGCCCTGCTACTTCTTCATGGAAGAAATGTAGCACGACAGGCAAATGGCATCAGGCCATTTCGCCTTGCACGGTTAGTGTGACATCAGCCACGACGTCCGCGTGCAGCGCAACCTGCAGGGGGAACTCGCCCACTGCCTTGATGGCGCCGTCGGGCATGCGAACCTGCCCTTTGTGCACACCGCTGAAGCCAGCATCTTGCAAAGCCTTGGCAACGTCCATATTGGTCACCGAGCCAAACAGGCGGCCATCGACGCCCGCCTTTTGGCTGATGATCAGGGCATAGCCGTGCAGCTTCTCGGAGAGCGCCTCGGCGGCGGCCAGTTTCTCGGCCTGATGTTTTTCGAGCTCGGCGCGGCGGGCTTCGAATTCTTTCAGGGCTGCGTCGGTTGCCCGACGCGCGATTTTCTGGGGAATCAGGTAGTTGCGGGCGTAGCCATCACGCACACGCACCACATCACCTAGGTTCCCGAGATTGACGACTTTTTCAAGCAGAATGACTTGCATGACGGGGACCTCGGATTAGTTATGGTTGTCGGTGTACGGCAACAGGGCCAGGAAGCGCGCACGCTTGATGGCTGTGTCCAGCTGACGCTGATAGTGCGCTTTGGTGCCGGTCAGGCGTGCCGGGATGATCTTGCCGTTTTCCTGGATGAAATCACGCAGGGTGTCGAGATCCTTGTAGTCGATTTCCTCGACCTTGGCGACGGTGAAGCGGCAGAATTTGCGCCGTTTGAACAGCGGGTTTTGTTGCCCGAATTTACGTTTTTCTTTCGACTTCTTGAAGTAAGCCATGATGTTAACCTTTGTCTGATACCGGGCAAGGCCCGGTGGGTTCATTCAATTTGCCTGCACAAGCTGCTGGATATGCAATACCAGCCGATCCGATCCCTGCCGCTGCGGTGCGAGAAACCCAACTACCCGAATGGCCGTCCCCACGGGGGTATTGGCCAACTGCAGTGCGATGTCTCCCAGAGCGACCGCCTTGAGTGTCATGGATACCTGACGGGACAGGCCCGCTTCGATTACCCGGGATTCATGCGTCATCTGCAATCTGACAACCGGCAAGCCTGCCGGGGTGTGACGCAGCGGTTGAATCTCCAGGAGGTTCGCAGCCAGCTTGACCTGGTTCACGGATCGCGCGAGCGCCGGATCAGGAGTTCGAGGTCTCGGCGGAAGCCTTGCGGGCCTCTTCGCGTTCGACTGACTTCATCATGAGAGAAGGCTCGGTGTGGGCGTGCTTGGTCTTGATGAACAGGTGACGCAGGATGGCGTCGTTGTAGCGGAACGAGTGCTCGAGCTCGTCGAGTGCCGTTTGACCGCATTCGATGTTAAAGCAGACATAATGCGCTTTAACAAGTTTCTGGATCGGGTAAGCCAGCTGGCGGCGGCCCCAATCTTCGACGCGATGAATCTGGCCGCCGTTAGTGGTGACCATGGTTTGATAGCGCTCGATCATGGCGGGCACTTGCTCGCTTTGATCGGGGTGCACAATGAACACTACTTCGTAGTGACGCATAAATGACTCCTTGAGGATATCTGCGATTGACAGACAGCCCGCCACCACTGAAAAACCAGGGACGGTCGGGCAAGTAACCCGGCATTCTAGCACAAATCAGGAAACCTCAACCAAACACAACACAGGGTACTTGCGCCTGGCCGGTGCGATGATTACAGCAAATACGCCGGGAGATTCAGGCGCTACGCACCACTGCATAGGCCGAATGATTGTGTATGGATTCGAAGTTCTCAGCCTCGACTTCAAACCACTGGATGCCCGGCTGTTGCTGCAGCATGACGGCCACATCGCGGACAAGATCCTCGACAAACTTTGGATTCTCGTAGGCGCGCTCAGTGACGTATTTTTCGTCTGCCCGCTTGAGCAACCCCCACAGCTGGCACGAGGCTTGCGCCTCGATGGCGGGAATCAGCGTATCCAACGCCGGCGCCTGCGCTGCCGGACACTCGAGCCGCACTGTGACATGTGAGCGCTGGTTATGCGCACCGTATTCGGAAATGGCCTTGGAGCACGGGCACAGGCTGGTTACCGGCACCTGAACCTCGAGAGAAAACTGACTTGCCTGCTGACGCCGTGCCCGGATCGCCCAGCACACCTGATAATCCATCAGGCTGCGGACCTCGGTGACGGGCGCGGATTTTTCGAGGAAATACGGAAACCGCGCGGACAGATCGCCCGCATCTGCCTGCAACTGATCCAGCATGTCGGCGGCCAGCTGCGCAAGACCTGTCGGGCTCAGAGCCTGGGCCCGTCGAGCCTCGAGCAGCGCAATAAAGCGCGACATATGGGTGCCCTTTTCTTCGGCAGGCAGCGCAACTGTCATTTCCCATTGGGCAATCGTGGCCTGTGGCTGTGCTGCCGTGGCAACCAGCAACGGGTGACGTACCCCCCGAACCCCGACACGCTGGATGGCAATATGGCGTGCATCCGCACTACTTTGCACATCCGGCATGGCTACCAGAACCGGATCGAGCACCGTGTTCATGAATGATTTCCTTGCAAACGCTGGCGTATTGACGCCTCGATCCCTTGGGCGTCCAGGCCTAAGCCTGCCAGGATCGCCTTTTGGTCCCCGTGATCGATGAATTCGTCCGGCAGCCCAAGCTGCAGAACCGGGCACACGATCGCCTCCCGATGAAAGTATTCGGTCACTGCACTACCCGCCCCGCCCATGATGGCTGCTTCTTCGAGGGTGACAAACAACTGATGGCCAGCGGCCAATTGCGACAGCAGGGATTCATCCAGCGGCTTCACAAAGCGCATATCCACCAGCGTGGCGTCCAGCGCCTCAGCAGCCTGAATGGCGGATTGCAGCAGCGTGCCGAACGCCAGAATGGCAATGGCTTGCCCTTGCCTGCGCACCACGGCACGACCGATCTCGACCGTATCGAGTGTATCGCCAGGCTGCACACCACAGCCCGGCCCGCGAGGATAGCGTACCGAAGCAGGCCCGGGATGACGATAGCAGGTGTTGAGCAAGAGGCGTGCCTCGTGTTCGTCGGAGGGTGTGGCCACCACCATATTGGGTACACAGCGCAGATAGGCAATATCATAGTTGCCCGCGTGTGTGGCACCATCGGCCCCCACAATGCCGGCACGATCCAGCGCAAAAGTCACATCCAGATTTTGCAATGCCACATCATGGATCAGCTGATCGTAGCCACGCTGTAAAAATGTAGAGTAAATGGCCAGCACAGGTTTATAGCCCTCGCAGGCCAGCCCTGCCGCGAAAGTAACCGCATGCTGCTCGGCAATGCCCACATCAAAGTAACGCTGCGGATACGCACGCTCGAAGGCAACCAGGCCACTGCCCTCGCGCATGGCAGGCGTAATGCCAATAAGCTTGTCATCGGCCCCTGCCATATCGCACAACCATTGGCCGAAGATCTGCGAAAACGACTGCCGCCCAGGCTGGGCAGGCTTCTGGATGCCCACCGAGGGATCAAACTTGCCAGGCCCGTGATAAAGGACGGGGTCGGCCTCCGCCAATTTGTAGCCCTGCCCCTTGCGGGTAACCACATGCAGAAACTGCAAACCCTTTAGTGCCCGGATGTTTTCGAGGGTGGGCAGCAGCGCTTCGAGGTCGTGACCATCGATGGGGCCCATATAGTTGAAGCCCAGCTCTTCGAAGAGCGTAGAGGGTGACAGCATGCCCTTGGCATGACCCTCAAGTTTGCGTGCCAGCGCCAATGCCGGTGGCACATGCTGCAGCATGGCCCGCCCCATTGTCTTGGCACGTGCATAAAACTGACCGGACAGAAGTCGGGCAAAGTAGTAGTTCAGCGCCCCGACCGGCGGCGAAATCGACATGTCGTTGTCGTTCAGGATCACCAGCAAATTGACATCGGGTGTCACACCCGCGTTATTAAGCGCCTCGAAGGCCATGCCAGCCGTCATGGCCCCATCGCCAATCACGGCAATATGCTGGCGGTCGATACCCGCATTGCGCGCAGCCACGGCCATGCCCAACGCTGCAGAGATCGAGGTGGATGAGTGTGCAGTGCCAAAGGCATCGTAGGGGGACTCGGAGCGTTTGGGGAACCCCGAAATACCACCTTGTTGGCGCAAGCCTGCCATAGCCTCGCGTCGGCCCGTCAGAATCTTGTGTGGATACGATTGATGGCCAACGTCCCAGACCAGACGATCCTGGGGCGTGTTAAAGACATAATGCAAAGCAAGCGTGAGCTCGACCGTACCCAGATTGGAGGACAGATGCCCGCCCGTTTGAGCAACCGACTGCACAAGAAAACTGCGTAGCTCTGTCGCCAGCTCTTTGAGTGCCCGACGATCCAGCTTGCGCAATTGTGCAGGAGAATCAATGGTGTCCAATATCGTCATCTTGTGCTTCTGGTGTCCTGGGTCTGGCTGTATCAGTGCGTTCGGCCAATGATGTAATCCGCAAGCTCGCGCAGGCGGCCGGCCGACGGGCCCAAAGGCAACAGCGCCTCGTGGGCCTGCTCTCGAAGATCGTTGAGCAAACTACGCGAAGCGTCCAGGCCGAGAATGGAGACATAAGTAGGTTTGCCCTGTGCAGCATCCTTGCCTGCCGTTTTTCCCAGGGTAGCCGAATCTGCCGTAACGTCCAGAATATCATCCACGATCTGAAACGCCAGCCCCATCGCGGCCGCATAGGACTCCAGCCCGTTGCGCGCCGTTGAACTGGCACCCGCCACGACCCCGCCCAGCAGCACGCTGGCTTCGAGCATGGCACCGGTTTTCATGCGGTGCATGCGTTGCAGTGCATCGATATTCAGGGCATGGCCGACACTGGCACAATCGATGGCCTGCCCACCCACCATGCCGTCGGCACCGGCCGCCCGAGCCAGCAATTGCACGGCTTGCACCACCAAGGCCGGGGCGATCGGCATCTGTGCCAGACAGTCGAAGGCCAGAGGTTGCAGGGCATCTCCCGCCAGCATTGCCAGCGCTTCATCATCAAATTGCCGATGAACAGTAGGCCGGCCACGCCGCAAATCATCATCATCCATGCACGGAAGATCATCGTGGATGAGGGAATATGCGTGAACAAGCTCTACTGCCGCGGCCGCACCATCCAGCGCCAGGCCTTGGGCGGCGGACGCACTGCCTGAGGGGCAACTGGCCTCACCCGCAGCGTACACCAAAGCAGCCCGTACCCGCTTGCCTGGGCCCAACACGGCATAGCGCATTGCCTCATGCAGCTGCGCGGGGCTTTCGTCGGCTTCGGGAAGGAGCTCGGACAACACCCCGCCAACCCGGCCGACTGCGTCTTGCAGCCATTGATCAAAACTGCCTGCCACGGACATTATTGGCCATCCTGCCCGGGGGTACCATCCAGGGGTTCGAGCAACTGCCCTTGCAAGACCTGCACTTGCTGTTCGGCCGCTTCGAGGCGTTGCTGACAGACACGAGCCAAGGCAACACCCCGTTGATACAGCGCAATCGACTCATCAAGCCCCAAATCGCCATCGCTCATACGCGAAGCGATTGACTCGAGTTCGGACAATGCAGTTTCGAAGTCTTGCGGCAATGCCGGCCCAGCCTGTGACGGCTCTGGGCGCACTGTGGTTTTTTCCTTGACCATGGGATTCTGTTATCTAGTTCCAGACTGAATTGTACGAGAACTGAAGACATGTACTCGGCCCATCTCCCAAATCCAGACAATCGGCCTAACCAAGTTAGAATTCAGGCTACTCATCCAGACCTTTCTGAAGATCAGCATGCCAGACATCACCAGCAACCTTACCTTTTGGGCAACCATCGGCACTTGGCTGGGCCCCGTCGTCACAATAGTGGGCTTTATTCTGGTCATCCGGCAGCTCAGTGCAGATCGGCAGACCCTGGAAACACAAACGAGTTGGCAAATCTATAACGTCGGGGCGGCGGTACTACAGACGTTCGTGAACCACCCGGAGTGCCGGCCATATTTCTACGAAAACAAACCACTGCCGCCGGACGAGCCGCTACGCAGCACGATATTGGCAGTCAACGAACTAATCTGCGATCACATGGAAAACATCGTCCTGCATGTCAATGCGCTAGACTGCGAAACCTACCGCGTCTGGAAAATCTACATGCAGGGGCTCTATAACCGCTGCCCCACCATGCAGGAATTTCTGCGCAAGGAAAATGAAGGATATCGCTATTCCCACGAACTACTCGTCATTCTGTCCGAAGGGGCCAAGACCGAGGTAGGATCCAACGCGTGGATCACACGGTACGATCCTTTGTCATCGCAGCCGCACGACAGCACATCAGCGTAATTCTGCGGTCGTTATAGAAATCCTCCCGGAGGATTTCCCAGCCCAGGTGCAGATAGAGTTCCACCTGGCTGGTGGTGTAAAGGTAAATGGTGGAGGCCAATGTACTGGACCAATCCATCGCCCGCCGGATCAGCCTGCTACCGATACCGCGACTCCGCCATTCCGGCGACACATACACATTGGCCAGCCAAGGGTGCAGTTCGGGATGGCTAGGTAAATCATTTTCAACAATACTGGCCATCCCGATCAACTGACCAGCCTGGCGTGCTACAAAGAATTTAGGGATCGATAGCGCCTCATTCAAGGATCTGTCGAGATCCTGGCGGTTCTTTTGCCATACTGCATCCGTTTCAAACCGAGCCCATTCCTGATAGATCCACTGGGCAACCTGCTTCGCCTCGTACGTACTGCGTAATATTTCAATATCTGGATCTTGGAGGACAACGCTCGGACGCCGGCTATCTGCACGCGCCCCTTGCGGGCTGTTAGGCGCCGCGCCGCGGGCCACCGGACGATCAGGGTTGCTGCACCATTCGCTCCAGGAGCCCGGATACAAGGCAGAGCCCCTAAAGCCCGCCAGCTCCATTGCAAACAGATTGTGGCAAGCCGTGATGCCCGAGCCACATTGGTGCACAATCCCGCGATCCAGGCGGTCGCCCAGCAAAGATTCGAACTCGGCCCGCAGTTGCGAGGCCGGCTTGAAGCGGCCATCGGCCTGCACGTTTTGCACAAACGGACGATTAAGCGCACCCGGGATATGGCCACCCACCGGATCTATGGGTTCAACCTGGCCGCTGAAGCGCTCGGGAGCCCGGGCGTCCAGCACAGTAAATCGCGGCTCGTCCAGATTGCCCAACACGGCACGGGCGTCCACTGTTGGCATCGATGGCTGACGCGTTTGTACCAAGCCCTGCAAGGCTTGGGCTTCGCTGATGGATGCCTCATGCAGACCCGATTCTACGGGCCCATCCGCAGCCAGCCACGCCGCCCAGCCGCCGTCCAGTACGGCAACGGATTCGTGGCCCAGCCAGCGCAGCATCCACCACAGATGGGCGGCAAACATGCTGTTGCCCGCGTCGTATACCACCACATCCGAGCGTGCCGTAAGGCCTTGTGCCCGCATCAAGGCAGCAAAATCGGCGCGATCCGGCAAAGGGTGGCGACCATTTTGGCCTGTGCACGGGGCGCACAACTGCATCTCGTGGTCGAGGTAAAGGGCGTGCGGAATATGCCCTTGCTGATAGGCCTCGCGCCCGGCCTCGGGCTTGGCCAGATCGTGGCGCACATCGAAGATCAGACAACCGGGCCGTTGCAAACGTGCCTTTAACTCATCTGCCTGAATCAGTAAATCGGACATGGCGCTGAACCTCCTGGGTGAAAACAACCTGGCGCGTAGCAAGCGTGTCTTCGTGCACGGAGCATGGGCCCGGGGCCCAAAATGCCTGCCACACGGGGATACAGTTTACAGAGCCGATACTATACACTTTGGATACATCCTCAATTTGTACACGACTCCCGGAGCCGTCCCCCTATGAAGCGCATCATCCTGTTTCTCCTTACCAACCTCGCCGTCGTTGCAATCCTCAGTATCACCATGAATCTGCTGGGTGTCGGGCGCTACCTCACCGCCAATGGCATCAATCCCGGCGCCTTGCTGGTGTTCGCTGCCGTCATCGGTTTTGGCGGTGCATTTATCTCGCTGCTGATCAGCAAGTGGATGGCTAAAACCAGCACTGGAGCTCACGTTATCGACCCCCAGGCGCCCCGTAATGCGCGTGAGGCCTGGCTGGTGGATACCGTGCATCAACTGGCCGATCGCGCGGGCATCGGCCGCCCCGAAGTTGCCATCTACGAAGGGGCGCCCAACGCGTTTGCCACCGGAGCCTTCCGCAACGACGCACTCGTGGCGGTCTCCACGGGCCTGTTATCGTCAATGACAGAAGAAGAAGTCACCGCAGTGCTGGGACACGAAATCACTCACGTTTCAAACGGCGATATGGTCACACTTACCCTGATCCAGGGCGTCGTCAACACGTTCGTCATCTTCCTGTCGCGTATCGTGGGCTATTTCATTGATCGCGCCATTCTCAAGAACGAACGCGGTGTCGGCATAGGGTATTACATCAGCGTCTTCGTGTGCGAGATCCTTTTTGGCGTCCTGGCTTCCATTATCGTGGCCTGGTTTTCCCGCCAACGTGAATTCCGGGCGGATGCAGGCTCGGCACGTCTGCTGGGGTCCCGAGACCCCATGATTCATGCCCTGGCCCGCCTGGGCGGTGTCGATGCCGGCGAGTTGCCAAAAACGTTCCAGGCTTCGGGCATCGCCGGTAATGCATTGGGCGCCTTGTTCGCCTCCCACCCCCCCATCGAGCAGCGCATCAACGCCTTGCGCCAGCAAGCCTGACACGGCTGACACATGCGCGAACTCCAGGTCATCATCGCCTTCAGCGGCTTTATCGCCCTGCTGCTGTGGGGCGTGCATATGGTGCAAACCGGAGTCCAACGGGCCTTCGGCAAAACGCTGGGGGTCTGGATGGGCCGCGCAATGGGCTCCCTGCCTCGGGCCTTTGGCACGGGCCTGATCATCACGGCAGCCATTCAAAGCAGCACGGCCACAGGTCTGATGATCACTGGTTTTGCCATGGATGGTCTGGTATCGCTGGTGCCTGGGCTGGCCGCCATGCTGGGCGCCAATGTAGGTACCACCCTGATCGTACAGGCCCTGTCCTTCAATCCCACCGCGCTGGCGCCGGGGCTGGTGTTGATCGGGGTCTGGATGTTCCGCCACTACGCGCCTGGGCGTACACGGGATCTCGGACGTGCATTTATCGGCCTCGGGCTGGTGTTGTTGTCGCTGAACGAACTCGTCACCATGTTCGAGCCTCTCAAAAGCGCCCCAATGCTGGGTACGGCATTGGATGCACTGGGTGCCGCCCCCTTGCTGGCACTATTGGCCAGCACCGCGCTTACCTGGGCCTCGCACTCCAGCGTGGCCGTGGTTGTACTGATCATGTCATTGGCCCACCACGGGCTGGCAGACCCGACACTAGCCTATACCCTGGTGCTGGGCGCCAATTTGGGCACCGCCATCAACCCTGTTCTCGAAGGGGGCTACGACGACAACCCCGCCTCCCGCCGGCTGCCGGTAGGCAATCTGGGCACACGGGTGGCGGGATGTCTGCTCGGGATGGCCCTGCTGCCCTGGGCAAACGAGATCATGGCAGTGCTGGGCCAGGATCCCGCCCATGGAGTAGCCAATTTTCATCTGGCCTTCAATCTGGTGGTGGCGGCATGTTTTATGCCGATAGTGCGGCCATATGCCAATCTGCTGCAGCGGTTCCTGCCTCAGCGCATCAACCCGGACGACCCCGCCCGCCCCCGTTATCTGGATGAATCGGCCCGCGAGGTTCCTGCTGTCGCCCTGGGGCAGGCAGCACGCGAGGCGCTGCGCCTCATTGATCTCCTGCGCGAATCACTGCAACTGACCGAACGCGCACTGCTGCACGAAGACACCCCGGCCATCGGGCGCGCCCGTTACCTTAACGGAGCCATCAGCCAGCTCGACCAATCCATCACGGCGTACCTGGCCACCCAGGACCAGGAAAGCTTGAGCGCCGAAGACGAAAAATACCTGAAAACCATTCTGGCGTTTTCCACAAACATCGCACACGCGGCCAGTGTTTCAGGCATGGGATTGCTGGGGCACGCCAGCCGGCTGCAAAAAAAACACTGGATACTGGAAAGCGGGCAACAACAAGAACTGCAGCAAACGATGGATCGCCTGCAACGCAATCTGCGTCAGGCAGCCTCCCTGTTTGTATCGGGAGATCGCCATGTAGCGCGCACCCTGGCGTTTGAAAAGGATTATTTTCGAACACTCGAAGCCGAAGCCGCCGACCGCCACCTTGAGCGCATCAAAACAGGCCAGATCGAGGCGGCCGATGTGGGTGCGTTTTATCTGGAGGTCTTGCGCGATGCGGGTGGTGTCAGCGCCTACTTGGTAAACGCTGCGGCCTACCCTATTTTGGCTCACTATGGCGAGCTTCTACCCAACCGGCTTCGCGAAGCCGACTGATCCGCGGCAATCGGCGGCCTAGGCGCTACCCTTAATGAGCCTCGCCCCAATCGTTGCCAACCCCCACTTCAGCAATCAGCGGCACTGCCAGTTCTGCCACACCCGCCATCAGGCGAGGCACCTCGGCGCGCAATAATTCCACTTCGTCTGGCGTCACATCAAAAACCAGCTCATCGTGCACCTGCATCACCATCAGGCTGGCCAGCTGCTTTTCCAGCATCCATTGCTGGACGGCCACCATGGCCATCTTGATGAGATCGGCCGCGGTGCCCTGCATGGGGGCGTTGATCGCTGCGCGCTCGGCCGCTGCCGCCCGGGGCCCCTTTACGCCGGCAAGATCGGGAAAATGCAGGCGGCGACCAAAGACGGTTTCCACATAGCCTTGCTCGCGTGCCTGGCGACGGATGCGATCCATGTAATCGGCCACCCCGGGATAACGCATGAAATAGCGATCGATATAAGCCCTGGCCGCAGCACGGGTAATGCCTAGATTGGTTGCCAGGCCAAATTCGCCCATCCCGTAGATCAGCCCGAAATTGATCGCCTTGGCGGCACGCCGGTGCTCGGCATCCACCTGATCGGGCGCCACGCCAAAGACTTCGGCCGCAGTGGCCCGGTGGATGTCTTGCCCGTGGGCAAATGCCTGACGCAGATTTTCGTCGCCAGACACATGCGCCATCACCCGCAACTCGATTTGAGAATAATCAGCTGACAGAATCTTGCCAAGACTGGACACAAAGGCAGCGCGCACACGCCGGCCTTCAGCGGTACGCACCGGGATATTTTGCAAATTGGGGTCGGATGAAGCCAGCCGCCCGGTAACCACGGCAGCTTGCGCATAGCGCGTATGGACACGCCCCGTCCGGGCATCGATCATCCGGGGCAGCTTGTCGGTGTAGGTGGATTTCAGCTTGGCGATCCCGCGATAATCCAGCAGCAAGCGCGGCAAGGGATAATCTGCCGCCAGGCGGGTAAGGACTTCTTCGTCTGTGGACGGGGCACCACTGGCTGTTTTACGCACCACCGGCAACTGCATCTGCGTAAACAGGATTTCTCCCAGTTGCTTGGGCGAATTCAAATTAAAGGGCTGCCCCGCCAGCACATGGGCCTGCGCTTCAAGCGCAATCATTTGCTCGCCCAGCTCGTGGCTTTGGCGCGCCAGCACGTTTACATCCAGGGCCACACCGTTACGCTCGATGCGCGTCAGTACTTCGGACGTCTGGATTTCAAGCTGATAAATCCGCTTGAACCCGGCCTCAGCCTGCACGCGGGGCCACAGCACCTGATGCAGGCGCAGGGTGAAATCAGCATCTTCTGCCGCATAGTGGGCGGCACGATCGAGATCGACTTCATCAAAGCCGATCTGCCGGGCACCTTTGCCGCAGAGGTCTTCGTAGGTAGTGCCGGTGACACCCAGCCACTGAATGCAGAGGTCTTGCAGATTGACCCGCCGATGAGACTGCAATACATACGCCTGCAACATGGTGTCGTGCCGGATACCGCACAGATGCAAGCCCTCGTTGGCCAGCACATGTGCATCATATTTGGCATGGTGCAACAGTTTGGCGGCCGCTGGATTCTCGATCCAGGGGCGTAGTTGTTCCAATACCCAGCCGCGATCCAGTTGCTCGGGCGTACCCGGGGCACGATGCCCCACCGGGATATACGCCGCATGGCCAGGCTCTACCGATATCGATAAGCCAATCAGGCGCGCCACCATGGGGTCAAGACTGGTGGTTTCGGTATCCAGGGCAACCAGCGGAGCAGACTCAAGCCGCTTTAACCAGCTTGCAAAATGCTGCTTGTCGAGAATGATTTCGTATTTGATTTCTGCCGGCGCCGCGGGGGCGGTGTCTGCCTGTGCCGCCCGGGCATCCTGCTCGGGGATGCGGTCGGGGTCTCCGGTGATTTCACGCAACCATGAGCGAAATCCGTAATGCTCGTATAAACGCGTGAGTGCTGGCGTATCGGGCTGGCGCAGTTGCAGGCTGGGTACGCCAAACCGGCCGCCCAGGTCGCAATCAACGCGAATCGTCAGGAGGTTGCGTGTCATTGCAAACTGAGGCACTGCCGCCCGCAAATTGGCCCCCGCTACCCCTTTGATCTCGTGCGCATGCTCGATGATGGCCTCGATGCTGCCATACTCGGCAAGCCATTTGGCCGCTGTCTTGGGCCCCACCTTATCTACCCCGGGCACGTTGTCCACAGTATCGCCAGTCAGCATCAGATAATCGATGATGCGCTCGGGGGGCACACCAAATTTGCGCACTACCCCATCGTGATCCTGGCGATCATTGGTCATGGTGTTGATGAGCTCGACATCATCGTTGACCAGTTGCGCCAAATCCTTGTCACCCGTGGAAATAATGGTATAAAGGCCCTCTTTGGCGGCCTGAGTGGCCAAAGTGCCAATCACATCATCCGCCTCGACATCGGGCTCACAAATCACCGTCCAGCCCAAGGCGGCCACCGCCTCGTGGATGGGCGCAATCTGACGCCTCAGATCATCCGGCATCGAGGGGCGATTGGCCTTGTACTCGGGGTACATTTGCTCTCGAAACGAGCCACCCGGCGCATCAAAGACACAGGCCCCGTATTGCGCGGCATCCTTGTAATCCTGCATGAGCCTCCGTAACATGGATATGACGCCGTACAGGGCACCGGTGGGCTCTTGCTGCGCATTGCGCAAATCAGGCATGGCATGATATGCCCGATATAAGTAGCTAGAACCATCGACAAGCAACAAGGTTTTTTTCATGACAGACAACAAAACAAAACGTGTATCGGCAGAACAACAGATTCCTACGATTATTGCAGAGATGCGCGCCGCCGCCGTGGCTTTTCAAAAAATCGGCCTGGGTGTCAGCGTTTTCGGTAGTGCCCGCATCCCGCGCGGTCATCCTTTTTATGAGATGGGTCGCGAGCTTGGCCACCGCCTGGCCCAGCTGGGCGTACCGGTCATCGCAGGCGGTGGCCCAGGCCTGATGGAGGCCGCCAATCGTGGCGCCTTCGAAGCCGGCGGCCGCAGCATCGGGCTCAATATCCGCCTGCCGCGCGAAAACGTAGACAATCCCTACCAAACCGATAGCCTGCACTTCGAGTACTTCAACTCACGCAAGGCTTCATTTTTTATGCACAGCCTGGCGTACGTCGTGCTGCCCGGCGGCTTTGGCACACTCGATGAACTCTTCGAAGCGGTCACCCTGATACAAACGCTCAAGCAACCACCTGCGCCCATCATTTTGGTGGGTACAACATTTTGGTCTGGCCTGATCGACTGGGTTCGTGACCAACTAGTACCCAATGGCACGGTCAGCCCCTTCGATGTCGATCTGATCACGGTCACCGACAACCTCGACGAAGTGATCAGCCTTATTCAGCAGTCGCTGCAGATCGAGCCCAATCGCGAACCCGCTCTGCCCGAATAAGCACTTCTACGGGTAATGCTTGATGCGGCCTGATAAAGACCTGGGTTAACATCACGCCTTGTTACCGCTGGCTGGCCGTATGGCAGGCCAGCCCCACAGGAGAACTATTCGATGAAACCGACATTCCTGGGCGCCGCGCTGCTGATCGCAGCCGGGCTGATCCCTGCGGTGGGTTCAACCGCCCACGCCGCCGAACTCAAAATTGCAACCGAAGCCGGCTACCCGCCATTCGAATACCGAAACCCAAACGGGCAGCTTGAAGGCTTCGACATCGATATCGGCAACGAACTCTGCAAACGCATGCAGCGCCAGTGTGTCTGGATCGATCAATCCTTCGATGGTCTGATCCCCGGCCTGCAGGCCCGCAAGTTTGATCTGGCCAACTCCACCATGACGGCCACCGAAGCACGCAAAAAGGTCATCGACTTCACCACCCCTCTGTACATCGTGCCTGTCAAGCTGATGGTCAAAAAGGGCAGCGGCCTCGAGCCCACCGCAGAATCCCTCAAGGGTAAGCGCGTCGGTGTGCAGCAAGGTACCACCATGGAAACCTACGCACGCAAATACTGGGCGCCCAAGGGCGTCAAGGTGGTCTCGTACCCCAGCTATACCAATGCCTACGTCGACGTTACTGCGGGCCGCCTGGATGCCACTTTCCAAGAGGCACAGAGCGCTGTCGAGGGCTTCCTCAGCAAGCCCGAGGGCGCTGACTACGAGCTCGCCCAAATGACGCTCGATGACCCCATCCTCAACGACCCCATCGCCATGGGCATGCGCAAGGGCAACAAGCTCAAGGCCGAGGTCGACAAGGCTCTGAAGTCCATGCTGGCAGACGGCACCATCCAGGGCTTTGCCAAAAAATACTTTGCCGAAGGCCTGATCCAGTTTCCCGCTCAATAACCGGATTGGCGGCCTGCCGCATGATCCTTCCGCCCAGCGCCGCCCGGCTTCACCGGGCACGCCGGGCGGCATTTCCATCTGAAGTCCTCTTTTCATGTTTCTAAACGGCTATGGCCCACTTTTGCTGGCTGGCACCTGGGTGACCATCCAGCTGGCGATCCTGTCTCTACTGGTCGCCATTGGGCTGGGTCTGTTGGGTGCCTGGGCAAAACTATCAGAGGCGTGGGGTGCCAGAGTCCTGGCTACCGCCTACACCACGCTGATCCGGGGAGTCCCCGATCTGGTGCTCATGCTGCTGATTTTTTTCAGCCTGCAGATCTACCTCAATGACGTCACCGACCTTCTTGGCGCCGACCCCATCGATATCGACCCCTTCGGGGCCGGTGTGCTTACCCTGGGTTTTATCTATGGCGCTTATTTTGCCGAAACCTTTCGCGGTGCATTCATGGCGGTGCCGCATGGCCAACTAGAGGCTGCCACTGCCTACGGCATGCGTGAATTCCAGGTGTTTCGCCGGGTGCTGTTTCCCCAGATGATGCGCCATGCATTGCCAGGCATCGGCAACAACTGGCAGGTGCTCCTGAAATCCACTGCCCTGGTGTCCCTGATCGGCCTGACAGACCTCGTCAAAGTAGCCCAGGACGCCGGCAATGTCACGTTTCGGGTGTTTCTGTTCATCAGCATCACGGGCCTGATCTACCTGCTGCTCACAACGATATCCAACGGCGTGCTTTTTTGGTTGTACAAACGCTATAACGTCGGCGTTCGCGAGGCCCTCCTATGATGGACGTCCTCGAGCAATTTTGGCGCGCCTATCTGTTCAGCAGCAACGGCAGCCTCTCGGGCATGGCCATTACCTTGTGGCTGTTGGTGCTGTCCGTCTCCATGGGCTTTTTCATTTCCATATTCCTGGCGGTTGGCCGGGTTTCTTCGCGAAAATGGCTCTCGATACCCCTGTGGATATTCAGCTATGTGTTTCGTGGCACTCCCTTGTATGTCCAGATCCTGTTTATTTATGTGGGCATTTACAGCCTGGATTTCATCAAGGGTGTGCCACCGCTGGCCACTTTTTTCCAAAATGGCTTTAATTGCATGGTGGTGGCGCTTACCTTAAACACGGTCGCCTACACCACCGAAATCTTTGCCGGTGCCATCCGCGCCACCAACGCCGGCGAAATCGAAGCCGCCCGGGCCTTTGGCATGACGCGCTTCGCCCTGTATCGCCGGATCATCCTGCCATCCGCCCTGCGTCGGGCCCTGCCCGCCTACAGCAATGAAGTCATCCTGATGTTGCATGCCACCTCGCTGGCGTTTACCGCCACGGTGCCCGACATCCTCAAGGTTGCCCGGGATGCAAACTCGGCCACCTATCAAACCTTTGCTTCGTACGGGATTGCTGCCGTGCTTTATCTGGGTCTTTCGTTTACCCTGATCGGTATCTTCCGCTGGTATGAGCACCGTACACTGGCCTATCTGGCCATCCACCGATAAGAACATGTCCAAACTCGACGTACTCAATATCCACAAGCGCTACGGCGATAACGAAGTCCTCAAGGGCGTTTCCTTGCAGGCCAATGCGGGCGACGTGATCTGTATCCTTGGCTCCAGCGGCTCGGGAAAATCCACATTTTTGCGCTGCATCAACTTTCTGGAGAAGCCCAACAAGGGCTCGGTATCCCTTAACGGCGAGGAGCTGAAAATCGTGCACGACAAGCACGGTGAGCCCCACGCCGCCGACCTCGACCAGCTTCGCCGGCTGCGATCCAAACTGGCCATGGTGTTCCAGCACTTCAATCTGTGGGCGCACATGAACGTCCTGGGCAACGTCATCGAAGCCCCCATGCAGGTGCTTAAACTGAGCCGCGCAGAAGCCACCGAACGCGCCCGACACTACCTGGCCAAGGTAGGGCTGGATCCCAGGACCGAAACACAATATCCATCTTCTTTGTCTGGCGGCCAACAACAGCGCGTCGCCATCGCCCGGGCGCTCGCAATGGAGCCCGAAGTGATGCTATTTGACGAGCCCACGTCGGCACTGGATCCAGAGCTGGTGGGTGAAGTGCTGAAGGTTATGCAAAAGCTGGCCGAAGAAGGCCGCACGATGCTGGTTGTTACCCACGAAATGGGGTTTGCCCGCAACCTGGCCTCGCAGGTGATGTTTCTGCATAAAGGTGTTGCCGAAGAAACCGGCACGCCCGCCGACATCTTCGATAATCCTCAAAGCCTGCGCCTGCAGCAGTTTCTGTCAGGCAATCTCAAATAGGCTGGCAAGGGTTTTTGCCACCCTCAGGCAGCTTCACCTGCCAAAGCTGCCTAAAGAGCCTGATCAGAACCGCAGCCGCATCTGCCGATGCTCAATCCCTGCGTCCATAAAGGTTTCACCCTCTTCGACAAACCCGTGGCGTGCATAAAAGGGCCGGGCCTGCAGCTGTGCGGCCAGCACCACCTGGGTATCACCCCGCTGGCGCGCGGCATCCATCAAGGCATTCAGTAATAAAGACCCCACTCCGGCACCCCGCCACGGGTGGCGCACCGCCATACGACCAATATGGCCATCAGGCAGCAAACGGCCTGTACCCACCGCCTGTCCGTCACCTGCGTATGCCACAGCGTGCACACACTGTGCATCTTGAAGATCCATCTCTTCTGCCAGGGGGACGCCTTGCTCGTGCACAAAGACTTCAAGGCGAATCGGGCCGGCTATATCGCTGAGTTCGTTCCAGGTGCCGGTGATAACCACGGGCGCCTGCTTGGCCCGCATGCCGGGCCTGGCACCCTCCTGACTGACCGCCATCGGGCCCGTCAGGCTAAAGGCCAGCACCTCTGGGAGCCATTGGGAAAAATCAGAGAGCCCATGATCGCTGCCCTGGATGATATGTTGCCGGGCACCCGAAAAGCGTTGTTGCATCTCACGCCAATTCAGCACCTCATCTCCGGTGGCCGCCAGCAAAAAGTAACGCTCCGGGTGTGTCAACTCTGGAATATCTGCTTCTGCCCGAGCCAGTTCATCCACGTATTCAGGCAGAAACTCGAAAGGATGGTTGCCATGAAAAGTACGATGTGACCCTACCTGAGTGGCCAAATCCCGCGAGGCATGCACCACGGGATTCAGCAGTACGGCGCGACACCCCAGTTGCTCGGCCAGCCAAGTTGTATAAAACCCACCAAGCGATGAGCCAATGACGGTGAGTGCATCGGCGTTTGCCAAGGCTTGCCGGGCCAGTGCCAGGCCCAGCCGCATGGCGGCGGCCGGGCTGGCTGGCAACTGCGGGCAACACCACTGCGCGGCCAGGCCCCGATCAGCCAGGGCCGCAGCCAGCAAGCCAGATTTGAAGGACTCTGGTGAAGACCGGAACCCGTGCAAATAAAGAATCATCGCCTCAGGCACCCAACGCACGAATGGCTGCCGCAACCCCGGCGCCGTAGGCAGGATCTGCCTGGGTACAATGCTGAATATGCACGGCCTGCACCTCTGGTGTCACCCCCGCGATGGCTCGGGCGGTATTGTCAAAAAGCGCTTGCTGCTGTGCCGGCGTCATCAGGCGAAACAGATCACCAGGCTGCGAAAAATAATCGGTGTCTTCACGATGATTCCAGTGATCTGCTGCACCCTCAAGGCTGAGTGGCGGCTCTTTGAATTCGGGCTGTTCCTGCCACTGGCCCGAGCTATTGGGCTGATTGCCTGTAAGGCCGCCATAGTTACCATCCACCCGCATCGCGCCATCCCGGTGAAAGCTGTGATATGGGCAACGAGGCGCATTGACCGGAATCTGGTGGTGATTGACCCCTAGGCGATAACGCTGGGCGTCTCCGTAAGAAAACAGGCGAGCCTGCAGCATGCGATCGGGCGAGAACCCGATACCAGGCACCACGTTGGCAGGCGTAAAGGCGGCCTGTTCAACTTCTGCAAAGAAGTTTTCCGGATTGCGATTAAGCTCGAGAGTACCCACTTCGATCAGAGGATAATCACCATGGGGCCACACCTTGGTGAGATCAAATGGGTTGAGATGATACGCACTGGCCTCGTGCTCGGGCATGATTTGCACGGAGAGTGTCCAGCGCGGAAACTCTTGGTGTGAGATGCTTTCGTATAAATCACGTTGGGCACTTTCACGATCACGCCCAATCAGTTCGGCTGCTTCAGCGTCTGTCAGGTTGCGAATCCCCTGCTGCGACTTGAAATGAAACTTTACCCAAAAACGCTCTTGTTGCGCATTAATAAAACTGAAGGTGTGGCTGCCAAATAAATGCATATGGCGGTGATTTGCAGGAATACCGCGATCACTCATCACGATGGTGATCTGATGCAAGGCCTCCGGCAGGCCTGTCCAGAACTCCCAATTATTTTGGGCGCTACGTAAGCCGGTGCCCGGATCACGTTTCACAGCGTGGTTCAGATCGGGAAACTTGAGCGGGTCTCGAAAAAAGAACACCGGCGTGTTGTTGCCCACCAGGTCCCAGTTGCCTTCTTCGGTATAGAACTTCATGGCCACGCCGCGGATATCACGCTCGGCATCCGCCGCACCACGCTCTCCAGCCACTGTCGAAAAACGGACAAACACGGGGGTTTGCTTGCCTACCTGCGCAAATATCTTTGCCCGGGTATAGCGGGTGATGTCCTGGCTGACAGTAAACATGCCATAGGCACCGGTACCTTTCGCGTGCATCCGGCGCTCGGGGATCACTTCACGGTCGAAGTGCGCGAGTTTCTCGAGTAACCAGACATCCTGCAGCAGTGCTGGTCCACGAGCGCCTGCAGTGAGGATGTTTTGATTGTCGACCACTGGTGCGCCGGCAGCTGTCGTCAGCTTTTTCATGGAATTCTCCTGGTGACAAGATTGATCATGGCCTTGAGTGCGTCATGCACACCCTCAGTTTGAGCCATCCCTGACAGACAGTCTAAACAAGATTTCCGCATTAATAAAATTGATTATTTATTATTGGTAATTAGATAAATACTATTGAACTGAAATCCACATAAAAAACCGGAGTTTGGACATACATCCAAACCCCGGGAATTTTAAAACCAGCTATCGGGCGATACGTCTAATAGCTGTGTCAGGCTGATTCGCGCAGACTGCGACGGCGCTCGTGCTCCTGCAAGAAGCGCTTGCGCAAGCGAATGGACTTGGGCGTGACTTCAACCAGCTCATCATCAGAGATGAACTCGACTGCGTACTCAAGATTGAGCGCAATCGGCGGCACCAGATCAATGTGCTCGTCCTTGCCGGAGGCACGTACGTTGGTGAGCTTCTTTTCCTTGATGGGGTTGACCACCAGATCATTGTCACGCGAATGGATCCCAATGATCATGCCTTCATACACAGGGTCCTGGGGGGACACGAACATGCGGCCGCGCTCCTGCAGCTTCCACAAGGCGTAGGCCACTGCCGTGCCATCATCCTGGCTGATCAGTACACCGTTGCGACGTTCGCCGACGCCGCCCTCACGTACGGGAGCGTAATCGTCAAAAATATGGCTCATCAGACCCGTGCCTCGGGTCAGGGTCAGAAACTCACTCTGGAAGCCGATCAACCCACGGGCGGGAATACGGTACTCGAGGCGGGTACGGCCACGGCCATCCGGCACCATATCCTGCAAATCACCCTTACGACGGCCCAGCTCTTCCATCACGCCGCCCTGGTGGCCGTCTTCAACGTCCACAGTCAGGAGCTCATAGGGCTCGCACCTGACGCCGTCGATCTCTTTGTACATCACACGCGGACGCGACACGGCCAGCTCATAGCCCTCGCGACGCATGTTTTCCAGCAAAATCGTCAAATGCAGCTCGCCACGACCACACACCTCGAATACGGTGTCATCGTCTGTGTCGTTCACCCGCAAGGCCACGTTGGACTTCAGCTCGCGATCCAGGCGATCACGCAGCTGGCGGCTGGTAACAAACTTGCCTTCGCGTCCGGCCAAAGGCGAGGTGTTCACCATGAAGTTCATCGTCAGGGTGGGCTCATCGATGTGCAGCATGGGCAGCACTTCGGGGTTGGCCGGATCCATCAGCGTGCAGCCAATCCCGATCTCTTCAACCCCGTTGATCAAAACGATATCGCCGGCTTCGGCAGAATCCACAAGCTCGCGATCCAGGCCCTTGAACTTGAGTACCTGATTGATGCGACCCTTGAAGGTCTCACCCTCCGGACCAAACATGCCTACCACATCCTGGCCTGCATGCAGGCGGCCACGGTTGATCCGGCCTACGCCAATCTTGCCCACGTAGCTGCTGTAATCCAGAGAAATGATCTGGAACTGCAGGGGGCCATCGGCATCATCATCACGCTGAGGCACATATTGCATGATCGCGTCAAACAGGGGCCGCATGGTGCCCGATCGCACATCGCTTTCCAGGCCCGCATAGCCGGCCAAACCAGATGCGTAGATCACTGGGAAATCCAGCTGCTCTTCGGTGGCGCCCAGCTTGTCGAACAAATCGAAGGTGGCATTCACCACGTAATCGGGACGCGCGCCCGGGCGATCTACCTTGTTAACTACAACGATCGGCTTCAAGCCCAGGGCCAATGCCTTGCGGGTCACAAAGCGGGTTTGCGGCATCGGACCTTCAACAGCATCCACCAGCAGCAACACGCCATCAACCATCGACAGCACACGCTCTACCTCACCACCAAAGTCCGCGTGTCCCGGGGTATCAATGATATTGATATGTGTCCCTTCGTACTCGACCGCACAGTTCTTGGCCAGAATGGTGATGCCGCGCTCGCGTTCGATATCGCCGGAGTCCATGACCCGTTCGGACACCTGCTGGTTGTCGCGAAAGGTGCCGGACTGTCGCAGCAGCTGGTCGACAAGAGTGGTTTTGCCATGGTCGACGTGGGCGATGATCGCCACGTTACGCAAAGCTCGCTTCATAGGATGTTTTCCTCGGTAGTGACACTTGCCGGACGCAGGCCGTCAGGCAAGGCGTGTAAAGGGATCAGCGCCGACTGCGGCGCGGGCATGGCCTGCAAGGCCTCCAGCCCAATGGCCTGCTCGATCGAAAAAGGCCCGATCGCGGTGCGACGCAAGGCGGACAGATGGCCCAGACACCCCAGGTGACGGCCAATATCCTGAGCCAAGGTACGCACGTACGTGCCTTTGCTGCAATGCACTCGCACGCGTGCCTGGTTGCCTTCGCAACTCAGCACGTCGAGGGCATGAATCGTAATCTGACGCGGGGGTCGTTCAAGCTCGATGCCCTGGCGGGCGTATTCGTACAGCGGCTTGCCATCGCGCTTCAAGGCGGACACCATCGGCGGAATCTGCTGGATCTCGCCTCTGAAAGACGCCAAAGCGTCCTCCAGCTGGGCGGCGGTCACGGCAGGGGTCTGCCCGGATCGCGCTACGATATGGCCGGTCAGGTCGCCACTGTCAGTTTCCTCACCAAAAGTGATGGTGGCGTCATACACCTTGTCAGCCTCCAGCATGGCAGCAGAAATCTTGGTCGCACGACCAAAGCAACAAATCAGCAATCCGGTGGCAAAAGGATCCAGCGTGCCGGTGTGGCCCGCCTTGCGGGCATCCACGGTTCTTTTGGCACGCTGCAATGCGTGATTACTGGAGAGGCCCTCCGGTTTGTCCAGCAACAGGACACCGTCGAGCATCTGCCCGCGTCGGGAAGCCATCGTTCAATCCGTCCAGATGAGTGACGACCGCCCTATCAGGGCTGGCCGTCCGGGTCTTCGAGCTCGGGAATCTCCGATGCGCCCGCTTGGGGGCGATTGGCCCGATCGATGAGTTGTGTGAGTTCGATCCCGCGCGCCAGTTGCACATCGTGCATAAAGCGCAGCGTCGGAACCGTATGAATCTGCAGCAACTTGAAGAGCTGCGAATGCAACCAGCCCGCCTTGCTGTTCAAGGCCTGGGCTGCTGTGTCGGGTTCTGCACCCAATACCGTGAAATACACTTTGGCATGGGCGTAGTCGGCCGACAGATCAACCCCTGTCAGGGTGATCAGGCCAGCCTGAGAGACATCCAGCTCGCGGTGCACCAGGGCCGCCAGATCTTTCTGGATCTGGTCGGCCAGCCGGGTATTGCGGCCTGGATTCGGTTTGGTTTTATGACGACCCATGACAGACAGCCCTCACTTACAGTGAGCGGGCAACTTCCTTGATTTCAAAGACTTCGAGTTGATCACCGACTTCGATATCATTGTTGCCCCGGAGCGTGATCCCGCAATCAAAGCCAGACTTGACTTCTTTGACGTCGTCCTTGAAGCGGCGCAGGGACTCGAGCGTACCCGACCAGTGCACCACATGGTTGCGCAGCAGGCGAACCTGAGAATCGCGCTTGACCAGGCCTTCGAGCACCATGCAGCCGGCAATGTTGCCCACCTTGGATACGGTAAAGATCTCGCGGATCTCGACGAGGCCGATGATTTCTTCGCGTTTCTCGGGTGCCAGCATGCCGGACAAGGCATTTTTGACGTCGTCGATAGCGTCGTAAATGATGTTGTAGTAGCGCAGATCGATTTCGTTGGTTTCTGCCAGTTTCTTGGCAGACTGATCGGCACGGACATTAAAGCCGATCACCACGGCACCCGACGCGATAGCCAGGTTGACGTCGCTCTCGGAGATACCGCCCACCGCAGCGTGCACCACCTGTACGCGGACTTCGTCCGTGGACAGTTTGACCAAAGACTGCACCAGGGCTTCTTGTGAACCCTGCACGTCGGTTTTGACGATCAGGGGCAAGGTACGAACACCCTCGCCCAGGTTGTCGAACATGGACTCGAGCTTGGCAGCCTGCTGGCGTGCCAGCTTGACGTCGCGGAACTTGCCCTGACGGAACAATGCGATCTCACGTGCCTTGCGCTCGTCGTTGAGCACCAGCACCTCGTCTCCGGCGGCCGGCACTTCGGCCAGGCCCTGGATCTCGACCGGCGTAGACGGGCCGGCCTCGGCGGTGGGCTTGCCCGTATCGTTGAGCATGGCGCGAACCTTACCAAAGGCCACCCCGGCCAGCACCGCGTCGCCGCGATGCAGCGTACCGCTTTGCACCAGAATGGTGGCCACAGGCCCGCGACCTTTGTCCAGACGGGCTTCGATCACGATGCCCTTGGCCGGTGCGTCTACCGGTGCCTTGAGTTCGAGGATTTCGGCCTGCAGCAAGACGTTTTCGAGCAAATCATCCACACCCTGCCCGGTTTTGGCAGACACCGAGATAAACGGCACATCGCCGCCGTATTCTTCGGGCACGACTTCTTCGGCAACCAGCTCTTGCTTGACACGCTCGGCATTGGCTTCGGGCTTGTCGATCTTGTTGATGGCCACAACCAAAGGTACATTGGCCGCCTTGGCATGGTGAATGGCCTCGCGGGTTTGCGGCATCACGCCGTCGTCGGCGGCAACCACAAGAATCACGATATCCGTGGCTTGTGCACCGCGTGCCCGCATGGCCGTAAAGGCTTCGTGGCCCGGGGTATCCAGAAAGGCCACCACGCCGCGATCGGTTTTGACGCTGTATGCACCAATGTGCTGCGTAATCCCGCCTGCTTCACCCGTAGCCACCTTGGTACGGCGGATGTAATCCAGCAATGAGGTCTTGCCGTGGTCGACGTGACCCATCACAGTCACCACCGGTGCGCGAGGCAAGGCTTCGGTTTCGTTGGCTTCGGTATCGGCCAGGAACGCCTCGGGATCGTCCAGCTTGGCTGCAATCGCAGTATGCCCAAGCTCTTCGACCACAATCATGGCGGTTTCCTGATCGAGAATCTGGTTGATGGTTACCATCTGGCCCAGCTTCATCAGGTGCTTGATGACTTCCGCCGCCTTCACTGCCATCTTGTGGGCCAGATCAGCCACCGAGATGGTCTCGGGGACATGAACCTCACGGGCGATGAATTCGACTTGTTGCGGCTCTTGGTGATGCTCTGCGTGACGGCGGCCTTGCTTGCGCCCACCCTTGCCACCACGGCCAGACTTGTTGCCGGAGCGCCAGGCGTCTTTGCTGGTGCCAGCCGACAGCGTATCGGCCTTGGACGGCTTCTTGCGAGCATCGTTGGACCAGCTGGAAGACACATCCGCTGCCTTGATGACCTTCTTGCCTTCGGACTCTTTCTTGGCAGTACTCTTGCCCGCAGGTTTATGCAGGGTTTTAGAGCTGGATTCTTCGGGCTCGGCTGCGCGCAACACTTTGCGCGGCTGACGCATCATTTCACGCAATGCAGCGGCCTCGGCCTCTGCTGCCTTGCGGGCACGATCCCGATCGGAATCCGGTGCCGCCGGCGCGCGGCGTGCCTTGCCCGGTGTCGCGGCAGGTGCAGCCACGGGTGCGGAGGAAGCCTCCGGCCGCGAGGGGCTGCGCCGTGCAGGCGTGGCATCAGAATGCGTTTTTGAACGAGATGCGGCAGACGTCTCGGCAGGCGCAGCCTGCTCGACGACGGGGGTTTCACTCACGATAGTCGGCTTTGTATCAGTAGAAGGTGCTTCAACGGTGTCTGGTTGAGCTGCATCGGCCGCTGCAGGCTGCTGCGCGACAGGCGTGGCTTCTGCAGACGGCGCGTCTGTGCGGGATTCGGGTGTGGCATCTGCCTGATCTGCGTGTGCAGACCCTGCATCCACATCGGAGGCAGAGGCTGGCGCAGCAGGTGTCTCGGCGACCGGAGCAGCTTTGGCTGGTTCGGAAACCGGTGCAGAGGTTTCAGTGGGCTGCTCTTGTGCCAGCTTTACAGACTCATCAACCACTGGGGTAGCGGTGGCTGCAATAGCTTCTGGCGCAGGCGAAGAATGAATCTCTGCCGCCTGGGCAGGCTCGCCCGCAGCCGCAACGGCCTCGGCTCGCGCAGCATCCAGCAACTCGGCACGATCCCGCTTGACCAGCACCCGCTTCTTGCGAACCTCGACTTGAATGGTCCGTGACTTGCCAGTGCTGTCAGCCTGATGGATCTCGGAGGTCTTGCGGCGTGTGAGCACTACCTTTTTGCCTGATTCTGCCCCGCCGTGCGAGCGACGCAGTGACTCGAGCAAGGCACTTTTATCGGCCTCGGTCACGTCTGCATTCACCGTATCGAGCTGGACACCGGCCGAGCGGAAATGGTCCAGCAGGACGTTGGCAGGCATGTTCAGTTCTTCGGCGAATTGGGCGACGGTGTTACTCGGCATTCGACTCTCTCTTTAACTTCGTTAAGGGGCGCGATGGGGTGCGATGCGACAAGACCTCAGGCTTTGTCGTCTTCGAACCAATGGGCTCGCGCCTGCATGATCATGTCACTGGCAGTTTCTTCAGACAGACCGGTGAGTTCAGCCAGTTCGTCTGCGGCCAGTTCGGCCAAATCATCCAGTGTCGTGATCTCGTTTTCGGCCAGTTTGGCAACCAGCGGGGCATCCATGCCCTTGATCTCCAGCAGATCACGGGCTGTTTGTACACGTTCTTCTTGGGCGATGGCCTCGGTGAGCAAGGCATTACGGGCCCGCGTGCGAAGCTCGTTGACGGTTTCTTCGTCGAAGGCTTCGATGTCCAGCAGCTCTTGCATGGGCACATAGGCGACTTCTTCGAGGCCGGTAAAGCCTTCATCAATCAGAATATCGGCAACTTCTTCGTCCACATCCAGCCTGGTGATAAAGGCATGGCGCAAGGCAGTACGCTCGACATCCTGACGATTCTGGCTTTCTTCAGGCGTCATGATGTTGATCTGCCAGCCGGTAAGCTCGGATGCCAGGCGGACGTTTTGACCTCGCGCACCAATAGCCTTGGGCAGGTTTTCTTCGTCGACCACGACATCCATGGCATGTTTGTCTTCGTCGACCAGGATGGACTCGACGTGCGCCGGCGCCAATGCACCGATGACGAACTCGGCCGGATCATCCGCCCACAGAACGATGTCGACTTGCTCTCCACCGAGCTCGTTGCGCACAGCAGTGACGCGAGAACCGCGCATGCCCACGCACGTGCCGATGGGATCGATACGCTTATCGTACGCCACCACGGCAATCTTGGCACGCACACCGGGATCCCGGGCGGCCGCCTTGATTTCCAGCAAGCCTTGCTCGATCTCGGGCACTTCGTTGTCGAAGAGCTCGCGGATGAAATCGGGTGAAGTACGCGACAAAATCACTTGCTGGCCGCGTGCCGTGTGATCTACCTTGAGCACCCAGGCGCGGACACGATCGCCCGAGCGGATGTTTTCTTTGGGGATCATCTCGGATCGGGGCAAACGGGCTTCGACCTTGCCGATTTCGATGATCGCATCTCCTTTGTCGAGCCGCTTGACGGTACCCGAGACAATGGATTCGCCACGATCGAGGAAATCGTTGAGCACCTGCTCGCGCTCGGCGTCACGGATCTTTTGCAAGATGGCCTGCTTGGCCGCTTGCGCACCGATCCGACCAAACTCGATGGGCTCGAGAGGCTCTTCGATGTATTCGCCGATCTCGATGCCAGGCACAATATCCTGGGCATCGGTGAAGAGCTCCTGCGCATCAGGCTCTTGAAGCCCGGCTTCGTCGGGCACCACCAGCCAACGGCGAAAACCTTCGTGCTCGCCAGTTTGGCGATCGATGGCCACGCGAATATCCACGTCTTCTTTGAAGCGTTTTTTCATGGCAGAAGCCAGAGCGCTTTCGAGTGCGTCAAACACGACATCGCGTTCAACGTTTTTTTCACGCGCCAAGGCGTCGACCAATAGAAGAATTTCGCGACTCATCGCTTCTTACCCTTGAAATCGAGAACAGGATCCAGGTGAGCCCGGTCCACATCGTCAAAAGAAAATGGCAGCGTCTGCAACTGCCCGGCCTGGTCTTCGTACTCCAGACTGAGCTGGGAGGGGTCATCCTCCGACGTGCGCAAAATGCCGGTAAATACCTTGCGGGATTCAATCGCCTCGTGAAGCCGAAGCTCGATGCGTTGGCCCGCAAACCGTTGGTAATCATCCAGACGACGCAAAGGGCGGTCGACACCAGGAGAACTGACTTCCAGGCGCTTGTAGTCGATGTTCTCGACTTCAAACACATGAGACAGCTGGCGTGAGACTTGTTCGCAATCGTCGATACGGACACCTTCAGGACGATCAATGACCACACGCAGCAGCCCCAGGGGCGCGCGCTCGACATCGACCAGTTCTATATCAAACCCAAGCAAAGCCTGCTGGGTGACAGCAAAGATATCCGCCATAAATTCCAAAAAAAAGGGGCTGTCCAGCAGCCCTTTGTTTACCTTGTGGCTTGCGCCAAAAGGCTGATTCAGGAACCGCCAAAGACCCGCGACTAATCTGGCATTACCTTAATAAAAGGCAAAACCCCAGACTAGGCAGGCCTTCGGGGGACACAGCACTTGTATGTGCTGTAAAGCCTTAGATTATAACAGCATTTCTGTGTTCACATAAGGATTTTTAATGTTTCAGCGCCTCGGGTTAACGGGCGCGTCCCACCCGACCCAACTGTGATTCGTGAGCATGCGCCCCGGAGGGTTGGTGCTCGCCGCCTCCCTGACGACGCGGCTTGGCAGCACTCCGATTTTGCTTTTGACCCGAAGCCTGTTGCCCTTTGGGTTTTGGCCCCCCTGCTTTCTGACCAGCAGGCCGTGGCGGCCGACCGCCTGGCGTACGAGGAGAACGCTCGGCGGCAGGCCCCTGACCGGCAAACTCTGTCGGTGCCTGGGCATCTGCAGGTTTGGATCCCCGACGAGGTTTGCCCGGACGTGCTCCTTGGGATTTTGGCCGCGAGGGCTTATGGTTGCCCGCGCCTTGAGGCGCTTCGGCATTTGCCCCATGAGGCCTGCCCGGCCGGCCCTTACGAGCCGGCTTCCCGCCTTTTTGCTCGCGCTCGGCGGTGGGGTGTCCGTTAGCCAGACCGCCGCTGATCAGCAAACCCGGCGTAAAGGGATCAATGGTGCTGCGTCGCCCGCCAGACACACGTCCGCGCCGGTTGATGCGCGCACCATTTTGGCCATTTTGGCCAGGCGTACCATAACCCGGAGGCAAGGCACTGGCATGCGACAGCGGCTGGCGCTCGGCTTGCTCGTCGGCATCATCGGCCGCCCGAATCAAACCAAGATGCACCATCAGGGCACCCACCAAGCGCTCGTCGAGTTCATCCCAGCGACCACGGCGCATGTTGCTGGGCAGCATGACTTCGCCAAAACGAGTACGGATCAGACGGCTGACGGTGACTCCAGCAGCCTGAAACATGCGCCGGACTTCGCGGTTGCGCCCCTCGGACAAGGTGACGCGATACCAGCGATTGCTGCCCTCGCCGCCGATATATTCCAGTGAATTGAACTGTGCCATGCCATCTTCGAGCTGGATGCCAGTGGTGAGCTCGGCCTGTTTGGCCTCATCCAGCTCGCCCAGCACTCGCACAGCGTATTCACGCTCGGAGCCATATCGGGGATGCGAAAGGCGATTGGCCAATTCGCCCGAGGTCGTAAAAATCAATAAACCTTCGGTATTGAGATCCAGGCGCCCCACCGACAGCCACTTGCCACTGCGAATACGTGGCAGGCGTGCAAATACGGTTGCCCGCCCTTCGGGGTCGTCGTGCGAGACGATTTCACCGGCTGGCTTATGGTAGAGAATCACACGCGGCAACTTCCCGGCCCTGGGCCGAGACACCAGACGCCCGTTGACCCGTACTTTATCGTTGGGCCCAACTCGTTGCCCCACATGGGCGGGCTCGCCATTAACCGACACGCGCCCGGCAACGATAAGGTCTTCCATGTCGCGCCGCGATCCAATACCGGCTTCGGCCAGCACCTTGTGCAACTTGGGCATCAGCGCATCTGTGTTGAGATACGGATCAAGGTGATGTTGCGCCTGGTGGGTATCACTGAGATACGACAAGGCACGATCTGCTTCTTCGGGCGACCCGGCATCTACTTGCGGAACATCAGCCTCTGCCTCCGGATTGACGGCGGCATCCCCCCGACGACGACGAAACGGAGTGCGCAATTTCCGCCCACCCCGCGAGCGCCCTGAGGGCCCACGCTCTTTGTTCCCGGCCTCTTTGGGCGTTGCGGGAGAATCCGGTACGGCTGTGGGTGTCGTTTCGAGTTCTGCTGTCATGGGGGTCGGTGACTCCTTCACAAAATTCTGTTCATTATTGAGCGGCCTCCCGGGTGTCGGGGTCAGCCAATATCAGGTCGCCCAGAACCTGCTCGGGTTCTGTGTTTTCGAGAGACGGTAGTTCATCCAGCGCACGCAGACCGAGGTCTTCAAGAAAACGACGCGTGGTACCAAACAGCGCTGGGCGCCCGGGAGCATCCCGATAACCCAGTGTTTCGATCCAGCCTCTGTCTTCGAGGGTGCGAATAATTTGAGCAGATACCGTCACACCCCGGATATCTTCGATATCGCCTCGGGTAACGGGCTGGCGCCAGGCGATGATCGCAAGGGTTTCCAGCACGGCACGCGAGTATCGAGGTGGTTTTTCAGGGTTTAGGCGCCCCAAGTAATGCTGCATGTCGGGACGGCTTTGAAACCGCCAGCCACTGGCCAACTGCCTGAGCTCGAGACCTTTTTCTTGCCAATCGAGTTGCAGGGTTGCCAGATGGCGCCGGACATCGTCCCCGGAAATCGTGTCATCAAAGAGCCCGCGTAACTGGGCAATCGATAAAGGTGCATCCGCACACAACAAGGCGGTTTCTAGTACCCGCAAGATTTCCGTTTCCGCCATTTTATCCTGATCCAAGAAGATTTGCTTGCTTTATTTTCGCAGACTATGCTATAGTTATGTTCTTCAGACGCGGGGTGGAGCAGTCTGGTAGCTCGTCGGGCTCATAACCCGAAGGTCACAGGTTCAAATCCTGTTCCCGCAACCAATAAAATCAAGGGCTTACCGAATTTCGGTAAGCCCTTGTGCTTTCTAAATTCGGTTTTTGCTGCAATTTTGCTGCACTTGTCGCTACACCTGACTCCAACCACACATTCTGGAGCAGAACATGGCAAGCATCACAAAGCGCGGCTCGTATCAGTACCAAGCTACTATCCGCCGAAGCGGCTACCCGACACAAACAAAAACGTTCGAGACCAAGCGCGAAGCCGAAACCTGGTCGGCCACGGTCGAGTCGCAGATGGCCCGAAAAGTCTTTGTGGACCTTTCCGAGGCTGAGCGCACAACGTTCGGCGAAGCCTTGAAGCGCTATGAGCGCGAAGTCACCCCCACACACAAAGGCGCACCCGCAGAGCGCGCCAGGCTGCAGCAACTGCAAAAACATCCGCTTGCCCTACGCACCCTAGCCAGCCTGCGCAGCGTCGACTTCTCGACATACCGGGACGAGCGGCTGAAAGAGGTCGCCCCCAAGACAGTACATCTCGAATTATCGCTGATGTCGTCCGTCCTCGTTACCGCAAACAAGGACTGGTCCATCCCCATTAGCAACCCTATCGCGAACATCCGCAAGCCTAAGCTGCCTCCCGGACGAGAGCGCCGACTTGAGGACGACGAAGAGGCGCGACTGTTTGCCGCCACAAGTGACGCCCGTGCGTCGACACTGAGTACCTGCGTTATTCTGGCTATTGAAACGGGGATGCGCCGAGGGGAAATAGCACTGCTGACATGGAACCAAGTTGACTTCAAAAACAAAGTCATCCGGCTCGGCGCGGCAGACACCAAGAACGGCGAGCGACGTATCGTGCCACTCTCAGAGACCGCAGAAGAAGCCCTTCTCTCGCTGCCACGTCCGCTGCACGACGGGCGGCTCATGAGCTTTCACGACTCCAATGGGCTTGGCGCCGCATTTGCGAGGGCGTGTGAGCGCGCGGGCATTGAAGGGCTGCGCTTTCATGACCTGCGGCACGAAGCGGCCTCGCGGCTCTCCAAGAAAATGCCACCAACAACGCTTGCAAAAATCATGGGCTGGAAAACTTTGCAAATGGCCATGCGCTACTACAACCCGACTGCCGATGAACTGGTAGACGCCATCAGAAAGGTGGCCTGACGGCTGACTGCCTGCATCGGAAGAACGGCCCCAGTTGGGGCCGTTTGTTCAGAATCATTCAAGCCAAAAAGGGCAGCCACAGTCGCTGGCCCCCTTCTCCTTCATTCCCACACATCTCAAGCAGCCTAACCCCTTCAGGGATGAGCCGAGAGCTGCGCGAGCATGTTCGTCCACTCCTTCATGTAGGCGCTTTCGCCATCGCCGGTCGTGACCGCCCACTGCTCATACAAAAATAATACAAAACGCTGAACCTCGGTTGACGCACACTCCAGCCCAGCTGGTACCAACGGCCCCACGCGGGGGTCTTGCCGCATAAGCTCCAATGCCATTGCCACACGGTTGCGTCCCTGCTCTCCAGGCCACACAAGGTCTCGCATTCCTATGTTCCCCGCCATTAACAGGACAAGCATGACAGGCATTCGCAAGTAGGCTCCAATATTCTCCAGTGTCTGGCGTCGCGCACCAGCCAGCTTTGCATCCCCCCGTCGATACTGAACAAGACGTTGATATGAGATGCCCACCGCCCTTGCCAGCTCCGCCAGCGAGTGACCTCGCTTGGTAGCCTGTCGGAGCAACAGCTCAATGAGCGGCTCCTCAATGCGCACCGGTCGTTCAGATTTCATAACCTATCCATCCATATCCTTTCGCAGCACGGCGCTGCTTGCGACGTATAGCGACTGGGTGGATGCCGTACCTGCGAGTAGAGAAGCGGCTAACCGGGAGGCCTGCGGTCGGCATCAAGTCACAGATAGTTTTCTGAGTATTGCGTGTTTATGTGCGTTGCTGCGATAACAATCCATTCAAAATCGCACAGAAGCCGGACATGAACTCAAGAAGCAGCCCCACCGCTTTATCCATATCCCTGGCGCCGAGATTGATAGGCTCCAATTCGGACCAGCTGAAGCACGAGCATCTACTCCAGATTCGCGTCAAAACGCACCCGACCAACTTAAGCTGGAGCATCTTTGCATTAGGTCCTATGAGAAATATGGCAGATGCAAACTCGCTCGACCTTTGCCTCATCTATTCCGAGAGAAAAAAGCACCATTCGATATGCGTAGCAGCCGTAGACCCAAGTTCACTATATGAACAAAAAATCATCGAGATGCTCGCATGGGCATTTAGCTCAGGTAAAGAGGGCCTTCCTTGCGCAACACTAAACAACTGGAGAAGCATTCAGGTTTCACATTGCAGTAGTGTCAGCCCATGTCTGCCAAAATTAAAAATGAAGATAAAACGTCATAAAAACAGAATCAAGGCAACCACGCTCATCAGTGACACAACACAACGTTATGACGCTCAATATTCCGCAGATGCTCTTTGCATGTCACCAGGCAGAATGGTCATTGCCGCCCTGCTCGAGCAACTGCGGAGAATGGGATATTCTCTGCAGTTAATTACTCCACACGAAGAAGCAAAAGGACAGCCTCAAAACTGAGCGACCCATCACCCGGAAAACACTCCTCACCTCTTTGGTAACTGTCCCACGAAAAGCGTTTACCACTTTCCCATATAGAGCTCTACTTTATATGAAACTCTTTATATAAAGCTCTTTAAAAGAATAGCCTGATGCCGTGACACCCTCACAGCGCAAGCATCTACAGCCCTCCAACGTGGCAGATTGCACGGTCTGAAAAGCTCATTATGATTAAATAAAAATAATCCACATCATAATATTTCATCCCACAGAACAACTCACACGACTCAATTTAGTGAAAAAGCGAAGCCATGACAATTCCAGATGATTTCCCTCGCAGGAAAATAATGAGCTCAGTCGCCGGAAAGGCGCCAAAACTTGCAATCCGAAAAACAGCTGATAATCAGTATACTGATTATGTGGACGACACAGAGCACCTCCAAGCATACGAAAATGCAGAAGACCTCGCCCAACAGCTCAAAAAATACGGCCAACGCAAAGAACGAGAGCACCCCGAATGGACGCGAGAATTCAATTTATCCCGCATCCGAAAGGGCATAGAAAATAAAGTGCATAGCTCGGAGTGGAATATTACGCCCGATGAGAAACAGTGGATTATGGAACGCCTCGCACAGCTGCTTAATGAGTCGTCTAAGGACGACCCCGCACCATCTGAGAGTATGACGAAGCTACGGCCAAAATAAGTGACCAACCGTGGGGTCAGAAAAATGACCGCATAGTCAGCGGTCATTTTTTGGCTAACACAAGGCCTGCGGCGTGCTTTGCTATAAGTCTTCGTTTCGAAGAATCAGCACTTGTCCGCTGCGACAACAGATTTCTTTAAACCATCCAAGGCTCCTTCGTCACAACCAAAATTTTTCCACGCCGTCGGTCATAGGAGGCCAGCAGTCCCGCAGTGTGAAGCACCTTCATCGCGACAGTGATTTCGCGACCGAACTGAACAGGCTCCCGCTGCCAAATCGCGCTTAACGCGGATATGTAATACACATGGGTGCGGCACGCACGAAACAAGTCTATCAGCGCAGTCGAAAAACCATCTGGTAATGGCAAACGGGAAGGTAGCGGAATACGAGTCGAGCCCCTCCACCATAAGACTTCTGCGAAGGCAGGCGACATCTGAATTTCCATCCGCCCCTTGTCTACGGACACTGAGCGAAGAAACGTGAACCGGTTTCGGCCATCGTGTGCATAACGCTTGATATTCACTTGGGCACGAGAAAGATGCGTCAAGGAGCGCTTTAGCGCGGCCACGTTTCTCGAGCAAGCGGACCGCCCAATAAATTCAAGAAACTCCGCCGGATTAATGACCATAGTAGCGTCGTTTTTTTGGCCCGATGCCCTTGAAATCAGCCCAAGCAAAACCCGCTTATGGTATTGATTCAATCGAGGCCCACTCAAGGTCACGCACTGCTCACGCAATTTAACGTCAACGCTTTCCCAATCATAGATTGGGTACGATTCTGAGACATCATCATCACATAATGCCGTCGAAAGCCCAAAGAACCCAGAGCGCAAAAACTCAGACGGCAACATCGAAAATTTTTCTGAGACTACCGGGAAGGTGTCTTCCATGCAGTTCCCGGGCGATGTAATACGCGAAATCGCACCACCTGATGTCATCGGCAAAAGATGTATATGTGACATGCAACCCCTAAAACCATCTCAACAAACAGACAAGGGTGTAGTCACTTGACTTTATAGCCGTGAGAATGAGTCTTTTAAGAGCTCGGCCATCCTTTGACTCCCGTCGCCACTACTTAACCAAGCGTAATGGTCCTCAACGGTTGTCTCCTTATCATTCAGGACCTGGGCCGCAGTCTTCACATCGCCGCCCGGGGCCTTCATTATTGCCGTCGCGACGATATGACGGAATGCGTGTGGTCCAATACCATCCGACCTCCACAAATACTTCCGAGTCAATCTGAAAATTGTGCGCCCTATGTCCATATATGGCAAATGAACGTGCTGCCCAGTCGTGCGAGCGCGGGTCGCCGCCCGACCACCATTCAAAGTGAGGATGACGAGGTCGCTTGGTGCACGCTGCAGTACAGGCCGGAATTTGAATAGATAGCGTTCCAAGTCGGGCCAAACAGCCGGATGAACCGGTGCGTGATAGTCCCTTATTGAAGCCGTTGATGCGCGGTTTTTCAGCAGGCGCTTCGGAATATATATCCACCAAGAGCCGTCATCGCGCTGATATAAAACGCCATCCTTGTCTGAACCTTTATTACCCTTTTCTCCATGCCATTGCAAACAAGCAAGGTTCCGCAAGCGAATGGGATTTGATAGCAAGAGCTCTACGACGAATAAATCTCGGGCCCACACCGCCTGCGCCCTCAAACTGCGGCCAATGGGCCTGTCTGCACGCATCCTAGCAACCATATCCGCCATGTATTGCATGGGCTCTTGTGAGTGCACAAGCGTAGAAATTGGGTCAAACGGGTCGCGACCTGCAGCCATCTCTGGTTGATATATCCGAGCCAGCTGGCCTGCATGTTTGTGTTGCTGTTCGCACAGGGCCCTCCAGTCGCGACTATGGTAGACCTTGGGCAAGGTTCCCATCAGTTGGGGGATTTGGTAAAGGTAGCCGTCCCCAGGCCGACACAGCCAGCGCACCATAGCGAGGAACTCCCCAGCCGTACGTGTGTGTTTGCCACCTGCCCGGACCTTCATCCAATCCAGGAATTTCTCTATAAACCCTGGCACAGCAAACCAAGCAAGAGTCTGAGCAGCAGTAATTGGAATACCGCCGCCGCCAGCCTCTGCCGGCAAGGAAAGCCAACCCAGATAGCTTGCCGTTCGCGCCCAGCCCATCCTCGCTGATGGCACTTCCTTCCCATCTAGAAAAGTCCACCAATTTCCACTCGTTTCACGTGCAGCCGCGAGCGGGGCAAAGGTCCAACGACCGTTGCCGCTGCGTTCCAGGAGCGGCACTGCTGCTGTCTTGTACTCAAGCAGTGCCCGCCACTGTTCAGTCAGTGCAGAGTCACGGGGCACTCGAAGCCAGTAACTTTCTTTGCTGCGACGGGCCAGACTCACACGATAGTCAATCGTGGCAGCATTTCCGACTCGCTGCTCAATATGTTTACCGTCCTGAAAGCCGGCTAACAGCACCAAGCTCTCTCGTTCCAATCCAAAAAAAGATTCAAGCCGTCGCAGGTGGCATATGCTGCTAATGCGAGGCCACTTACCATTTCTCCATCCGAATAACATATCCGGCGGTATCGCACACTGCTTGGCCACTCTCTTTATGGGATGTGCGCCTAGGACTTCTTTAATCCTCTTGTGGAAGGGCGAAATATCGGCACCAGCAATCGTCAATTGCGTATCAAATACCACAACAGCCTTCTTAAACGCCATTAACGCAGAACGTGTGTTGCCAATCGAGCGTTCCGAACGTCCTTCGCGACGCAACTCAGCAACCAAGGTCTCAATAGCTGCTCCATGACCGGCGCGAAACTCTTCGCCCACGACATCCTGTTCATGTAGGCGGTTCGCCCGTAAAAATAAATTCAGTGCTGTCAACCGATTAGCGACAGTCTGCTTGCTGACAATCGACAACTGAGCATTTCGTCGCTGTTCATCACGCAGATATTCATAGGTCAGGGAGGATGGGGTAAGCATTTTCTTCCGATATGTCTCCCCCCCTTTTTGCCGCGTCTGCGAAGCAAGTAAAGACGACGGAACGAAGTACCTGCAGGATTCATAACCACCTGATTTATCAGATGATTCGCAGTCGTTAGTCGCACCGCCCTTTTGGTTACAGGACGGTGGATATGCAGGTATCGGATTTCGCTCGAAAAATGGGGAAGACAAGGAGTGTCTTCGCCCTTCGTATAGCGACAGGCGGCTCACAACCGCAGCACCGGCAGCGAACTAACGCCAAGCAAGCCTGCCTCGCAGCAGGTATCCTCGGGGGCATACAGCTGCGGGGATACAATGCGACAGCCCCCCACATCATGTGAAACAATGTAACAAACCGCCTTTTCTGCAGTGATACGCAACTGCAGAAAAGAGACCTGAGGATTCGTCACCCATGCTGTTGATTGCTCCAGGAGCCCGTGCAGTTATCCGCGATGAAGAATGGTTGGTCCGTCGGGTCGACCCGACCGCCGATGGCGGTCACTTGCTGACATGCGATGGGGTATCAGAACTCGTGCGGGGGCGCACGGCACTCTTTCTGAGCAAGCTAGAAGACCAGATAGACATCCTGGACCCGGCGGACACCGAGTTGGTCACGGATGACAGCCCCACCTACAACGCATTCATCCTGTACCTGGAAAGCCTGCGTCGACGTAGCGTACCCAATGATGAGCGCATCCATCTGGGCCACAAGGGCGTCATGGACCTCATGCCCTATCAGTTGGACCCCGCGCTGCAGGCACTGCACCAGCCTCGCGCCCGGATTCTGATTGCCGATGCGGTGGGGCTGGGCAAAACGCTGGAAGCAGGCATTCTGGCCACCGAGCTGATTCAGCGGGGGCGTGGCAAACGCATCTTGGTCGTGACGACCAAGGCCATGCTGACCCAATTTCAGAAAGAGTGGTGGAGCCGCTTTTCCATACCGCTCGTCCGCCTGGACTCAGTTGGACTAGCCAGGGTACGCAATCGCATTCCGGCCAACCACAACCCCTTCAATTACTTTGACCGCAGCATCATTTCCATCGACACGCTCAAGAGCAATCTGGAATACCGCAATTATCTTGAAAGCGCCTGGTGGGACATCATTGTCATCGACGAATGCCACAACGTCGCAGCCCGCGCCGGTGAATCGTCCTTGTCGCGTCGCGCTCGCCTGGCCCGATTGCTGGCAACGCGCTCTGACACCCTGATGCTGCTGTCAGCCACCCCGCACGACGGCTCGGCGCGCAGCTTTGCGTCACTCATGAGCCTACTGGACCCCACCGCGATTTCAGACCCGGACGACTACACGCCCGAAGACTTTCGCAGCAAAGGGCTGGTGATTCGGCGCTTCAAAAAGGACATTCGTGACCAATTGGCCGGGGAAATCAAAGAGCGACTGACGACACGATTGCATGCGCAGGCCAGTGCCGCCGAGGAAGCTGTCTACCAAGCCCTGCTGGCGGTCCCCTTTACCCAGCGCGGCCAGCACACCCCCGGGAAACCCGCAGAACTGCAGCGGGTCGGACTGCAAAAAACCCTGTTTTCCAGCCCGGCTGCTGCCTTGGCATCCACGCAAAACCGCATTTCACGGCTGGAGGCCAAGTCAGCCGCAACCCCGGACGAACAGGCCGAAGTAGCTGCTCTGCGTGAATTGCAAGCGACCCTGCACCCCCTGGTAGATGACTCCAACGCCACCCAGTTCAGCAAATACCAGCGCCTGCTGGCCCAGCTACGCTCCGATTCATTCGGCTGGAATCTCTCCGATGCCAAAGACCGCCTAGTCATCTTTTCCGAACGCATCGAGACCTTGCATTGGCTGCGTGACCAACTGCGCCGTGACCTGAAACTCAAAGACAGCCAAATCGAGGTCATGCACGGCCAGATGGCTGACACCGAGCAGCAGGCCTTGGTTGAACGCTTCGGGCGCCTGAGCGACCCCGTCCGGGTGCTGCTGTGCTCGGACGTGGCCAGCGAAGGCCTGAACCTGCACTACTTCTGCCATCGACTGGTGCACTTTGACCTGCCTTGGTCGCTGATGGTGTTCCAGCAGCGTAATGGCCGTGTGGACCGCTACGGACAGGAACACCAGCCGCAGGTGGTGTATCTCTTTACAGACACGGTCAACGAAAAAGTCAGGGGCGACCTGCGCATCCTGGAAATCCTGGAAACCAAGGACGAACAAGCCTTGCTCAACCTGGGAGACCCGTCCGCCTTTTTGAATGTGTACGACCCGGACAAAGAAGTCGAGAAGGTCACCAACTATATGGCGAGCGGCCTGAGCCCGGAGCAGGTGCAGGCCGACCTGGACGCCACGGCCAGCGATGACGAACGCAATGAAGGCGACTGGTTGATGCAATTATTCGGAGCAGACCCTGGCACGGACCAGCCCTCCTCATCCAATGAACAGTCCTCTGACATCAGCGCGCCGTCGACTGTATTGTTTTCCAGCGACTATGACTACGCCCGCACGGCACTGTCCCTGCTGAACCAGGACCAGCCCCTGTGCCAATGGTCAGCCGAAGATGCCGAACACATCATTGCCCTGACGGCACCATTGGACTTGCAGGAACGCCTGCGTCAGCTTCCCCGGGAGGTCCAGGCCACCAATGACCATTACGCACTATGCGCAGACCCCGAGCGTATCGCCCAGGCCATCGAAACAGCACGGCAAGCCCAGGCAGAAGACGACACCTGGCCGCAACTGCATTACTTATGGCCCCAACACCCCATCATGGAATGGCTGGGCGAGCGCGTACTGACGCATTTTGGCCGACACAAAGCCCCGGTCTTGCAAAGCCATCGTCTGCAGACTAATGAACAGGCCTTCATCCTGATGAGCCTGGTGCCCAACCGCAAAGGCCAGCCCCTGCTGGTGGAATGGCAGGTTGCTCATCGCCAGGGTACGGCCCCCTTCACGCTGGAGTCCTTTGATACCTTCGCTGCACGCGCCGGCATTCAGGCCAAAGGCCTGCCCAATCGGGGCGACGGCCCAGCCCTCAGGACGGCCATGGCAGACTTGCAACGCGCCTTACCCACCGCCGTCGAAACCATGCACGCCTACATGCTGGACCGGCAAGCTACCTTTGCGGCAGACCTGGAGCAGCGACTCAGCAACACACTGACCGAGTTGCAAGCACTACAGGACCGGCAGGTCCAGCAACTGCAACTCAGCCTGGAAAAGCAACTGGAGACCGTGCGTCGGGGCCGCTTTGAACAGCGCAAGCAACAAATCACACGCATCTTCGACGATTACCGGCTATGGGTACACGATACCCTCTCGACCGAACCACAGCCCTGGATTCAGGTCATCGCCGCCCTGTGCCACCCCCAAGCCACTCTGGAGGCCTGACCATGCCCACGCTCGACGCTGTTCAGACCTTTGCCGGCATCACCAACGAAAACGAATTCTATAGCCATCACTATCTGGCCGAAGTGTTCAAGGGTGACATCAAGAACACCCTGGATGCCTGGGATGAGGACGAGGCTCAGCATCCAGGCCAGAACGCACACCGCGCTCCCTATAAACGGCTGCAAGCCTGGGCGCAAAAATGGTTCAGCCTGCGCAGCCAAATCGCCCAGACCAGCGACGCACACAAACGTTGGGTGCTATTCACGGATATCCAGGCCGGTCTGCTCGATGCACTGGGATATGCCGCCCCGCCGGCCCGACCCACATGCGAACCACTGGTAGCCGGCTTGCCCATCCCGGTGTGGGCGCTGTCCCTGCCCGGCCTGGTCCTGATTCCGGCCTATCGCCCTGGGGCCGAAGACGACGACCTGCTGGACCAGACCCTGGCCAGCATGCTGTATGGCGACATCCCTATCCCTCCGGCACTGCAGGGCAAGCCTTGGGCCGAACTGTTATCCGATGCCGTCTTTGCCGGTGACGCCCCGCCACGCTATGTGCTGCTGGCGGGCCTGGACGAGTGGCTATTGATAGACCGCTACAAATGGCCCAACAACCGGGCCCTGCGGTTTGACTGGGCCGAAATCCTGGACCGCAAGGACGTCGACACGCTCAAGGCCTGCGCGGTCTTGTTGCATCAAAATTGCCTGGCCCCTGCCGATGGCGCGGCCCTGCTGCAATCACTGGATGAACAAGCGCACAAGCACGCCTTCGGTGTCAGCGAAGACCTGAAATATGCCCTGCGTGAGGCCATCGAGCTCCTGGGCGACGAAGCCGCCCGGCAATTGCGCCAGCAGGCGGCAGAATCCAAAAAGGGGTTCTTCAGCGGCAAGGACCAGCTGGACGCCGACGAACTAAGCATGGAATGCCTGCGCCTGGTGTACCGGCTGCTATTCATGTTCTACATCGAAGCCCGCCCAGAACTGGCGTATGTGCCGATTGCCAAAAGCGAGGTCTACCAAAAAGGCTACAGCCTGGAAAGCCTGCGTGACCTGGAACTACAGCCGCTGTCCACCCCCAGTGCGCGGGATGGGCGATATTTCGATACCACCTTGCGCCGTCTGTTTTCGCTGGTGGCCCAAGGGTGTGGCCTGAAAGAACCCCGGCAACACGAACTGGGTTCCAGCCTGACCGGCGCGCGCGAAGTCTTTGCCTTGGCCCCACTGGATAGCCGACTGTTCGATGACGACACCCTGCCGCTGCTGAGCAAGGTACATTTCCCCAACCATATCTGGCAACGCATCATCCGTCTGATGTCCTTGTCGCAGGGCCAGGGGCGCGGCAGGCGCCGGGGCCGCGTCAGCTATCAACTGCTGTCCATCAACCAGTTGGGGGCCGTCTACGAGGCTCTGCTCAGTTACCGAGGGTTCTTTGCAACCGAGGAACTGTACGAAGTGCAGCCTGCTGCGAAAAAATCCCAATCAAGCAACGAAAGCAACGATGACGAAGGCGACGACGATATCGACGCACCCGAATCCAGCGACACGGACACCGGTGCATCCGCCGCATCGGGGGACCTGCTGGATAACGCCTGGTTTGTACCCGCCAGCCGGTTGGGCGACTACAAAGAAAGCGAACGCGTCTATGACCGCAACGAGGCCGGCCATCTGGTGCTGCGCAAGCATGCCCGCGGCAGCTTTATTTACCGCCTGGCGGGTCGCGACCGGCAAAAGAGCGCCAGCTACTACACCCCGCAAGTCCTGACGCAGTGCCTGGTCAAATATGCGTTGAAAGAACTATTGGCAGGCGGTCGCGTCCAACAGGCGGACGACATTCTGAGCCTGACGGTATGCGAGCCCGCCATGGGCAGTGCAGCGTTCTTGAACGAAGCCGTCAACCAACTGGCCGAAACCTATCTGGAACGCAAACAGGCCGAACTAGGCCGCCGCATCCCCCACGAAGACTACCCACACGAACTGCAAAAGGTGCGCATGTATCTGGCCGACCGCAATGTCTATGGCGTCGACCTGAACCCGGTGGCCGTGGAACTGGCGGAGGTTTCATTGTGGCTGAATGCCATTTACGGCGAAACGGATGCCCAGGGTCAGCCGCAGCCTGCACGGGTCCCCTGGTTCGGCTACCAACTGTTTACCGGCAACAGCCTGGTCGGGGCACGCCACCAGGTCTATCGCGCCACCAGCCTGAAAAAAACAGCCAGACCCGCCTGGCACCAGGAACCACCTCGCCCTGTCCGCACGGCTCAAGCCCGTCAGGCAGATGAAATCTGGCATTTCCTGCTGCCCGACCCCGGCATGGCCAACTACACCGACAATGCAGCCAAAGCCCTGTATCCAGATGATTTTTCCCGCATCAAGACCTGGCGCAAAGCCTTTTGCGCACCGCTGGAGGACTACGAAATCACCCGGCTGCAGCAGCTCAGTACCCAAGTCGAGGCCCTGTGGCAGCAACATGCCCAGGCCCTGGCACGCGACCGTCACCGCACCGAAGACACGCTGGCCATCTGGCCCGAGTGCGAGGCAGACGATACGGACGCAGAGCAGCGCATCAGCCGCACCCAGAAAGAAGCCATCCGCCGCCAGGGCCTGCTAAACGAAGACGGTGATTTGGCGACCCCCTTTCGTCGCCTGAAGCTGGTCATGGATTACTGGTGCGCCCTATGGTTCTGGCCGATTACCGCCAGTACACAGCTCCCCAGCCGGGAAGAATGGTGGATGGAACTGGGCGCCATCTTGGAAGGCAATGTGGTGGATATCATGCATCAGACGGGGCTGAACTTCACCGCCAACACCCCGCTGCCCCCCACAACCGGTACGACCGCGCCCACGGGGTTTGAAACCGTCCAGGCCCACCTGAGCGGTTTTGAGGTGCAGCCACCCCTGGTCGCCCAGCCCTCAGCCCAACTGCATGATGCATTGGGGCAGTTGCGCATCAGCAAGTTGCGCCAGAGCTTTCCTCGTATCGCCCAGGTGGAAGCCGTGAGCGAAGCGCGCCGTTTCATGCACTGGGAACTGTGCTTTGCCGACGTCTTGCTGCAAGGCGGTGGCTTCGACCTGATACTGGGGAACCCCCCCTGGCTAAAGGTGGAGTGGAACGAATCGGGCGTGCTGGGGGAATACAACCCCATGTTTGCCGTGCGCAAAATCAGCGCAAGCGACCTAGTCAAACAGCGGGCCACTGCCTTTGCCGACTATCCCGGCTTGCAGGCAGCCTGGACCGATGAACTGCAGGAAGCCGCAGGCACACAGAATTTCCTGAATGCCGTCCAGAATTACCCTCTGCTACAAGGCATGAAAGCAAACCTATACAAATGCTTCATACCCCTAGCTTGGAGCCTGAACAGCCCCCAGGGTGCCACGGGACTGCTGCATCCCGAAGGACCCTATGAGGACCCGGACGGCGGCAATCTGCGTGAGGCTCTGTATGCACGTCTACGGCGGCACTTCCAGTTTGTGAATGAGTTGCAGCTGTTTGCAGAAGTTGACCACCATACCAAGTACAGCATCAATGTGTACGGCGCCAACCGTAACCCGTTGAACTTCCATCACATAGCCAATCTATTCACGCCCACAACAGTAGACACCAGCTACCAACACGGCGGAACTGACCCAGTCGGCGGCTATAAAAACACGCTCGGCCAGTGGAACACCAGCGGTCACCACGACCGCATCGTACACGTCGACGAGACGGCGCTGGCAACTTTTGCCCAACTGTACGACGAACCTGGAACCCCACCCCGCCTGGCACGTCTGCCCGCACTGCACGCCAGCGCCTTGAATCAGGTCCTGACCAAGCTGGCAGCCTACCCACACCGGTTAGCGGACTTAGGGAGCGAATATTTCAGTACGCAACACTGGAACGAGAAGCTCTCACGAGATAACGGCACCATCACCCGTCGCTCGTCCAGTGATGAGGGCTTTGCCGCATCCCCCGAAGACTGGGTCTTGTCTGGACCGCATTTTTTCCTGGCCAACCCATTTAACAAAACCCCACGCAAGGTCTGCACGGCCAACGGCCACTACGACGCCCTGGACCTGGAAACCCTGCCCGACGACTACCTCCCCCGCACCAATTACCGCCCCATGACCGACCGGGCGGAATACCTGCGCCGTACCTCTCGCGTCAGTTGGGTGGAAGAAGGGGAAACTGCACCAAAACCGGTGACGGATTATTTTCGATACGTCCATAGAAGACGCATTGGAGCCGCATCTGAGCGCACACTAAGCTGTGCCGTCATTCCCCCTGGAAGTGCCCATGTACACACAGTGCTTTCATTAACATTTTCCTCACCAGCGATACTGATTGAAGCGCTGGGGACACTATCAGCACTAGTCTCCGACTATTTTGTGAAATCCACAGGCCTCGCAGACCTGTACGAATCCACCCTGTCTAAGATTCCGTTTACTAAAAGCCCGGCCATTTCTACCCGAGCCGCAACTTTAAATTGCCTAACCCAACACTACGCCCCACTATGGGAAAGCGTCTTTAACGTAGACTTCACCGACCAATCCTGGAGCCAGCCCGACAATCCCCGTCTGCCACAAGATTTCTGGCAAAACCTGAGCAGTACCTGGACCCGTGATTGCGCCCTGCGCAGTGATTACGCCCGTCGCATGGCGTTGGTGGAAATCGACGTGCTGGTGGCACAGGCATTGGGCCTGACGCTGGATGAACTGCTGCTCATCTACCGCGTGCAGTTCCCCGTCATGCAAGGCTATGAGCGCGACACTTGGTACGACATCCGTGGCCGCATCGTCTTTACCAACAGCAAAGGGCTGGTCGGTGTCGGCCTGCCCCGCAAGGGTGGACGAAAAACCCCACGCACGCGCATTCAGACACCCGACGGTCAAAGCCGCGAAGGCCAGTTTGGCTGGGAAGACCTGTACAAAAACGGTGAATGCCAGGTGCCCGACGGCACCATCGTCACCCAATGGGTGACCGACGACACCCTGCCAGGCGGCCCCCGCATGGTCGAACGCCGCTATGTTGCCCCCTTTGTCCTGGCCGACCGCGAGGCGGACTATCGCACCGCGTGGGCTTTCTTTAAGCAGCAGGAGGCTTCTCAATGAACCCTTGCGATATTTCAACCGTGACAATTCCCATCCTAATTGCTTCTTTATCTGCTCTAGCAGCCATAGCAGCCGCGTGTATGGCATACAAATCCGCCGAAGAAGCCAAAAAAGCAAATAAGATTTCCTTGCACAATCAGAAGCTGGCTATCTACGAAGCCTTTCGCGCACTCAGCATGCACATGACATCTCGTGGGCAGTCAGCAGATTTCGTCGAGGTCAACAAGTTCAACCGCTGCCAGGATATCGCACCCTTTATTTTTGAAAACACCATATCCACAGATTTAAAAAAATATTTCAGAGCGGCATTTGCTATTGCCGACGAATACCGCACCGACCAAAACTTAGCAACAACACCAGAAACCGTAAAGAAGAATCTAGAAATAATTAACAGCCTAACTGAAAGCTTAAATACCAGGCTTAGAGCTGAACTGAAAATTGAATAAATAACCCCATGCTGCCATCGCTGCTGACCCACGACATCAAGACCGGCCTCAAACAGTTTTTGACGACCGGTTTCGAGCCATCAGACGCATTTCTGCACGGTCTGATGCACCGCCTGACGCAGGACGAAGCCAGTTGGCTGAAAGGCCCCTATGTCCAAATCGGCCTGCCGTTTGTCAATGGGCAGCACGGCACTCAATTCTTTTCTGCCTTTCAGACCCAATACCCCGGTTACAGCCACCAGGAACAAGCCTGGAAACGTCTCTCGTCCCAGCACCTCGCCGCCAGCACCCTGGTGGCCACCGGCACGGGCAGCGGCAAAACAGAATGCTTTTTGTACCCCGTCCTGGATGATGCCGCCCGTGCACGGTCAGCCGGCGAGACCGGCATCAAGGCGCTGGTCATCTACCCCATGAACGCCCTAGCGGCCGACCAGGCACGGCGTATCGCCCAACTGGTGGACTCCGTGCCAGCATTCAGGGGACTGCGAGTGGGCTTGTATGTCGGGGGACAAACGGGCGCACCCGGCACCGGCATGATGATGACCCCTGATGCAGTCATCACAGACCGCGACACCTTGCGCAAGCAGCCGCCCGATATCCTGCTGACCAACTACAAGATGCTGGACTACCTGATGTTGCGGCCCAAGGACCGGCAACTATGGGCAGCCAACACCCCGGAGACCCTGCGCTACGTGGTGGTCGACGAACTGCATACGTTCGATGGTGCCCAAGGCACTGACCTGGCCTTGCTGCTGCGCCGCCTACGCGCTCGGCTGCAAACCCCAGCCGGCCATCTGATTTGTGCCGGCACATCCGCCACACTGGGCGGCGCATCCGATACAACGCCCCTGCGCGATTACGCCCGACAGATTTTTGGGGTACCATTCGAGCCTGATTCGGTCGTCACCGAAAACCGCCAGAGCGTGGGCGAATTTCTGGAAGACGCCACCGTCGACTATATCTTCCAGCCACGCCCGGAATCCCTGGCCCTGTTGGAACCCAGCCGCTACGCGTCAGCCGAAGCGGCCGTTCTGCACTGGTACGGCCTGTTCTTTGCTGACCAGCCTGCGCCTAAAGACGCTACAGACCCCGCCTGGCGTCAGCAGTTGGGCCAGCAGCTGAAGCAGCACCAGCTTTTCGTCAACCTGCTAAAGCACCTGAAAGACGGGGTGGCGGATGTCCAAACACTGCAAACTGCCTTTGCCCGCAACCTGCCCGAGGCCAGCGACAAGCAGCTAAGCCAAATCATCGATGCCCTGCTGGTGCTGGTCGCCTGGGCACGTCGCGAGGGCGACCAACCACTGGTCAATCTGCGCATGCAGCTATGGGTGCGCGAACTACGGCGTATGGTGGGCAAACTCAGCCCGCAAGCCGACGAGGTTACCCTACGCAGTGAACGTGACCTGCCCAGCCAACGGGACGGCGTGTATTTGCCCATGGTGCAGTGCCGCCAGTGCCACACCACCGGCTGGATATCCCGGCTGGTACAGGGTTCCAGCAAGCTGTCCACGCAGTTGGACGAAATTTATAATACCTGGTTTGCCCATCGTCCCGAAGCCACCCGCTTTTACGCGGCCCAAAGTGTAGGGCGCACCCATGTGGATGGCATCCACCAGTTTGTCTGCGTGGCCTGCGGCAACCTGCAGATGGGCAAAGACGCCTGCCTGGCCTGCGGCAACCCGTCGCTGCTAGCCATCTTCCGGGTCACGGCGCAGCGCACGCGGGTCTCCGGCACAGCCCAATTCACCCACCACGACACCACCTGCCCGGCATGCGGCGAACGCGACGAATTATTGCTGCTGGGGGCGCGTAACGCTACTCTGGGTGCGCAGGTCGTGGAAGCCACCTGGGCCAGCGTCTTCAACGATGACAAAAAACTCATCGCATTTTCCGATTCTGTACAGGACGCTGCCCACCGGGCAGGCTTCTTCGGCGCGAGAACCTACCAGAACACCGTCCGCACAGCACTGGCCCAGGCTATGGATGAGCTGGTCCAAGCCCCCCTGCCCTGGTCTGAATTTCTGACGCGACTCGAACAACAATTCCAGCAGCCAACGTCCGTCCTTCACATGGACGATGAACGCCTGGTGTCTGAGTTCATTGGCCCGAATATGACCTGGCAACGCGACTGGGCCACGGAATTGCCCCAGCACCAGCACCTGCCCCCCGGCAGCCGCCTGCCCGCCCGCGTCAAAAAACGGTTTCTATGGCAGGCATTCAGTGACATGACCTACCTGAGTCGACGCGGTCGCACCCTGGAGCGCATCGGCAAAGCCACCCTGTCCGTCCCTTGGGCTCGCTTGGCCGCGCTAGCTGAAACGCTGACACGGCGACTGCAAGAAGATTTCGGCGCACGAGGTCTAAGCCAAGCGGTAGTGACGCAATGGCTGTGGGGGCTACTGACCCACATGCGCCAACGTGGCGGGGTCATGCACCCAGAGCTGACCCACTACGCGGCAGACGGTAATGCCTTTGCACTCCCCAAAACCGCAGGGCGCAACGAATGGATGCCCATCATGGGCGAAAACACCCCAAGGCCCATTTTCCTGACCCTGGGGTCACAGGCAGCCTTCGACAAACTGAAGTACCGTAGCCGCGCAAGCTGGTATGAACGCTGGGCCACGGCCATCCTGAGTGAACAGGCGCTGCTGGTCGATGGCATGGCCGCTGAGATGACTCTGACGGCACTAACAGCCTTGGAACAGGCGGGAATTCTGCTGCGCAGCCAGCATCACCAGGGCGACACCCTGGCCCTCAATCCAGCCGCTTTGCTGCTGGATACGCATGTTGCCATGATTGCCACCTCGGGCAATCAGCGGCGGCTGGCCGTGCCCAGCAGCGACGCGCCCCAGCTACTGGGAATGCCGTGCCTGGATGCCCCCGAATCCCGTTATGACATCATCCAGCCTCAGGCAAGAAACTGGTGGGCCAGCCGCTACAGCCTGGGTAGCGTGCGGCGCGTCATCGCCGCTGAACACACAGGCCTGCTACAGCGCACCGACCGCGAGGCCCTGGAACAGCGATTCAAGGACAAGCAGCCCAAACCCTGGTTCGAGAACTTGCTGTCGGCCACCCCCACGCTGGAAATGGGGGTCGACATCGGTGATTTATCGTCCGTGCTGTTGTGCTCGGTGCCGCCGGCCCAAGCCAGTTTCCTGCAGCGGATTGGCCGTGCCGGACGCGTCGACGGCAATGCCGTAGCCACCACACTAGCCGATGGCAACAGCCCGCATGACCTGTATTTCTTTGCTGAAACGGAAGAAATGATGGCTGGCGAAGTCAGCCCGCCAGGGATTTTCCTGCAGGCTGCAGAAGTGCTGCGGCGCCAACTGTTTGCCTTCTGCATGGATGACTGGGTGGCCGGCCTCAGCAACGCAAACGCACTGCCGCACAAGACATCCCCCGTGCTGGATGCCGTGGAGCAGGCCCGCAAAGACCGCTTTCCCTATGTGTTCTGCGACCATGTGCTGCAACACGAGCAACGGCTGTTTGACGCCTTCATGGCCTTGTTGGCAGACGACGCCACGCCAAGAGTCCGCGAACGCCTGTGGAACACCTTGCAAGGCCAGGGGGAAGACGACGGCCTGCGCGTGCGCCTGGTGAAGGTCTTCAGCGACCTAGCGCAAGAACGGCGCACCTACAAGAAACGCAAGGACGAGCTGGACAAGGCACGGGCCCGGTTAGCGCAAAGGCCGCAGGACGAAGCCACCCGCAATGAGGCCGAGCAACTGACCCGCGAACGCGACTCCATGCTGGAACTCATCAAGGAAATCAATGGCCGAGACCTGTTGAACACATTGACCGATGCGGGCCTGATTCCCAACTACGCGTTCCCGGAAGCCGGGGTGGAATTGAAATCCGTACTGTGGCGCAAGCGCGCCTCGGATGAACCTGGCACAGGCGCCTATGTAACGCTGAAAACCCTGACTTACGAACGACCGGCCCAATCCGCTCTGTCGGAATTCGCACCGGACAACCGCTTTTACGCCAACCAGCGGCGGGTACAGGTCGACCAAATCAACATGAGCCTGGCCAAGGCAGAAACCTGGCGGTTCTGCCCGTCCTGCCACCACATGCAGAACCTGGATGTGGAGCCCATCGAGCAGGCCGTGTGCCCACGCTGCGCCGACACGATGTGGGCCGATGCGGCGCAGAAACGGACCCTGCTGCGGTTTCGCCAGGCGATTGCCAATAGCGATGACACGCAGGTGCGCATTGACGACCGGGCGGAAGACCGCGAACCCAAATACTACGTGCGCCAGTTGATGGCGGACTTTCAACCCTCCAGCATCCGGGAAGCCTGGAAAATTGCATCAGGCGAGCTGCCCTTTGGCTTTGAGTTCATCTCCAGGGTCACCTTTCGCGATGTCAATTTTGGCGAAATCGCCAAGCCAGGCGAGGCGTTCAAAGTGGCGGATGTCGAATCGGCACGCCCTGGTTTTTCTGTATGCCGACACTGCGGCAAAGTGCAAAAGCCACCACGCCGCCACGACACAGGCCCTGCCCAGACCCACAGCTTCGACTGCCCCAAACACGGCAGCGACGACCCGGCCAACCTGCTGGAATGCCTGTATCTGTACCGCGAATTTGATTCCGAAGCATTGCGTATTCTGGTGCCATACACCAAAAACGGGGTCGATGAACGTGTCGTGCAGTCCTTCATGGCAGCGGTACAGCTTGGTCTGAAAAAGCGTTTTGGCGGCAAGGTTGACCACCTGCGCATGGTCATGCAAGACGAACCGGGCAAGGACGGCGGACCGCGCAAACACTATGTGCTGCTGTACGATTCAGTGCCGGGCGGCACTGGGTACCTGCACCAACTGCTGGCCCAAGACGCCAAGACCCTAGCTGAAACCCTGCACATGGCGCTGGACACCCTGAAGCAATGCGCCTGCAATGCCGACCCCGACAAGGACGGCTGCTACCGCTGCCTGTATCAGTACCGCCTGGGCCGCAATATGCAGATGGTCTCCCGGGAGTGCGCCAAAACTGTGCTGTCCGAACTGGTGAAGTCCTTGGGCCAGTTGGAGCAGGTGGACACGATTTCGGATATCTACATCAATCCGAACTTCGATTCCGTCCTGGAAGGACGTTTCATCGAATGCCTGTCACGCATGAGCGGCGTGGCTGGCCTGCCCAACATCCAGGTGGTATCCGACATCATCAACGGCAAGCCTGGTTATGTGCTGGAAGTAGGCAAACAACGCTACCGCATCGAGCCCCAGTGCCCCTTGGGCACGGCCCAAGGGGTCACGGTGCCCAGTCAGCCCGACTTTGTCATCTGGCCCTGGGCCTCGGCCTCGAAACGCAAGCCCATCGCCGTATTCTGCGATGGCTGGCTGTACCACCAGCACAGCATCCGCGAAGATGCTCACAAGCGCAGCGCCATCGTCAACAGCGGCGCATTCTGGGTATGGTCTGTCACCCATCAGGATGTCGTCACGGCGCTGGCCGGCGCCTGGGAAACCGACCTAGAGTCACCCTTGACGGCGCTCTCCAGGCACGACGGCAGCCGTGCCCCTGCCCACATACCCAGGGCACAGCAAAACGCCTTCACGCAACACGCCATCACCCGCTTGTTGCAGTGGCTGGCCAGCCCGTCGGAGGCTGACCGCCCAGGCGATGCCGCACTGGATGCGCTGCAACGCAATGCCCTGTGGGCGTCCTTCCTGTGCATCCCGAACAGTGCCAGCGACAAGGCCGCCAGCGAACAAGACCTGGCCCATTGGTTGCCCCACCTGCCAGGCAGTATCCACGACCCCAATACGCCGTGGCCAAGAGCGGGATTTGCACCCTACCTATCCAGAACAGCCCCCTGCCTGTTGCTGGGCTGCTGGCCGCTGGCGCTGGCCAGCGGCACCCTACCCCAGCAAGGCTGGTCCGCCCCCGGCATGGTGGTGTTGGATGCCGCTGCCGCAAGCAATGACGAAACCCTGCATCTAGCCTGGCGCCGATGGCTGCAACTGTATAACGCTGTGCAGGTGCTGCCAGGGATGCTCCTGACCAGTCGCGATGGCTTGGAAGCCCACGACTACGACACGCTGCACCCCGTGACTGCCGGAGAAACAGTCACGTCGGCACATCCCGACAACCATGCCGCGCTACAGGAAGCCTGGCTGGCCGCACTGGAACAAACCTTGAGCGAACTCCAGTCTGGCCTTGCTCAGTTGGCCAGAGCAGGCGCCCCGATTCCGGAAATCGGACTGGAACTGCTGGACGACCGGGGTACCGTGTGTGCGGATGCTGAAATGGCCTGGCCCGATGCAAAGCTGGCTGTGCTGCGGCAGGACCAAATTGACCTGGAAGACGCCTGGCATGCGGCAAGCTGGACTACCCTGCTGCTAGACGAGACGTACGAACACATCGGTCACCAGCCTTGGCTCGTGGCCGTGGCAGCCGCCCTTGACTTGACGCTAGTCCCCGAGACACAGGAGTGATGTTGTGAGCTTCAGACCCAAAGTCGCCATTTCCCAGGATTTTTTGGGGCAATTGGCCAAGCTGCCCGCAGCCGCCCATGCGAAAGTCATGAAATGGGCCACACGCTTTCAAGCCGACCCGACCAGCCCCGGCATCAACTACGAGTCCATACACGCAGCACAGGACAACAATCTGAAGTCGGTTCGACTGGACCAAGACTGGCGCGGCATTGTGTTCAAACCGCCCAAGGGCGACGTCTACGTTCTGCTTTATGTGGACCATCACGATGCGGCCTACCGCTGGGCAACCAACCGCCGCCTTGCGGTCAACCCAGTCACTGGGGCCATGCAGCTTGTGGTGCTGGAACACGTCGTGCAAACGCCCCAAGAACTGGATGCGGGTGCCAACGCTGCCGATACACACGGCGATTTGACTGCGGCACAGACACGCGCTGTCCAGGCCGCTACCCCTTTGTTTGCTCACCACTCCGACCGCGAACTGATGAGCTTGGGCGTACCCGAAGGCATGCTTGCCGCCGTGCGTTCCGTCGCCACAGAGGACGCCTTGGACGCTCTGCAGCCATCTCTGCCTGTCGAAGCCTACGAAGGCTTGTTCCTGGTGCAGGCCGGCGACACCATCAGCCAAATTCTGGCAAGCCGCGAGACCCGCGTCGACCGGGCCATCGATACCGAAGATTTCGCAGCCAGCCTGGATACACCAGAAGCCCAGTCTCGCTTTGTCGTCGTGGAAAACGACGAAGCCATGCGTGCGATTGTCAATGCGCCACTGGCGCAATGGCGTGTCTTCTTGCACCCCACCCAAAACAAACTGGCAGTCGGCGACCGCAGCGGCCCCATGCGGGTGCTGGGCCAGGCGGGGACCGGAAAAACGGTGCTGGCCATGCACCGCGCACGCTGGCTGGCTGAACATCAAACCGGGCCGGGCCAAAAGGTGCTGTTCACGACGTTTACCCGCAATCTGGCCACAGACATCCAGCAAAACCTGCGCACCCTGTGCAGTGCTGAAACGATGGCCAACATCGAGGTCATCAACCTGGATGCCTGGGTGAGCCACTTTATCCGTAGCCACAAGCTGGAACACCGCATCATCTATGACCGTAAACAGGACGGTGCCCGCCAAGCCTGGGAATCCGCTCTGGCCACCCGAGACACCAGCCTGGCATTGCCCGAAGATTTCTACGAAGAAGAACTGGAACAGGTCGTCCTGGCACAAGGCATCACGTCACTGGCCAACTACCGGGTGGCACGGCGTACCGGGCGCGGCATCGTGCTGGGCCGCGCCAAGCGCGATGCCGTCTGGCCGGTGTTTGAAGAATATCGAGGACAACTGGCTTCCAGAAAACTAAAGGAAGTCGACGACGCCTACCGCGAAGTACGCGATATTCTTCAAGCCAAAACCACCGACACCGGTGCGCACCCATACAGTGCCATCGTGGTCGACGAAACCCAGGACTTCGGGCCACAGGCTCTGTTGCTGCTACGTGCCATGGTATCCCCCGGCGCGAATGACCTGTTTTTTGTCGGCGACGGCCACCAGCGTATCTACAGTCGCCATCGCGCCGTGATGAGCCACTGCGGCATTGAAATCCGAGGGCGCTCTCGCAAGTTGTACCTGAACTACCGGACCACCGACGAAATCCGCAAGCAGGCCGTGGCCCTGCTGGAGGGCTGCGAAATCGACGACCTGGACGGGGACCGCGATGAAGACTCCCGCTACAAGTCTCTGTCTCACGGACCAGCACCCGAAACCATCGCCGTCGCCGGTCTGGAAGCCGCTGCGCAAAAGACCCTCGAATTCATCCAGGCATGGCACAAGCAGGCCGGCGAACAGCCCCTGTCGCTTTGCGTCATTACGGCGAACAAAGCCGCACGCGACGCCCTGGCCCAGGTACTGAAGAACTCCGGCCTGCCCTGCGCCACGATAGAGGCACAAAGCAATCCCCAGCATGAACCAGGGACGATTTATCTGGCCACCATGCATCGAGCCAAAGGGCTGGAATTCGATGGTGTCGTAGTCGTAGCTCCCACAAGCTACCTTGGTGCCCCTGAAGAAACTGGCAACCAGCGTAAGCTTCTGTACGTAGCCCTGACCCGCGCCAAACGAGGGGCGCTATTGCTGAAGATGGGGTGATGCCCTGTCAGAAACCGGCCTTTAACGATTACCTGAAGATTGACCCAATGACGAAGCTGCGAAGGCGTTACCCAAGTGAAGCCCACGCCGCCTGACCTGCTCGGCTTTTGTCGGGCGGCCTCTGCGGGGCGGCACTTTAACGGGCTGCTCAACAGGGACAGACCTACGTTGCACTTGTTGTCTCAACCAGACGTCGACGTCGTCTTGCCGGAAGCGGACAAGTCGGCCCAATCTGAAAAATGCCGGCAGGTTGCCGCCCGTGCAGATGCGGTTGTAGATTGTCTGCTCCGAGAGTTCCAGCATAACGGCAAGGGTTTTCGGAGAAAGGAGTGCTTCCATAGGTATGGCTATACGGTACGCAATCACATGACTGCCTACCGTATAGCCACCGATTTACCGCGACCTACTTGACGTGTTTTTTAGGCTGTTCACGGCTGCAGCATTGCTGCAATTTTGCTGCAATTCACCCGGTAAACCGGGGTAAAATGAGGTAAGTCAGGGTAAGCTACATCGTTGATTTTATTGGATAAGCCACTGATTCATCAGGACTTTTTTCGGCCTCATAACCCGAAGGTCATAGGTTCAAATCCTATCCCCGCAACCAGATTTATGGATGGGTCGGCAACCAATTGGTGCCGGCCCATTTTCATTTCTGCTTGGTACCACTCTGCCTTGTGCGTTGATGTTTCATACCACGGCCGGCGATCCATGTCTGGATGGTACAGCGAACTGCTGCCACATGGCTGGCAGTCGTGCCGCCCGCCGGCTAAGCCCCGATAATGCCCCCATCGTCCTTGGTGATGATCAGCGTCGCAGACCGCGGCAGGGACGCACCGCCGTCGGGCCAGTGGCTGTCACCGCCCTCGCCCGGATGCTGAATGTTGATGAACATGGCCTTAATGTCGGGGGTGAAGGTGATACCGGTAATCTCACACTGCTTCGGGCCAACCAGAAACCGGCGGATTTCCTTGCTGACAGGATCGGCACACAGCATCTGGTTATTGCCCTGGCCCTGGTAGTCGCCCGTGTTGCTGTACTTGCCGTCAGTCTGTATCCACAGGCGGCCATGCGGGTCAAAGGCGAGGCCATCGGGGCTGTTGAAGGTGTTGTCGACATTGATGTTGGCCGAGCCGGATCGCAGATCTGCACGATCGGTGTATTTGACGGGGTTACCGGCCAACACAAAGATATCCCATTCAAACGACTCCGCAGCCGCATCGCCACCAGCTTCACGCCAGCGCACGATCTGGCCATAAATGTTCTTTTCCCTGGGATTGGCGGGGCCAGCCGCAGCACGCTTGGTATTGTTGGTAAGGGTGACATAAACCTCACCGGTCTTGGGATTCACGCTGACCCACTCGGGCCGATCCATTTTCGTGGCGCCCACGGCATCGGCTGCAAGGCGCGTGTGGATCAGAACTTCAGCCTGACTGCTGAAGTTTGTGTCTGCGGCAAGCACGGGGTTCGCCTGCTTGTCCAGCAGAATCCATTCACCCCGCCCTGCATAGCGTCCGTCGGCCGAGGGGCCGTCACTGAATCTGGCCACGTACAGCTTGCCGGAATCCAGCAGGTCAGCGGTTTTACTGCCCTCGCGATAGTGGCCCTCGGATACAAACTTGTAGATGTAATCATCAGCCTGGTCATCGCCCATATAGACGACGGCGCGCCGGTCGACCGCCAACGTAAAGGCGGCATTCTCGTGCTTGATACGCCCGAGCGCCGTCCGTTTTTTGGGCATGGATGCCGGATCGAAGGGATCGATCTCCACGACCCAGCCAAATCGGTTGGACTCGTTGGGTTCCTTAGCATAGTCGAATCGCGCGACGAAATCCTCCCAACGGTATTCGGTTGAACCGGCCGCCAGACCATAGCGCTTCTGGGCTGTGTTGCGCGTATCCTGCCCTGATGTCGTGCCGAAATAGGTATTGAAGTTTTCCTCACAGGCCAGATAGGTATTCCACGGCGTCCAGCCATTGCCGCAGTTATTGAAAGTGCCAAGCACACGCGTGCCGCTGGGGTCAGCACTGGTTTTCAGCCAATCATGGCCAGCAGCCGGACCACTCAGTTGCATCGCGGTAGAAGCGGTGATGCGCCGGTTATAACGCGAGCCAGCCTGAATGCTCCATTTTCCGTCGACATTCGCGGCGACGTGAATTACCGACACACCGTGGGCATTCATGGCCTTGTCGGCCTTGTCCGCCGTCCAAGGCTGCGTCCCATCTGCCCCAAACAGCCAGACATAATTTCCGTCTTCGACAGTTGTGTATTCGTGATTGACGACCAGCAGCCCCTCATTGTTTCGTCCATCCATAGCAAAAAAATGGATGCCGTCGTGGTTGTCACCCACCTGCAATGCCTGTGCCGCCGCATCATCGCTGCCATCGGCCTTCCACGCGGACGCAGGTGCAATCAGCGGCGTGCCCCAAGGGGCAAATACAGTAGCGGTATAGCCTGGCGCAATTTGTACCGCATCGGCAGTGGACAAAGGGATGGCGGTGAATCCAAGCAAACGTGAAGGCTGCGGTGCGGCACCGCCCACGCCTTTCGCCTGAGCGGCGGGCAATCCTCCCAGAAACAGGGCGGCGGACAACCCAATTCCGGATTTCAGGAAACCACGGCGGCTGAACGCACGCTGGACCACATCCTGGAAGTGCTCGCCAGCGGAGGTATTTGTTGGCAGGTCTTCGGAATCGATCGGGTAGGACGAGGACATGACTGGGTTCCGTACAGAGTCAGGGAAAGAACTCCAGTATCGGTGATGTTTGTTGCAGGACGATGACGGGGGGTGATCACCAAGAACCATACAAAAGAACCGCCAAAGCACTTTCGGGCTTACCCGAAGCGGGCTTGCCCAAAAGCGCTCCGGCGGTTCGGGGCTCTCGAACAAGAGAGTAAACTGGCTGAAAAATTATGTCTGGCGACAAAGCGCCATAAAATATCGATGAACAGACAAATCCCTATCTTGCCCGCGGATAATCTGATCAAATCGCTGCCTCGCCCCGTGTTTGGCCATGTGGATAGCCAGCCCAACATGATTATTCCCGGCCCGCACCAACATCCCTGGGGCCAGCTGACCTACGCCCTGCAGGGCCACCTGCAGGTCTGGACACCCTACGCCCGATTCATCGCACTCCCACAGCGGGCCGTGTGGATTCCTGCAGGCGTACAGCATCAGGTCTACGAATCATCTCCGGCTGAAATCCGCAGCCTGTATCTGGACGGCGCCGCATTGGGACTGAATTGGGCCGCTTGCCGTGTCCTGGCTATCGACCCTCTGCTGCAAGAACTGATCCGCCGCTTCAGCACGATCCCGGTAGAGTACGATCTGACAGGGCCTGATGGACGCCTGGCTCAGGTGCTGATAGACCAGCTGGTCATCAGTCCTGATGCGGGTCTTGTACTTCCGTGGCCATCCGACCCACGCTTGCTGACCCTGTGCAAGCAACTGCACCACCAGCCAGACGAGGCGCCTACCCTGGCGCAATATAGCCGGCAGCTGGGGCTCTCAGAAAAAACCCTGACCCGTCTGTTTTTGCAACAGACAGGCCTGGGATTCAGATTATGGCGCCAGCGCGCCCGCCTGGTGCATGCCCTGCCCCGCCTTGAACGCGGCGAGCGCATCACCGATGTGGCTTTGGCGTGCGGCTACGAGAGCCTGTCATCTTTTATTGCTGCATTTAAAGAACACACGGGGCAGACGCCCCGTGAATTTGCCTTGCGCAACCAGCAACGCCACGACGGCACCTGACCAGCCCCACAGGCCAATCAGGCGTTAGCCGGCAAAATTAGAATTCGTCGTCAAATACCACGCCCTCGTCGGTACGGCGCATCACACCAACCTTATAAGCCGCAATATCCTGCTCTTGCGGAGAAGCCTGGGTTTTGCTGATATTCAGCCATTTCTCCATGTACTTGAGCGGGTTGGACTGCGGAAACTCGTAGCGGTCAGTCTGGATACCCACAGTGTTGTAAACATCTTTGGCGCAATAGAGTGTCCAGGCTGCCAGACGATCTTCGTTCATGCCGACAAGCTCGCGCCCTTCAGAGAACAGGTATTGAATCCAGTCGAGCTCGCTGTCTACGACTTCGGTGATCAAGGCCTCGATTTCAAAATGGCATTGCTCAAAGGCCTTACGACCACGTTCGGTACGCAGCTCGTGCTGCAGCACTGCACGGTCGAGCTCGGCGTGGATCTCAAGCTCATCCTGGGCGATTTTCTGGATTGCCTTGCCGATGGGCTGAAACATGCCGGTATCGCAGATGGCAAACGTGACAGCAAATGAAGCCATGAACTGGATGCGTTCCATGCAGAACAGCGCCACTACCATCATGAACACCGTATTGTAGGTATCCTGATCGTTGGGAAGTTCGCCTAACGCATATTTGTGTGAGGCCGCGTAGCCTTCACCAAAGGCCTTGACGACCCGTGACAACCGGGTATGCGCCTGCTCGACACTGAGGATCTCGTCGATGATGGCTGAGGGGTCATCAAAGGAGTTGCGAACAATCTCGGAATAGGTAGCCGCATGAACTACTTCGTTGTCGGAGATGCGCTGCCAGGCCGCCCAGAGCTCGGATGAGGTAATAAACGGCGCCAGCACCGGTGCAATGGCGCGCGAGGCCACGCTGTCGGCTTCCCATTGCCACGCCAGCGTCTTGACCATCATGTCGTATGTGGCGCGCGGGCAGTTTTTGAAGTCGGCGTTGCAGGAGGAGTAGTCAAACTCGTTTTCGTCCCAATCGAGCGATTTCTGGGTTTTGTACAAGGACCAGATCTCTGGGTAGTGACGATTGATGGTGTCAAACAGCCCCTGCTTCTCGCCCAGGAACAGCAAAGGTTTGGCGTAATCCTGCTTGTTGTAGTTGAAGACGCTATCAGACATGATGTGGTTTCCAGAAGATGATGAGGCACACGCTGGCTGCACCACCAAGGGTGCCGCGCCAGCGCAACAGTATGTGGATTACAGGGTGCAGCCGCCCTCGCAAACAGGATCATCAGGATCGGGCTCGCCATGGGCAACTGCTTGTGCCTGTGGCAGGCTGATGCCGGATACAGCCAGTTTGACGAAACCTTGCGCCGCCGGGAAATCCGCTACTTTTTTCATGCCCGCAGAGGTTTTCTGGTTCATGTAGTACTTGGATTTCAGACCCATCTTGACCCGGTAGAGGTAGTTTTGGATCATCTCGGTGGACTCGATGCTGGCATCGCCAATGACCTTGCGGTAGAAGTCGGCGGAAATACCCTGGTCTGTCCACTTCTGGATAATCGCGTAGATATCGGTCATATCCTCGGTGGGGACATCCCAGGCGGATTCGTACCATTGGCTCAGGGCATCGCCTTCGGGGGCAGCCCAGTAATTCACCCGCTGGTTATCCGTCTTGATCATGGTAAGTTCGCGGATCGGATACACACCGTTGGTGGTGCCAGACGAGTTGGCCGAGGTTTCTGTGGGCATGTGCGCTGCCACCACCGAGTTGCGGATCCCTCCGTTGGCGATGATTTCAGCACGCAGGGCTTCCCAGTTGTAGTGATTTTTGAAATCGGCAATCTTGTCGATGTTGCGATTGTAGGTGTCGGTGGGCAGCCAGCCGTCCGGCCATTTGGTTTTGTGCATCCAGGGCGCATTGCCTAGTTCGCGGCCCAGCTGCAGGCTGGCCCGTACCAAATGATAATAATGTCGCTCGGCAATCCAGTGAATGAACTGCTTGCCCTCGGGCTCGGTGTAGCGCTTGTGGTTTTTGGCCATCAGGTGCGCCACACCCAGCATGCCCACACCCGCATTCAGACGCGCCTTGGAGGTTACCCCCACGTGCGGGAGCTCGTAGTCGGCCAGGTGAATGCATTTGTCGATCATCAACAAGGCGTAATAGGCGACTTCTTCGTATTGCTCATCGGACTCGATGTTGGAGACGACGATACCCGCCAGGTTGCAGGTGGCAACCTCGGGAGACGAACGGCGCTCGATGCGCGCAATGACGCGGCCATCTGACAGCACATCGCCCGCCACGAGGTCTTCGAGGTACACCGAACCGCGCTGAGTATCTACCGCACCGGTGCCAGGCTGCAAAGTGTGCATATGGCCGTCGGCATCGGCAAACTCGACAAAGGAGATATCCGTGGTTTGATAGAGCTCGGTAATGTGGTTGTACGGTGCCGTGGGCAGTGCAATCTCGGAACACAGATTAGAGCTGTAAATGGTGTTCTTGAACGGCGTGTGGCGGTTCATCTCATAGATGTTGTGTTCGTAGATGCGTCCGGTCTCGTTCCATTCGTTGATTGCGGTGATCAGGAGCTCGCGTGCATTGACGGTTTGCTTCTTGAAGGTGGGGTCTTGCTCGTATTTGGTGTAGAGGGCCTCGAAACGGGCCTCGTCATCGCTGTAGAGCGCATCGTAAAGATCGGGCGCCGTATGACAGTTAAACAGGAAGACGTCTTCGTTGCGCGCCACCTTGCGGGCAAAGAACCGGTTGCCACCCCACGAATAATCCATCCCGCGGATCTTGCGATCTTCGGTGGACATGGGGTTTTTCAGGCGCAGCAAGGTATCGACTTCAGGGTCGAAGATAGAGAAATAACTGGTGCAGGCACCACCACGGCCATTTTGCAGATTGGCCTTGATCTCGGCCACTACCGCACGCAGATAAGGCAGCTTGCCCTGGTGACGGATGACGCCCCCCCGGACGGGATCATTGACAGAGCGCGTTTGCAGGTAGGAACCAATACCCGCACTCATGTATGTCATGGTGTTGGCAATGTGATTGCCGACAGCAATCGAGCGGGCGGAGTCGCCCGACGCATACAGGCAGCAACTGGCGTACCCACGCAGCGGCGTACCCAGATTGATGTGATTGGGCGTGGGGGCGTTGATGCGGTTTTTGGAGAGATGCTCGTAAAACTTGGCCACGTCACGCATACGACGCTCGCGGGGCTGATTGACTGCCAGCGCCATGGCCATGCGCATATAAACAAACTGCGGAGTTTCGTAGTGTATGCCCTTGACGCGATCGGAGATGGCGTACTTGGAGCGATGCGTATGGATCTGATAGTGGGCGTATTCGAAATCACGTGTGTGATCGATCATGCCCTCGACCTGGAAGTATTCTTCTTCGGAGTAGTCGAGGAGCTCCATGTAGCCAAGTTTTTGCAGGCGCCGGTGCAGCGTGAGTACCGTGGGGAAAGCACCGTCACAGACGTCTTTGAGCTCTTTTTGTGCAAGCGCTGCATATAGCCGGCCTGCCATGCGGTTATACGACCAGGTATCGGCGTCGAGGCAGTGGCGAATCAGTTGTATCTGGAGGAACTCGGATGAGCACTCCTCGGGCATGTTGGTGACTGTTTCGAGCACCACGGATGACCAGTCGACGCGGTCACCCAGCGAGGTAGCACCCCATTCACCCCAGCCGTTTAATTTTGACGGAATGAATGGCTCTTTGCGTCCATCACGCTTGATAACGGTCTTGATCATGGGAGTAGTCTTCTTTTGTATGGTGGATAAAGAAAGTTGATGTCAGGCACGCCTACGCGACACCAAATCTTGTGTATATCCTACACGAAACACACCAGATGTTGTGCTTCAAAAATTGTCTCAAAGACACGCAAAAGGAGCCAAAAACATGAAAAGCAAGATGGGATAAGGCTTTGCAGACACGATGGTGCAGCAAATTTTTTATTTCCAAACGTTTCAGTTTGGCAGCCCTGAAAAAACGCAGCCAAGACAAAGGTTATCTTGACTTCTAAGGTGGCGTGGCGTCAATAAAAACGTTTACCAGAGTACAAAAAACAGCCACCAGGACCATAGAAAAGGCAGCAGGCCTGCGGCTACGGAAGCCACTACGCCCAGGCGACGCCCCAACTGCCGGGTACGCAATCCGGCCATACGCCAGACAAGTCGCAGGCTCCAGGCCAACGCCAGGCCCAGCAAGGTAAACCGCAAGGGATTGGCCCACCAGGTGGGTACGCCCTCGTGCTGCAGCAAGGTCAGTGTGGTGGCTGACAGGCCCAGAAACACGCCGATGCCAGCCAAGGGGATCAGCCCTTGTGCCAGCTTATGCACGCCCTCCAGGCGGCTACGCATCAGTTGGCCCACGGCATTGCGCACACCGGGCCGCTGACAGACAGGCAAGCAGCGGCTTGCCATCATCAGGCCCGCAAAAATGGCGCCCCCCACCACCAGCGCTGCACCAAAGATAAACACCAAAATGACAGCTCCATCGAGCCAGCTGAAACTGTCGTTGACCTCAGGGTAGTGAGTGAGCAGAAACCAGGGCGCGTTATCCACGAGCGGCCAATAGATGTCCCGGTTGACCAGCCAGGTGGCCGCGCCCTGCTTGAGCGTGACAAACCAGGGGCTGGCGCTCCATAAGAAAGCACCCACGGCCAAGCCCATCATGCCAAATACAATCAGCATGGTTTGCCAGCCGCTGCCTTCAGCGATATGGACGATTTCGACTTCAGGTGACCGGGGTGACAGCGTGATTGCACCCCGATAATCGCTGCAGCGCCCGCACATGTGACACTCGGCCGCACCCTGCATATGGCGCAGAGGCAAAAGCGGTGCACAGTTGATGGTTTCGGTACGCCGCACAGGGGCACGCCAGGCCTCGGCGTCCACCCGGTAATACCAGGGCGCCAGTTTTGCCAATGCATTGAAGACACCATTGACCGGGCACAGGTATTTGCACCAGACGCGTTTGTTGCGCCCGTACAGATAGCCCACAATCATCGCCGCAATGGTTGATCCCCCCAGGATGGCCGCCACCGCCCAAGGGTATTGATAAACGCTGACCAGCTGACCATAAATGGTGGTGAGGCTGAAGGCCACAAAGGGCCACCCGCCCCAGCGCATCCAACGGGGGATGGCACCACCCCGCCCATGCCGGCTGGCCCACTCGGTGAGTGTACCTTCGGGACAAAACAGCCCACACCAGGCGCGCCCCAGCAAGGGGATGGAAATCAGCACAAACGGCCACCAGACGCCCCAAAAGGCAAACTGGGCAACGATAGTCAGATTGTTGAAGACAGAGGCAGTGCGATCAGGCAACGGCAATACAGCCGGCACAATCAGCAAGGCCAGATAAACACCCACAATGATCCACTGCATGATGCGGATGGCCCGTTGGTGATCACGCAGAAAATCACCTACCCTGGCCACGCGCGTGCGCCAGCCGTACCCCCCGGAAGCAGCCTCTAGCATGTCACTCCCGTGCGCTGCAGTTCACGGCGCACTGCGCGCCCCCGGCGCCAGACCAACACCTGCCCCGCGTAAAACATCAGGATGACGCCGCGACTGATGCGTGGCTGGCACGCCGTGTTGGCGCAGGCGTCGAGCGACGCAACAATGCCAATACACCCACCCAGTACACACCCAGGACAAGTACCTGAGACAGCGCCGGATATGCCCGATAACCGGCGAAGTCGGCCAACACCTTGCCAAGCACACTATCGGTTGTCAGCCAGGCGCTGCTATCCCAGACAGGATCGATCAAGGTGGGTAGCACGCCAAGGGAAATCAGGCGATCGGTGGCAGACACCAGCAAAGCACCGGCCAGCAGCAACAACAGAATCTCGGTGATCTTGAAAAACCGTCGCCAAGTGATGATGCGCCCACCCAGCTGCAGGAGCCAGAAGGTGAATAACGCAACGAGAAACCCCGCCAACCCCGCCAGTGCCATTGATACCACTTGCCCGGCCTGTTGCGATGACAAAATGGTGCCATATAAAAACACCACGGTTTCACTGCCCTCGCGTGCAACGGCAATCATCACCAGTACCAGCAGGCCCCACCAGTGGTTTTGATCCAGCTGCTCTGAGGCACCGGACTCAAGCGCCCGTTTGAGGCCACGACCATAGCGGCGCATCCAGACCACCATTTGCACAACCAACCCACAAGCCACCAGAGCCATCAACGTCTGGAACCACTCCTGGCCGATATCCGACAACCAGGATGCCAGCCCCAGCAGGACCAGTGCCAGCGCCATGGCAAGCAGCAAACCTGCCCCCACCCCGCCCCACAGCCAGGGCAAGCCGCGACGCCCTTCGGGTGAGGCCTTCAGCCAGGCATACAAAATACCAATCACCAGCAGAGCTTCGACGCTTTCGCGCCAGACGATGAAGGCTACTTGTTCCATGAGACTGATCCTGACGGGGGATTCAAGGTTTGGGAAGAACGATCAGGGTGCCTTTCACCTGCGGATGAAAGTCATCAAAAAACGGATATTCGCCTGGCCGGGAAAGGTTTAAAACCACAAACGAGGTGACCCCCGGCCCAAGCACTTTCTCTTTGCGCAGGGGCAGACTTTCAAACTCGACGGCCTGGGTGCTTTCATTGACCAAAATGATTTTGAAACGCCCAGCGGGAACTTCCAGCTTTGAGGGCTGAAATGTACCATCAGACTTGAATGTCAGGGTATAGGCTGGCACCTCGGCCCGTGCAGCAGACAACGGTGCCAGGCAGGCCACCAGCAGTGCCAGACCTATCGCCATCCAACGGCTACGCATCTCAGTACCCACCCTTCTTGCCCGTTCCGGCAAAGACAAAGTCGTACTTCACTTCGAAGGTTTTAAACCACGGCGCCACACCGGTTTCTTTATCGACATGGCGGCCAAAATGATTGCTGGGCGCAGTTTCGGGTGAGCCGATAATAAAAGTGAGCTTGTATTTCCCGGGGCCCTCAAGCTTGACGTTGTCACCATAATGGGGACCATCATTGGCCACCATGGGCATCAGGTCGCCCTTCTGGATTTTGTCGCTGCCCTGCTTCTGGAGTACGTACTGAATATTGAGATACGGAGCCCATGCACCTTCGGGCAAGCCATTTTTGTTGTCGGCCGTCGCATGAATGTCGGCCTCAAGGTGAACGTCGGAATCTTTGGCGGCACGCATCATGCTGTCAGGTTGCATCTCGACGGGCTGCAGATACACTGCGGCCACTTCAAGACCATGGATTTCCTTGGGTTCGCCAATGGGGTACTCGGCAGCGATTGCCGATGTAGCCATACCCAGACCTGCCAACGCGATGAGCAACTTGCCAACCATATAAAAGACTCCGTAGTGATGAAAAGGAAGATAGTAAAGAGAATGATTCTCGTTATTTAACATCAAAAAACGGAGTATATGCAAGCACGAAAGGGGCTTGCAAAATAATTTTTTTGGCTGGCAAATCAGGCGCTGGCCATCCTGGCAACGCCTATCGTGCCATCACAGGATCTTTAGGGTTTCTTTTTTGAATCTGCGGGTGGTTGCCCTGGAAACGGGAAACCGGTGAACAGGTTGCGGGTTTGATCCTGCATTTGATCCTGCATCTGAACAAACACATTGCGGCTTTGTTCAAGGTAGCTGTTCATCATGTTTTGCAAGGCTGGGGTTTGCAGGTTCATCAGCTGGGCCCAGGCCTCAGGGCCAAAATGCTGCTGATATACATCCTGTGACTGATCAGTCATGCGATCCTGGATATCCATGAGCACCTGGATGTTTTTCTCGAGGAACGTGCCCATGACACCTTGCATTGCGTGCCCGTAAAACCGGATGATTTGCGCCAGAGCGGTGGCCGAGAACATCGGCACCCCGCCCGACTCTTCTTCGAGGATGATCTGCAGCAAAATGCTGCGGGTGAGATCATCCCCGCTTTTGGCGTCAACCACGCGAAAGACTGCGTGATCGAGCACCAGTTGCTTGATGTCAGACAGGGTGATGTACGCACTGGTTTGCGTATCGTAGAGCCGGCGATTGGGGTATTTCTTGATTAATCGCTCGGCAGGTTTGGAAGACTTGTTTTGTGGCATTTGTTTAACCCATGTGCAGGCCGCCGTTTAGGGAGAAATCGGCACCTGTTGCAAATCCGGCATCGTCAGACGATAACCAGGCAACAATCGATCCGATTTCCTCTGGGGTGCCCAAACGTTTGACAGGAATCGTGGCAACGATTTTCTCGAGGACATCCGGACGAATGGCACGCACCATATCCGTACCAATATAACCGGGTGAGACCGTATTGACAGTAACTCCCTTACTGGCGACTTCCTGGGCCAATGCCATCGTAAAGCCATGAATACCTGCTTTGGCTGTGGAGTAGTTGGTTTGCCCAAATTGCCCCTTTTGGCCATTCACGGAACTGATATTGATAATACGGCCCCACTGGCGATCCACCATGTCGTCGATCACTTGCTTGGTGACGTTGAACAGGCTGTTGAGGTTGGTGTTGATGACGGCACGCCAGTCGTCTTGAGTCATCTTGCGAAATACGCCATCGCGGGTAATCCCGGCGTTATTGACCAGCACATCCACAGGACCAAACTGCTCTTTGATCTTGATAAAGGCCTGGACGGTGGAGTCCCAGTCGGAGACATTGCCCACAGAGGCATTAAATTTGTACCCAAGGGCCGATTGTTGATGAAGCCATTTTTCGAAATCACGGCTGGGGCCACAACCTGCAACGACGGTAAAGCCCTCTTTGGCCAGGCGCTGGCAGATCGAGGTGCCGATACCGCCCATACCTCCGGTGACGTAAGCCAGTTTTCCGCTCATGGGATTCTCCTTTTTAGTCTGCTCTGACTGTGACATAGTGCCCGGGTGCGGGCTCTAGGATTGGATAGCGTTGATTGCCAAGCCGAACCGGCGCACGCCGCATCGGCCCCGAGTGCCCAGCCAGCCACTGCAGCCAATCGGGCCACCAGCTGCCTTTGGCATGTGTGGCGGACTCAAGCCACTCGGTGGGAGCGCTGGGCAAGACATCGACATCGGACGTCCAGTAGCCACGCCGACCGCGCTCTGGAGGGTTGACGACGCCGGCAATATGACCGGATTCTCCGAGGACAAAGCGCAACGGCCCACGCAGCAACAGCGTGGAGGCGTAAGCAGAGCCCCACGGCACAATGTGATCATCACGCGAGGCATATAAATAGCTTGGCATATCCAGCGTACGAAAATCGACCAACTGGCCACACACAGGCAATTGGCCTGTCTTGAGCCGGTTTTCGAGGTAGGTATTGCGGAAATACCAGGTAAAGAACGGGCCTGGCAAGTTGGTGCCGTCGGCGTTCCAGGCCAGCAAATCGAAAGCGCGCGGAGACTCGCCCATCAGGTAGTTGGCGTTGACGTAGTTCCAGACGAGCTCGGAGGGGCGCAGAAATGAAAAAGTGGTGGAGAGCTCTCGGGCTGACATGAGCCCGCCTGCGCCCAGTTGCTGGTCTCGGGTACGCGCATGCCATTCATCGACAAACACATCAAGGATGCCGGTTTCCCGAAAATCGAGAAATGTGGTGAGCAAGGTAAGTGCCGCCACCGGATCTTGCCCGCGCGCCCGCGCAACCGCCAGCGCAGTGGACAGCAGCGTGCCTCCTACGCAAAAACCCAGGGCGTTGATTTGCGGCTGACGGCTGATGTCGCACACCACCTGGATGGCTTTCAGGACTCCGTCTTCGATGTAGTTGTCCCAGGTCATGGTATCGATGCCGTCGGTGTCGTCGGGCCGCGGATTGCGCCAGGAAACCATGTACACCTGAAACCCCGCCTGCAGCGCATGGCGCACCAGCGAGTTGGCCGGCTGGAGATCGAGAATGTAGTATTTATTGATGCACGGGGGCACCATCAGCAAGGGCCGCCGGTGTACCTGAGCGCACTGTGGCTGGTACTGAATGATTTGCATCAGGGCATTTTGGTACACCACCGAGCCGGGTGTAATGGCCAGGTTCTGGCCAGGCACAAACGCGGTTTCGTCAGTTTGCGTAATACGCCGGCGATGAAGATCGTGCAGCAGGTTGGCCAGCCCCCGCTGAAGGGAGTCTCCGCCGGTACGCAACAAGGCCTGCCGGGCATCGGGATTGCTGGCCAGAAAATTGGAGGGCGCGGCGGCCTCGGCCCATTGCATGATTGAGAACTGCAGGCGCTCACGGGCGGAGTCTGCAACATCAGCAGATGCCGCCAGTTGCTGCAAGGCGCGCGTAAGAATCAGGTAGGCATGCGCAGAAAACAGGGCTTGGGGATCGTTGGCCCAGGCATCGGACGAAAACCGGCGATCAGTGGGCGGCACAAGCTTGCCCTGGGCCGTGGTTTGAAGAAGCGACTGCCAGGATTGCAGGAAATCAGCCTGAATGGCGGCGAGATGATCGACAGCAGCATGCGGGTTGGTCTGCTGTGATGAATCGGTAATTGCCATGACATCCCCCGCAAAGTGAAGCCGTGCTTCTTGATGTTGCTTTCAATCATTCTGACAGGCTGGATCAGGCCGTCAATCGGGGTAATCCGCGAGCATCAAGCCGTCTGGGCCCATCCTCATCGCTGCCAATGCAATGATCATACCAGCCAGGCAATGGTGGCCTGGCGCCCCGTCTGTTTCTGCCGCCGATACGAAAAATACCGATCTGTCTGCTGATAGGTGCATTCGCCGCTGGCTTCGATGTGTGCGACGCCCGCGCATTGCAGCCGCGCACTGGCCAGGCCCGCAAGATCAGCCAACCAGTGGCCGGGCCGCACGGACGGCATAAAACACTGTGCAAGCTGCGGATCCACTTGCAAAAACGCCTCACGGACTTCGGGGCCCACCTCGAATGCGCGGGGGCCGATGGCGGGGCCCAACCAGGCATGCCAGCCATGTGCATCGGGCGCCTGTCGGTGCATTGCCGCCAGGGTGTTTTCGAGCACACCCGCCACCAGACCACGCCAGCCTGCATGTGCCACGCCCAGTACGGTGCCATCGGCATCGGCCAGCACAACAGGCAGGCAGTCAGCCGTCAGGATGGCTAATGGAAGACCACGCTCACGGGTAATTGCCGCATCGGCGCAAGGACCCAATGCCGACACAAGTTGAACCGCTGCCGGGGGATTTGCAGTGTTGGGGACAGAGGCGCACCAGACCTCCGTGCCATGCACCTGATTAAGCCACTGGACGGACCCAGGCAAGGCCACCTGCAGACGAGCCCGGTTTTCCTGCACTGCAGACGGATCGTCGTGCACATGCAAGCCCAGGTTCAGGCTGTCCCAGGGCGCTTCACTGACACCGCCCGTGCGCGCGGTAGAGAAATACTGCACCCCTGACCACGGTGCTCCACTGACTCCATGCACCCCCGGGGCCCATGCCCGCAGTTTGCTCATGCACCCGCCCCCCAATCAATCTGCTCGCGCACCGATTCGAAATCGGCCGGCAGCTCGGCTGTGAAGGCCTGCCACTGGGCAGTCAGCGGATCCTGGAAGCTCAGCGCCTGCGCATGCAGCATCTGGCGCTGGGCGCCGCCCAAGCCACGGCCACCGTATAAGGTATCACCCAGCAAAGGATGCTTCAGCCACGACAGATGGACACGAATCTGGTGCGTGCGCCCGGTTTCAAGATGGCAAATGATTTCTGTGACGGGCTGCTGTTCGCACTGCCCGCTGGCCCGCACCTGATAATGCGTAACCGCAACCTTGGGCGCGATCGGCCTGTCGGCACTCATGCGCACGGGTACACGCGAATCCCGGCCAATGGGCGCGTCCACCCGTCCCGACTGGAGCACCGCACCATGCACCAGCGCGCGGTATTCGCGCTTGACCGTGCGTGCCTGCAACTGACGCACCAGCGCGGTTTGGGCGATGGCTGTCCGCGCCACCACCAGCAGGCCCGAGGTATCTTTGTCCAGCCGGTGCACAATACCGGCCCGAGCCACCTGAAGGAGCTCCGGATACCGGTACAAAAGGCCATTTAGCAAGGTACCGTGCCAGTTGCCGGCGCCAGGATGCGTCACCAGACCGGCCGGCTTATTGACCACAATCCACTGTGCAGACTCTGCCACCACCAGGAAATCGACGGGCTCGGGAGTAAAGGCGAGGTCTTCGGGCGCCTGCTGCGGCCACACCTGTATGTGGGCACCAGGGCCCACACGCGTGCGAATCTTGCCAACCACGCCATCCACCTGCACATGGCCTTGTTCGATCCATGTCTGCAAACGATTGCGTGAATGTTGCGGCAGCAGACCCGCCAGCACCTTGTCCAGACGATCTGGCAGTGCCTGCAAGGGCAGGGTAAAGTGTTCGGGTTCGTCGGAATCGACGTCGTCGGAGGCAAACTCTGTGTCAGACATGGCGACAAATCATATAATCTGCCGACAATGCTAACACCTTGATCAAGGATGCCCCGTGGCCGTGCATGCACTCGTTTCAATGAAATCCATGTCTTCTGTTGCTCGGCTGGCGCTTGCCGGCCTGTGCCTGGCGCTGCTGGCAGCGTGCAGTTCCACGTCGGGCAAGATCGACCCCACGGCAGGCTGGAGCGCAGAACGCCTGTACAGCCAGGCCCGCTCTGACATGAGCTCGGGCAACTGGTCAGATGCCCGCAAAAACCTCGAAGCACTCGAGGCCCGCTATCCCTTTGGCTTGTATGCCCAGCAGGCACTGATTGACCAGGCCTATGTCAACTGGAAAGACGAAGAGCCTGATCAGGCCAAGGCGGCCATCGACCGCTTCATGCAGCAATACCCCAATCACCCGGGTACCGACTACATGCTGTACCTCAAGGGCATGATCACCTTCACACCTCCCAGCGCGATTTTGTCCAATATTACGCGTCAGGATCCAAGCGAGCGCGATCCAAAAGGTTTGCGCGAGTCCTACGAAGCGTTCAACGAGCTCATCAAGCGCTACCCCGATAGCCGCTACACACCGGACGCACGCCTGCGGGCCGCCTGGCTGGTGAACACCATTGCCGAAAACGAAGTGCATGTGGCCCAGTACTACTACGAGCGTGGGGCCTATGTGGCCGCCGCCAACCGGGCGCAAACCGTGGTCACCGATTTTGAAGGCGCCCCGGTCGTCGAGAAAGCACTCTATCTGATGATGCTCAGCTACCAGAAGCTGAACCTGCCCAACCTTGCCGACGACGCCAAACGGGTACTGGATAAAAACTTCCCCGACAGCAAATATTACAAGCAAGGCCTGGACGAGCCCAAAAACTACTGGAACCCCGTCAACTGGCTATAGGCTGCAGGCGATAGGCGATAAGCCTTGCTTAATCGCCCACAGTAGCCGTGTCCGCCGTGGGAGTGTCGGGTACCCCCACGGCGGACACTGTGGCGTTACTTAACAGAGGTGGCCGGGCCATGAAACCAGCGGCCACGGAGGGGTCCCGGGTACGGGCAAACGGTGGCAGGCCCTGCCACAACAGACGGCCATACGGCTTATCCACCAGCCGGCCATCTCCCACCATCAGCACTCCCCAATCCAGCTCCGACCGGATCAGGCGCCCTGCCCCCTGCTTCAGCAACAAGGCCGCTTGCGGCAACTGATATTCCATAAAGGGGTTTCCACCCTCAGTTCGGCAAGCGTTTAAACGCGCCTCCAGCACAGGATCATCCGGGGGAGCAAATGGCAATTTGTCGATGGCCACCAGGGTAAGCGCGTCTCCTGGTACATCAATACCCTCCCAGAAGCTGGTGCTACCCACCAGCACGGCATTGCCGGCAGAGCGAAACCGCTCCAGCAGCACACCACGGGTGGCCTCTCCCTGGCGCATCACCGGCCGGTCGGACGACAGCATCTCGCGCAGGAGAAAGTCGGCAACGCGATCGACGGCCCGCAAGGTGGTGCACAACACCAGCACCCCACCCGCGCATGCATCCACCAGGGGAAGCAAGGATCTTGCAAATGCGTCGATATACCCGGGATCATTGGGCCATGGCAGGTTTTGCGGCACATACAGCAAGCCTTGCGCCGGATAATCGAAAGGCGATTCCCAGTGTTCCGTATGCGCATCATGCAGCCCCAGCTGGTGCTGGAAGTGGCTGAAATTGCCGCGTACCGACAAGGTGGCGGACGTTAACACCCAGGCCTGTTGCGGCTTGCGAAACCCAGAGAAAATACGGGCCACCGACAAGGGTGCCCGATGCAAGCGCACCGAATGCAGGCTGTGCTCAATCCAGCGTACGGCCGCATGATCCGCGGGCTCGGGCTCGCCACGTGCCGGCTGGGTCCATTGCAGCAAGCGCGCCCGCAGGGTGCGTGCCACCCGGGCTGCGGCGGCGAGATCCGGATGGCGCTCTTCTTGCGTGCCCAGGGCTTCGGTTACCACATCCAGCGCTTTGCCCAAATCTTGCAGGGCCGCATCAAATGCATCCGCATCTGGGATTTGCTCGAAGGTGGCGCGGCTACCCGGCATCTTGCTGACAGGGGCACTGATCAGACGAAACGCTTTGGCGGCCGCATCCAGCGCCTGGCAGTGCTCAGACCAGCGCATGGCCTCGCGGGCGTGCGCCAGCCCGGCTGCCTCGGTTTGCCGCGCGCAATCCAGAATTTGATGCAAGGACACACTTTGACCCAAAAAACGGGTAGCGGTTTCTGGCAGTTGATGGGCCTCGTCAAATACCACCAGGCGTGTTTCAGGCAGGAGATCAGCGATGCCTTCTTCGCGCAGGGCCAGATCCGCCATAAACAAAGCGTGGTTGACTACCACCACATCAGCTTCCTGGGCATGGCGCCGGGCCTTGAGTAAAAAGCACTCGCGCACAAACGGGCAGTCTTGCCCCAGGCAGTTTTCACGGGTGGAGGTGACGCGATTCCAGATGTCGGCGGTTTCCGGGACAGCAGGCAAATCCGCTTTGTCGCCAGTGTCTGTTACCTGCGCAAACTGGCGGATTTGCCGTAGCAAGCCGATTTCATCCCGGGATTTCAACCCGCGATCATCCTGTTCGAGACGCTCGAGATGGTAGTGACAAACATAATTGCTGCGCCCCTTGAGCAAAGCCACATCCACCGACATCGACAAAGCGGCCCGCAAGCGCGGAATATCCCGGCGAAACAGCTGATCCTGCAGTGTCCGGGTACCGGTGGACACCAGCACCTTATCCCCCGACAGGAACGCGGGCACCAAATATGCCCAGGTTTTACCGGTTCCGGTGCCGGCTTCTGCGATCAGTACGTCGCCCGCCTCGAGGGTTGTCTGGATGGCGTCGGACAGGGCCAACTGCGCCGGGCGCGGCGTGTAGGCTGGCAATTGACTGGCCAGGGGGCCATCCGGGCCAAATACCTTTGAAAGATCTGGGGAGGACATGAGCGAGGAGAACAGGCGTTAAGCCAGTGATACAAGGAACCGTTGGTCCAATGATACGCTGGAGGGATTCGGGGTTTATGCCACAGTATGGCAAAATGCGCCGCTTGATAGCCTTTATTTTAGGACGTCCGGATGTCCACTGCTGCCCTTCCCTCTACCGACCAAGTCGACCCTGCCCGCATTTTGCGTCTGCTGACCGCAGAGCTGGGCGCCCGCCCCGCACAGGTGGCCGCTGCGGTTGACCTGCTGGACGCCGGGGCCACGGTGCCCTTTATTGCTCGTTATCGTAAAGAAGCCACCGGCGGGCTGGATGACACCGTATTGCGCCAGCTTGAAGTGCGCCTGCTGTATATCCGCGAGCTTGAAAGCCGCCGGCTGTCCATCCTGCAGTCCATCGAGCAGCAAGGCAAGCTGGACCCGGCATTGCACGACGCAATTCTGGCTGCCGACAGCAAGCAGCGACTGGAAGACCTGTACGCCCCCTATAAACCCAAACGCAGGACACGGGCACAGATCGCCCGCGAAGCAGGGCTGGAACCCTTGGCAGAACAGCTGCTGGTTACCGCCGACGCAGACCCTGAAACGGCAGCAGCCGCATTTATCAACGCAGACGCAGGGTTTGCAGACATCAAAGCCACCCTGAATGGCGCCCGGGATATCCTTGCCGAGCGTTTTGCCGAGCAGGCCGTGGTGCTGGAGGCCCTGCGCGCGGAACTCTGGAACACCGGCCGGCTGTACGCCAAGGTGGTGGCCGGCAAAGAGCAGGAAGGTGAAAAATTTCGCGACTGGTTTGATTTCAGTGAAACCCTGCGCACCCTACCCTCGCACCGGATCCTGGCCTTGCTGCGCGGACGCCAGCAAGGCGTGCTGGATCTGCATCTGGGGCTGGATCCCGAACGCGATGCCCTGGTACCCCACCCCTGCGTGGTACGCATCGCCGAGTTGCTGGCGCTGGACGCCCGCTTCGATACCCGGGCCACTGCGCGCGAGCACTGGCTGGCCGAAGTCTGCCGCTGGACGTGGCGGGTCAAACTGCTGACCACCTTTGAAGCAGAACTGATCGGGCAGCTAAGAGAAGCGGCAGAAGCCGAGGCCATTCGAGTCTTTGCAGCCAATCTGAAAGACCTGCTGCTGGCCGCACCGGCCGGCCCCAAGGCGGTGCTGGGCCTGGATCCCGGCATCCGTACCGGCGTGAAGGTAGCCCTCATCGACAGCACCGGCAAGCTGCTGGATACCGCTACCATCTATCCGTTTGAGCCGCGCCGGGATGTCGAGGGCAGCCTGAACACACTGGCAACGCTGATCCGCCGCCATCAGATCCCTTTGATCGCCATCGGCAATGGCACGGCCTCACGCGAGACCGAGCGGCTGGTGGCCACCTTGCTGGAGCGCCACCCCGAGCTTTCTTTTGACCGTGTGGTGGTCTCCGAAGCAGGTGCGTCGGTGTATTCGGCCTCCGAACTGGCGGCGCACGAGTTTCCCGAACTGGACGTCAGCCTGCGAGGCGCTGTATCGATTGCCCGCCGCCTGCAAGATCCCTTGGCTGAACTGGTAAAAATCGAGCCCAAGGCCATCGGAGTAGGCCAATACCAGCACGACGTCAATCAGCGCGCATTGGCTCACTCGCTGGATGCTGTGGTTGAAGACTGCGTGAATGCGGTGGGCGTGGATGTCAACACCGCCTCTGCCCCGTTGTTGACACGGGTATCAGGCCTGAATTCTGGCCTGGCACGCAATATTGTCCAGTGGCGTGAAACCCATGGCGCATTCAGCAACCGGCAGGCCTTGCGTGAAGTTCCCCGCTTTGGCGACAAGGCATTCGAGCAGGCCGCTGGCTTTTTACGCATCCCCGGGTCGGACAATCCGCTGGATGCCTCGGCTGTGCACCCCGAAGCCTACCCGGTGGTCGAGCAGATCGTGCTTAAGGCCGGTAAACCGGTCTCCGAGCTGATGGGTCAGGCACAATCACTCAAGGGTTTGTCTCCGGCTGATTTCACTAGCGAACAATTCGGCCTGCCCACCGTCCGCGATATTTTTGCCGAACTGGAAAAACCAGGCCGTGATCCGCGCCCGGCATTCCAGACAGCACACTTCAAGGAAGGCATCCACGACATCAAGGATCTGCTGCCGGGCATGACGCTCGAAGGCGTGGTCAGCAACGTGGCCAATTTTGGGGCATTTGTAGACATCGGCGTGCATCAGGATGGCCTGGTGCACGTCTCTGCCCTGGCCGACAAATTTGTGAAAGACCCCCGTGATGTCGTGCGTGTCGGCCAGACCGTGCAGGTTAGAGTGCTGGAAGTGGACGTCGCACGCAAGCGGATTGCACTGAGCATGCGCAAAGATGATCCGGAACAGCGTGGGATCAGCCACCCCGGCAAGGCCGGCCCAGGCCGCGCCGCTGGCCGGCCTGGCGCCGGCCGCCCCCAAAAGGCCGAGCGGTCGGCCACAGCGCCCCAGGGGGCAATCGCGGAGGCCTTCGCCCGGTTGCGAGGCAAACCCTAGTGCGTTGTGGCCAGCCAGCCTCGGAACGGAATCAGATTCCGCCCATGCACAGGTACTTGATGACCAGGTAGTCATCCAGACCATGACGTGAACCCTCGCGGCCCAGACCAGATTGCTTGACTCCACCAAACGGGGCGGCGGGATTGGACACGACCCCGGCATTGATACCCACCATCCCGTATTCCAGCGCCTCGGCGACCCGCCAGATACGGCCGATATCGCGGCTGTAGAAATACGCCGCCAGACCATATTCGGTGGCATTGGCCATGCGGATGACTTCAGCGTCATCCTTGAAACGGAACAAAGGCGCAACTGGGCCGAAAGTTTCTTCGGTGGCGACTTTCATATCGGATGTGACCTCGGTCAGGATGGTCGGCTGGAAGTATGTGCCACCCAGGCTATGGGAGCTGCCCCCCGCCAGGACACGTGCGCCCTTGCTCACCGCATCGTCGACATGGTTGCGCACCTTGCTCAGGGCCGCCTCATCGATCAGCGGCCCTTGGTTGACCCCATCGTCCATCCCATTGCCAACCTTTAATTCGGCCACCTTGAGCGCCAGGCGCCGAGCGAATTCATCGTAGACCGCATCCTGGATATACAGACGATTGGCACACACGCAGGTCTGTCCGGTATTGCGATATTTACAGATCATCGCGCCCTCGACAGCAGCATCCAGATCGGCATCGTCGAACACGATGAACGGCGCATTACCTCCCAATTCGAGCGAGAGCTTCTTGATCGTCGGCGCGCTTTGGGCATACAGCAAGCGGCCCACTTCGGTAGACCCGGTGAAACTGAGCTTGCGCACGACAGGATTGGAGGTCATTTCACCACCGATGGCCGGTGCATCCCCCGTGATCACGGAAAACACACCGGGAGGAACACCCGCTTGTTCGGCCAGCACAGCCAATGCCAGCGCCGAAAATGGCGTCTCGGGTGCAGGCTTGACGACTATCGGGCAGCCCGCCGCCAGCGCAGCCGCCGCCTTGCGGGTAATCATCGATGAGGGGAAGTTCCAGGGGGTGATCGCGGCACAGACACCAATGGGTTCACGCAACACAACCACCCGACGGTCATTGGCGGGCCCCGGGATGACTTCGCCATAGGCGCGTTTCCCTTCTTCCGCGTACCACTCGAAATAGCCGGCGCCGTAAGCGACCTCGCCACGAGATTCCGCCAGCGGCTTGCCTTGCTCGGCTGTCATGATGCAGGCCAGATCTTCCGCATGATCCAGCATCAGCTGATACCAGGCCCGCAGAATCGTGGCACGGTGCTGCGCGCTCAGTGCCCGCCAGGCACCCCAGGCGCTCTGGGCGGCGTCGATGGCCTGGCGAGTTTCGGTGGCGCCCATCACGGGTACAGCCCCCAGAAGCTCGCCGGTGGCCGGATTATGTACCGGATCGGTGCGCCCGTCAGCAGCATCTCGCCACTGCCCATTGATGTAGCACTGCTGGCGCAATAAACCAGGCTCGCTTAATTTCAACATCTATGTCTCCTTGGTAATGTCAGCACAAGGCGGATTGCCTTGCGCGATAAGTCAAACGGCGCCTCGTGCCTACAGCGCACGCGTCACCTCATCAAGCGATTGCTCGAAACGATCCGCAAGCGTATTGACCTGAGCCTCGGTGATGATCAGGGGTGGGCAGAACGCCAGGCTGTCCTGGATACCCCGCAGAATCAGACCATTGCCCTGTGCCTGGCGTACCAGCAGCGCCCCCACCTCGCCAACTGGATCGAAGGGCGTATGACCAACCTTGTCGGCCACCAGCTCAACCGCAGCAATCAGCCCCACGCCGCGAACCTCACCCACCAGCGGATGGTCCGCCAGTGCATGCAAGCGGCGCTGAAGCACGGCACCCGACACCGCGGCATTGCCTACCAAGCCCCGTTCTTCGATGATGCGGATATTTTCGAGCGCGACGGCGGCGGCTACCGGATGCCCGCTGGCCGTATAGCCATGGCCAAACGTACCCAACTCACCACTATGGCGAACAAGCACATCGGCCACCCGCTTGTTCATCAGCACTGCGGCCAGCGGCATATAGGACGATGTGAGCTGCTTGGACAGCGTCATGAAGTCGGGCTCGATGCCGAACAGCCCCGACGCGAACAAATGGCCCGTGCGCCCGAAGCCGGTGATCACCTCGTCCGCGATCACCAGCACATCGTATTTGCGACAGACCGCCTGCATTTTTGGCCAATACGCATGTGGCGGGACAATCACCCCGCCTGCCCCCATGATCGGCTCGCCGATGAAGGCTGCCACCGTATCGGAGCCTTCTGCCAGAATCAGGGCTTCAAGTTCGGCCGCCAGACGATCACCAAAGGCCGCCTCAGTCTCGCCTGGCAGGCCCTCGCGGTACAGATGCGGGCAACGCACATGACGCATCTGAGGCAGAGGCAGATCGAAACTGCGGTGATTGCCCGCCAGTCCCGTCAGACTGGCGGAGGCGACCGTGACGCCGTGATACCCGCGATGACGGGCAATAATTTTCTTTTTCTCCGGCCGACCAAGGGCGTTGTTGTAGTACCAGACCATCTTGACGATGGTGTCGTTGGCCTCAGACCCCGAATTGGTGAAGAAGGCCTGGGCCATGGATCCATCTGTCAGGCCGATCAGCTTCTCTGCCAGCTCGATTGACGGGACGTTGGACTTCTGGCTGAAGGTGTGATAGAAGGGCAGATTTTGCATCTGGCGGTATGCTGCCTGTGCCAATCGGGGCTCGCTAAAGCCCACCGCGACGCTCCAGAGCCCCGCCATGCCCTCGATATACTGCTTGCCTTCAGTATCACGGACGTAAATACCTTCACCCTGCGCCATGATGCAAGGGCCTTCTTCGCGCAGACGCTGGGCGTTGGTATAAGAGTGGAATTGGTAGGCTACATCGCTGTGAGCCAAGCTATCGGGTGCATTCATGGCAAAACCCCTTTTGGGCAAAGTCAAAGATAAGTGTTGATCACGCGTGCCAGTGTGTCGAAAGCGGGCCGGATTTCTTCCGGACTGACTCCGGCATAACCCAGCAACAAGCCAGAACGGGCGCGTGCGCGTTCCAGGTAATAGGTGCTCAGGGCCCGGGTGACGACACCCTGCTGCAGGGCGTCGCGCACCACCAGGATGTCGTCCACGCCCTCGGGCAAAGCCAACGGGCGGCGCATCAGGAACAGCGCATCGAGCCCGATGCGCTGGGCCATGGCAGGCCCCTCGTGGGCGCCCAACACCAGCAGCGCACTGGCCCAGGCATCCGCCCGCATGCAATCCGGCGCCAGGACGGTAACAGATGCCACTGCGTGGTCTGCAGGCCGGCGCGCACGTCCATCCATGGTGTGAGACACCCACTGCCCCGGCTCGAAATGAATCCGATGGCGGTAATCACCCGACGTGGCAACGGCGATATTTTCGAGCTGTATCACGCCGTGCGCAGCGCGGATGCCCGCCTGGGGGCGCTCAAGCGCCACAGCCCAAGGCCTGCCGTCCGCGTGACCAGACAAGGCACACAACTCACCATCGAGCGACAGCAAGGCCCTGGCCACGCCATGCTGGCGCATCACAGCCATCATTTTGTCTACTCCGTAGCCCTTGGCGATCCCACATAAATCCAGAGTAAGCGGATGCGTTTTGCGAGCCCGGCCAGCAGCAACGTCCAGTTCGAGAGACACATGAGCCGCCCGGAAACCAAGTGTCGCCCGCCGGATGGCTTCAGCATCGGGCTGCGTGCGCGACGCACCAAACCCCCAGGCTTCTACCAGGCCCCCCACCGCGATATCAAACGCACCATTGCTTTGCCGGCCCACGTCCAGCGCGCAGGCCAGCACACACATGAGTTCGGGGGGCAAATCAACCCACTGGCCCGGTGCGGCGCGATTCAGACGCATGAGATCACTGTCTGGCTTCCAGGTAGACATCTGATTGTCTACCTGATCGACCGCGTGCTGCAGATCCCGTTCAAGCAGGACACCATCCAGACCCGGCACCGGCTGGTAGCGGGCTGCCCAGCGGGTACCCATCGTCGCACCACTCAGGCTATGCTCGACCAGCACATCTGTGGCTCGGCCCAATGTATGCGGCTGGTCCATATCAAAAGACATCTTCGGCATAACGGGCTCCAACACGCAAATTATCCACACAAAGCCCCAAGGGTTTAAGGATGTCATCGAGCGCATCGCGTACACCCTGCGCCATCAAGTGGCTGCCACACACTCGCAACACCGCCCCTTGTGACACCAAATCCTGCAGCCGCGCCGCATCCCGGCGCAAGGCATCCTGCACATAGCTACCGTTTCCCACACGCGAAAAAGCTGTTTTTAGGCCAGTGAGATGGCCTTTGCTAAGCCAGCGTTGCAGCGACGAGGCAAATAAAAAGTCTTTTTCAGGGTCTCGCCCACCAAAATACAAAAACATGGGTGCATGCTGGGAATTGCTCCGGATAAATCCCGCCAAAGGTGCAATGCCGGTGCCCGCGCCAATCAAGATCACGGGCCGGGCTTCGGCGGCCAGCGTAAACCCCGGGTTCTGCTTCACAAATGCCTGTAAACAATCGCCAGGCTGCAAAGTATGCAGATATTCTGAACACTGGCCACCCGGTACTTTTCTGACACAGATCTCCACAAAACCATCCGGACGGCCTGAAGCCAGCGAATAATACCGGGGCACCTGAACCGTATCGGACACAACACCCAGAAGGTCTCCAGCCTGAAACGCAGGCATGCCACGCCCGCGCAACCTGTCTGTGAGGTGCACCTTGGGCCAACCCAGCCGCAGGATAACAACGGCCCCCGTCGCCTCATCGGAATAATCTGTGCGCTCCAGTACCGTAAGCGGATGGGTCGCCGGTACCCGGGCAACCATTTTCAGGACTAGCGGATCGGCCAAAGCATCGGACAAGGCCTTGACCCAGCGCTCAAACGCCTGCACGTTTTGCTGATGAATCGCCTCAAAAGGAAGCAAGCCACGCCATCCCCGAGTTCTCAAAGACTCTTCAATGGCACGCGCATAGGCACAAAAACGGGGAAACTGGCGATCACCGAACCCCAACACCGTCACCGACGCCTGACCGGCTGGCAGTGCCCGAATCTTATTCAGTGCATGCGCTGCAGGCGCGGGGGCCTGGCCGTCACCATAGGTGGCCGCGAACACAAACACATGCCGGGCAGAAGGCGGAACATCAAAAGCTGCCAGAGGCGCGGTATGCACTTTGTGTCCGCGCTGCACCAAGGCATTGTGCAGCGCCTGCGCAAACCCCCAGGTGGAACCGGTTTCACTGGCCACAAAAATCAGCATGTCAGCCTGACTGACTGCTGTATTGGCAGATATCGTGGGTATCAGGCTACGGTGCTGCGCGCGGACGAGCATGCCTGATATCCAAAACATGGGCATCGACAGGCCCAGCAAAGCCAGTACCATTGCCCAGCCCCACCCGCCCTTGCCCGTGTGCAGGGTGTATATCCAATCGTTCAGTTGCTGTAGAACACCGTAAGAAGACCAGGCAAGCATCACACCTGTCTTGCGATCAATCGCACCTTCACCCTCGGAAGTACGTACCGTCCAGACATCCTCAGGCACCCCTGGCTCGGGCAGCTCCAGCGAGCGCAACTGACCGACTGGCAGAGTCTGCAGAAACGGAATACGCCCAGCAGGAAGATCCGGCCTATCTACCCGGGCAGACTGCACCTCAGGAAGCGGTGGCGCATCGGCTGAAAAAAGGCCAAAGCTGGTTGCGCTCATCCACAAAGCCGTGGCAGACGACAGCAACAAGCCAACCACCAGCACACGGCCAGTCCAGGTGTGGAGCCGGTGAACGCCCGTGCCGCGCACCCTGCCAAGGACATGTCGCCAGCCGCCAAGCTGACGCACCAGCAACACTGAACCCGACACAGACAATGCCAGCAAGGCAAAAGCGGCAAATGCAGTAACCAGCCGCCCCGCATCTCCAAGGAGTAGCGAGCGGTGCAAATTGCGCAACCAGCGCTCGGTATTGGAGGCCTGATACGCTCCCAGTACATTTCCGGTTGTGGGATCCAACTGCTGGGCATGGGATCCCGCAGCATCAAAGGAATACGCCAGGACGGCCCCTGCCGGCTGACGCCGGAGCGCTTCCAACCCCGGAATATCGGACTGCGCACGCTGCACCAACCCGGCCACCGAAGCCTGCTGGTCATACGATGGCGCCACCCAGGCGTCCTTGACCGGGAAGAAAGCCAACATTGCACCAGTCAGGCCAAGCATCAATAACAGGGCACCCGGCCACAGCCCCAGCACCCGATGGATCTTTCGCGCATTCATCTGGCTCACCGCACCTGATAAGACACCGATTTCACGTATTGACGGCCCGGCCCACTGGTGGACATACCCTCACTGCGCAAAGGCACGCGCACATCCGAGGGACTATCCCGCAGGTCTTCCACGGCTGCATCAATGTGAATTTCATAGCCCGCATCGAACAGGGCATCGGCCAGATCGGCACTGATCTTCAGGGAGCGGCCCTCGCCGACACTTGCCCCAGTGACGCCATCCAGCCGGGTGGCATCACTGGCAGACAGGCGCTGCCAATTGGAAAGATGCTTGTAATACTTGGCCTTGCCTCCGGCCACCCATAAGGTACCTGCATAAGCACCCGTAGGGTTGGTGAGGTAGACCGCCAAATATGCACCGTCTCCCCCATAACGCTGCAGTGTTGCCGAGAGATCCACTGTGCGGCTATGCGCCAGTGTAGGGACAGCCAACGTAGCGGCTGTCAGGGCGTAAACACCCAAATGATGTTTTGCTTGCATGCTGCATGCTCCTGTCCTTGCCACTGCCCGATAGCAGTGATGAGGTCAGGATACGCAGCTCAATATTGACCAGAGATGAACATATTCTGGCAACGCCAAAAAACAGTTTGGCGGGTCAGATCACGCCATCTGTCCGCAAGCGGTCAATCTCCGGAGTTTCCAGGCCCAGCACCTGAGACAGCACCTCGGCCGTGTGAGCCCCCAGGCCAGGAGGCGGCAGGCGGTAGTCTACCGGTGTATCCGACAAGCGGATGGGGCTGGCCACCAGCGGCACCGACCCGGCTTCGGGGTGTGCCATATCAATTTTTAACGCCCTGGCCTTCACCTGCGGATCTTCGAAGACCTGTGCCATCGCATTGATGGGCCCACAGGGCACCGCACGGGACTCGAGTGCCTGCACCCACTGGGCGGTGGTGCGCGCCGTGGTGATATGCCGCAGGATGGGAATGAGTTCATCCCGGTGTTCGACACGGGCGCGGTTGGTGGCAAAGCGCTGATCGCTGGCCAGATCCGGTTGCCCGGCTTCCTCGCAGAACCGGATAAATTGCCCATCGTTGCCAATGGCCAAGATCATGTAGCCATCTGCAGTGGGGAAATCCTGATACGGCACAATACTGGGGTGTGCATTGCCCATGCGGCCGGGGCTTATGCCAGTGGCCAGATAGTTCATGGCCTGATTGGCTAGGCAGGCCACTTGCACATCCAGCAAGGCCATATCAATGTGCTGGCCCTGGCCGGTGGTGGCGCGGGCTGCCAGGGCCGCCTGGATGGCATTGGCCGCATACAGGCCTGTCAGGATGTCGGTAAGCGCCACCCCTACCTTTACCGGCCCGCCACCCGGCTGGGTATCCGGCTGCCCGGTGACACTCATCAGGCCACCCAGCCCTTGTATCAAAAAGTCGTAGCCGGCACGTGGCGCATAGGGGCCGGTTTGGCCAAACCCCGTAATCGAGCAATACACCAGGCGCGGATTAAGCGCATGCACGCTGGCGTAATCCAGCCCGTAGCGGGCCAGGCCACCCACCTTGAAGTTTTCAACCAGCACGTCCGACTGACTCACCAACTGGCGAATCAAGGCCTGGCCTTTTTCGGCTGCCATATCCACGGTAACCGAGCGCTTGTTGCGATTGGCGCACAAATAGTAAGCCGCTACGCGAGAAGCCTGGCCGCTTTCGTCCGGCATCCAGGGTGGGCCCCAGCCACGGGTATCATCCCCCTGCCCTGGCCGCTCGATCTTGATGACATCAGCGCCCAAATCACCCAAAATCTGGGTGGCCCACGGCCCAGCCAGCACCCGGGACAAATCCAGCACCCGAATTCCCGACAAGGCCCCCGCCGGAGCACCTGCTGCAACCGCTGTATCGCTATGCGTCATGACGGACTCAGTTGGCAAATGCCGCAATACCGGTGATGGCCCGTCCAAGAATCAGGGCATGGACATCGTGGGTGCCTTCGTAAGTATTGACGACCTCAAGGTTGACCAGATGACGGGCGATGCAGAACTCGTCGGAGATCCCGTTACCACCCAGCATGTCGCGCGCAGTGCGGGCAATGTCCAGCGCCTTGCCACAAGAATTGCGCTTGATGATGGACGTGATCTCGACGGGTGCCTGGCCTTCGTCTTTCAGGCGGCCCACCCGCAGCACGGATTGCAACCCCAAGGTAATTTCCGTGAGCATGTCCGCCAGTTTTTTCTGGATCAGCTGATTGGCAGCCAGAGGCCGCCCAAACTGCTTGCGATCAAGCACATACTGGCGTGCGGTTTCGTAGCAGGCCTCGGCGGCACCCAGGGCTCCCCAGGCAATCCCGAAACGAGCGGAATTCAAGCAGGTAAATGGCCCTTTGAGGCCACGAACCTCTGGAAACGCGTTTTCTTCGGGCACAAAGACTTCGTCCAGCACAATCTCGCCGGTAATCGAGGCCCGCAGCCCCACCTTGCCATGGATAGCGGGGGCAGACAGGCCTTTCCAGCCTTTCTCAAGAATAAAGCCGCGAATATCCCCAGCATCGTCCTTGGCCCACACCACAAAGACATCGGCAATCGGACTGTTGGTAATCCAGGTCTTGGCGCCCGACAGTTGATAGCCACCAGCTACTTTTTTAGCCCGCGTGACCATGGAGCCCGGATCAGATCCGTGATCGGGCTCAGTGAGACCAAAACAGCCAATGGATTTGCCACTGGCCAGGCCCGGCAGATATTTTTCTTTTTGTGCCTGTGTGCCAAATGCATTGATGGGCACCATCACCAGTGAGCTTTGCACACTCATCATCGAGCGATAGCCGGAATCGACGCGCTCGACCTCACGGGCAATCAGGCCATAGCTCACGTAATTGAGCCCCGCACCACCGAATTCTTCGGAGATGGTTGCGCCCAGCAGGCCCAGTTCGCCCATTTCGCGAAAGATACCGACATCGGCTTTTTCGTGGCGAAAGGCCTCTTGCACCCGAGGCAGCAACTGATCCTGACAATAGGCCCGGGCGGCATCACGTACCATACGTTCGGTATCGGTCAGCTGCTGGTCCAGCAAGAGAGGATCAAGCCATTGAAATTGCGGGCGAGACGAAGACATGCGAGGGCTCCTGAAAGATCAAGTGATGATTTTGCATCCTACCGACATGCTTATTGCGAATCAAGCCATATAATTTGAATAACCTGTGAGGTATTCTCACTTCTTAGTCCGATCTTTGGATATCGATGCGCAAGCGCCTACCCAACACCAGCACCCTGCAGGCATTCGAGGCCGCGGCCCGGCATCAAAGTTTTACGCACGCGGCCCAAGAGCTCTCCCTCACCCAGGGTGCCATCTGTCGTCAGATTGCCTCACTGGAAAGCTTTGTGGGGGTACCTCTGTTCTACCGGATCCGGCGCGGCGTACGCCTGACAGACGCAGGCGCACGCTATGCCCGAGTGATCCGGCGCAGGCTGGACGCAATCGAGCGCGATACCCTGGCCATCATGGCGCACCAAACCGGCGGCGTGGTCGAACTGGCCACAGTCCCTACCTTTGCCACACGGTGGTTATTGCCCCGCCTGGCCCAAAGCCACGACATCGCAACCAGCCTGCAGGTAAACATGGTTACCCGCACACGCCCATTTTTGTTTGACGAAACCGACTTCGACGCCGCTATTTACTCGGGCGACCCCGCCTGGCCGGGCACACAGGCGTATTTCCTGATGCATGAAAACCCGCTGCCTGTGTGCAGCCCGGCACTGGCCAGCGGCCCCCTTGACGCCACAGCCATCGCCGCCCTGCCCTTGCTGCAGCAAAGTACCCGCCCTACGGCCTGGCGCGACTGGTTTTCTTCAGCAGGCATCCATATGCCCACGGCCATGGCGGGGATGCGCCTGGAGCTGTTTTCGATGTTGTCACAGGCGGCAACCGATGGCCTGGGCGTTGCGCTGATCCCGCCATTTCTGATCCAGCAAGAGCTCGCTGGCGGCGACCTTCATATCCTGAACACACACTCGGGCCCAGGCAAGCGGGCGTTTCATCTGATCGTGCCCGAAAGCAAAACTGATTTGCCCGCTTTAGTGCAGTTTCGTGAGTGGCTGATCCGGCAGGCCTCAGATCTGGCGCAAGGCAGCCCGGACGTTGGCTAATTGATCTGCGGGGACACGTGCCCAGCAATGCTCGCTGGATCCCAGCACGACATACCCCTGGGCATCCACAGGAAACATGGGCAGATCTGCCCCAGCCAGCCCCCGGCTGACCTGGTTCAGCAGCTTGGGGTCGTCGAAGGCTTCGGATAACAAAAGCTCGGTGCCATCAGCCGCAAACAGGCGCTGGCGGAACCGCCCGTCTTCGTCTCGAAACGACACCAGGCGGGCCTTGGCGGCCTTCACGCCACCGGCCTTTTTACCCGCCACGGGTGCGGCTTGTCGCAAACCCACGGCCTCGCGCAGGCGATTCATGAACGGCACCGCAATCCCGCGGGCCTTTCGTGCACCCGCCTGCAAAATGTCTTCGATGTGCCCGGGATGCGCCATCAACTCTGCATAAGGTTCACGCATCGGGCCGATTTGCGCCTCGATTTGTTCGTAAAGCGCCTGTTTGGCTTCGCCCCAGCCCAAGCCGCCCTCAAGGGCTGTCTTGAAAGACGCCGCTTGGGATGCACTGGCGAATGCCCGATACAGGGTAAACAGGTGAGAGGCGTCGGCATCCTTGGGCTCGCCCGGCAGGCGGGAGTCGGTGACGATCTGAGCAATGGCCGATTTAAGGGCCTTGGCTCCGCCCTCAAAAAGCGGGATCGTATTGTTATAGCTTTTGGACATCTTGCGGCCATCCAGGCCCGGCAAGGTAGCCACCTCTTCATCAATCTGCACTTCGGGCAAAACAAAAAGATCCTGGCCACCGCCGTACAGATGATTAAAGCGCTGGGCAATATCCCGCGTCATTTCCAGGTGCTGGATCTGGTCTCGTCCCACCGGCACCCGATGGGCATTGAACATCAGGATATCGGCCGCCATCAGCACCGGATACGAAAACAGCCCCATCGTCACCCCGTCGTCGGAGTCTTCGCCTTTGAGCTGATTGGCATCCACCGAGGCCTTGTAGGCATGCGCACGGTTCATCAAGCCCTTGGCCGTCACGCAGGTCAGCATCCAGCAGAGTTCGGGAATTTCAGGCACATCCGACTGTCGATAAAACGTGACACGCTCGGTATCCAGCCCTCCCGCCAGCCAGGTGGCTGCAATCTCCATGCGCGAGCGGGCCACCCGGGCAGGATCCGCACATTTGATCAGCGCGTGAAAATCGGCAAGAAAGAAAAAGGCGTCGACGTCAGGCTCGGTGCTGGACTGAATAGCAGGCCGGATGGCGCCCGCATAATTGCCCAGATGGGGCGTACCAGACGTTGTAATACCGGTAAGCACCCGGCGAGCGGACTGCGGTGTTGCGGAGGTGTTCTGCATGTGCCTGATCAATTTCAAGAAAAGAATGCCCAATCGTACCGCAGCGCGATGTCGGCACGCCGGTGCATCGCGGGCGCCACTTGCCCGTTACAGCACGACAGCCGCGCGCCGGACTTCTGCCAGATATTCGTGAGACTGCATTTCCATCAGGCGCGACACCGTACGGGTGAATTCGTTGGACATTGGCCCTTCTGTGTACAGTGCATCCGGCGGGCATTGCGCCGACAGGATCAGCTTCACTTTGTGGTCGTACAAAACATCCACCAACCAGGTAAAACGTCGGGCCTCGGAGGCCTGCCTGGGCGCCATGCACGGGACATCCGACACAATAATCGTCTGAAAGCGATCAGCCAGATCCAGATAATCGTTTTGCGAACGCGCGGTGCCGCACAAGGCCATGAAATCAAACCATACCACTGTGCCAGCCAGCGCCACGGCCTGAATCTCGCGATTTTCAATCTGCAGCACGGGTTTTTGTTCGGCCGTATCCGCCAGACGATCAAAGGCCGAGCGCAGCTCGTCGTGTGTGCCGGCAACGATTGGCGTGATATAGGTGCGTAGCTCGGCAAGCGTCCGACGGCGGTAATCAACACCCGCGTCTACATTCAGCACATCCATTTGCTGCTGAATCAGTGCAATGGCCGGCAAAATGCGATCACGGTGCAAGCCATCGGGATATAGGGTGGAAGGCTCGTAGTTGGAGGTCATGACAAATGACGTCCCGTACTCGAACAGCCGCAACAGCAGCCGGTACAGGATCATGGCATCTGCCACATCCGACACATGAAACTCGTCGAAGCAAATCAGGCGATAGCGCTTGGCGATATTGCGGGCCACGTGATCCAGGGGATCTTGTTCGCCACTGACTGCCTGGATTTCACGGTGCACACCACGCATGAACTCGTGAAAATGCAGACGCACCTTACGCTTGACAGGCACTGTCAGGTAAAAGGCGTCCATCAAAAAGCTTTTGCCCCGGCCTACCCCGCCCCACAGGTACACACCGCGCGGCACTGCGGGGTGCAAAAACAGCTTTTTGATTCGGCTGGACCGTTGATGCTTGAACTCGATCCAGTCGTCATAATATTGCTGCAAGCGCTGTACCGCTGCACGCTGGGCTTCGTCAGCGACGAAGCCCCTTTCGTGCAGGGCCTGCGCGTAATACGCGCTGACATCCATCGGGCAACTTACAGATTAAGCGTACGCTTGTCTACCGCCAATGCGGCTTCTTTCACGGCTTCGGACAAAGTGGGATGCGCGTGGCAGATCCGTGCGATGTCTTCGGCCGCACCACGGAACTCCATGATGGTGACAGCTTCGGAGATCAGCTCGGAGGCCATGGGCCCCACAATATGTACACCCAGCACTTCGTCTGTCTTGGCATCGGCCAGAATCTTGACGAACCCGGTGGTGTCGCCCAAGGCACGTGCCCGGCCATTGGCCATGAAAGGGAAAGAGCCCGACTTGTACTCGCGCCCGTCGGCTTTCAGGGCCTGTTCTGTCTTGCCCACCCAGGCAACCTCGGGCGAGGTGTAAATAACCCAAGGGATGGTATCGAAATTGACGTGCCCATGCTGGCCGGCAATACGCTCGGCAACCGCTACGCCTTCTTCTTCGGCTTTATGAGCCAGCATCGGCCCACGCACCACATCGCCCACTGCCCAGACATTGCTGAGGTTGCTGCGGCAGTGTTCGTCTACCACCACAAAACCGCGTTCATCCAGCTTCAGGCCAACGGTATCAGCACCGAGGCCATTGGTGTTGGGCACGCGTCCGATGGATACGATCAGACGATCCACCGCAAGTTTTTGCTCGGCGCCTGCTGCGTCGGTGTACTGGAGATTGACGCCCTTGGCTGAAGTCTTGACCTCGCCAATACGCACACCTGTCTGGATAGCCAGGCCTTGTTTGGCAAGCGCCTTCTGGGCCTCTTTTGCCACGTCGCGATCGACTGCACCGAGGAAATCAGGCATGGCTTCGAGGATGGTGACTTCGGAGCCCAGGCGGCGCCAGACACTGCCCATCTCCAGCCCGATCACACCGGCACCGATGATGCCCAGTTTTTTGGGAATATCAGGGATACGCAAGGCGCCATCATTGGAGAGGATGCGGTCTTCGTCGAAGGCAAGCCCGGGAAGCTCGCGTGCGTTGGAACCTGTTGCAACCACCACATGACGGCCTTCGAGGTCTTCTTCGGTTTTACCCGCTACCTTCACAGACCAGCCAAAATCGGTTTTGGCTACCAGAGAGCCCGTACCGTGGAAGAAAGACACCTTGTTCTTCTTAAACAGATAAAGGATGCCTTCGTTGTTTTGCTTGACCACTGTGTCTTTGCGGCCCACCAGCTTGGCGAGATCAAGGCTGACGCCCTTGGCGGTGATGCCATGCTCGGCGAAATGGTGGTTCAGCTGTTCGTAGTGCTCGGACGACTGCAACAAGGCCTTGGAGGGAATGCAGCCCACATTGGTGCAGGTGCCACCAGGCGCGGGCTTGCCCGCGGCGTCAGACCACGCATCCACGCAGGCCACCGACAACCCCAGTTGGGCCGCACGGATGGACGCAATATAGCCACCAGGGCCGGCACCGATCACGATCACATCAAATTGTTTTGCCATGCTTATCTCTTGAAAAATGGGGATACCGCAGCAGGTATCCGGTTGGCACCCAATATGTGCGCCGGATCAATCGTGACCCTGCGGGCGCCCAGCACTGGATGCCGGCATTACTGGCCGGCCACAGGCCCACTGCAGGTTTGGCAGCAGGCCGCAGCTGGCAGCGATCAGACGCTGAGCAGCAAACGCTGGGGATCTTCGAGCGCTTCTTTCATGGCCACCAGGGCCAGAACCGCTTCGCGACCATCAATGATGCGGTGATCGTAGGACAGCGCCAGGTAGTTCATTGGACGGATCACAACCTGGCCGTTTTCGGCCACCGGACGCTCTTTGGTGGCATGGATACCCAGGATGGCCGACTGGGGCGGATTGATAATGGGTGTAGACAGCATCGACCCAAACACACCACCGTTGGAAATGGAGAAGGTGCCGCCGGTGAGTTCGTCGAGGGTGAGCTTGCCATCCTGAGCCCGGCGACCAAAATCAGCAATCTGCTTTTCGATGTCGGCCAGCGACATTTGATCGGCATTGCGCAAGATGGGTACCACCAGGCCACGGGGGCTGCCCACGGCCACGCCAATATCAAAATAGCCGTGATAAACGATGTCTTTGCCATCGACCGAGGCATTGACCACCGGATAGCGCTTGAGCGCAGCCACAGCAGCCTTGACAAAGAAGGAGGTGAAGCCCAGCTTGACGCCGTGCTCTTTTTCGAAGACCTCTTTGTACTTTTTACGCAGATCCATGATGGCCTGCATATTGACCTCGTTGAAGGTCGTCAGGATGGCGTTTTCGGATTGCGACTGGATGAGACGCTCGGCCACACGGGCACGCAGACGACTCATGGGCACGCGCTGCTCGGTGCGGCCATCCAGGTTGACGGGTACCGGCGCAGACGAGGCAGACGGCCCAGCAGCGGCAGGCTTGGCTGAGGCAGCCAGCGCGTCACCCTTGGTGACACGGCCATCGCGGCCTGAACCTTGCACAGAGGCAGGATCAACGCCTTTTTCGGAGAGGATCTTGCCAGCGGCCGGAGACGCCACCGAGGAAGACTTGGCGGCGGCCGGTGCAGCGGCAGCAGCGGGTACCGACGCAGGTGCGGGTTCTTCGGCTTTGGCAGGCGCCGCAGCAGCGGCCGCCTTGGCGTCCGTATCGATACGGGCCAGGACTTCGCCTGCCGTCACCGTGCTGCCATCGCCCTTGACGATTTCTGCAAGCACGCCACCTGCCGGCGCAGGCACCTCGAGCACGACCTTGTCGGTTTCTACCTCGATCAGGATCTCATCGACTTCGACGGCCTCGCCCGGCTGCTTTTTCCAGTTGAGCAAGGTGGCTTCGGAGATGGATTCGGAGAGTTGAGGAACGAGAACTTCGGTAATAGCCATGGTGATTGTTTTCCGTTTATCTGTCTTTGAATGAGTGGGTTTACTTGATCAGCGAGAAGCTTTTCAGCTTGGGCGAAAAGGCCTGCTCGATCAGGGCATGCTGCTGCTCTTGGTGCTTGGCCAAGTAGCCCACAGCCGGCGATGCCGAGGCCGCACGGCCGGCGTAGCCCAGCTTCTGGCCATCATTCATGTTCTCGTACAGGTGATGCTGTACATAGAACCACGGCCCCTGATTTTGCGGCTCGTCTTGAACCCACACCAGCTCTTTGGCGTTCTCGTATTTCTGGATCTCTGCCTGGAACGCCTTGTGCGCAAAGGGATACAGCTGCTCGATACGAAAGATGGCCACATCCTTGCGATTTTGCTCGTCACGGGCATGTACGAGATCGTAGTAAACCTTGCCTGAGCACACCAGTACACGCTTGACGTCAGCGGGCACGATATCGGCGTTGACTTCGCCGATAACCGGCTGGAACGTACCTGTGGCGAGGTCTTCGAGGGGCGAGGCAGCAGCCTTGTTGCGCAGCAGCGACTTGGGCGTAAAGATGACCAGTGGCTTGCGGAACGGGCGAATCATCTGCCGACGCAGCACGTGGAAGATCTGCGCACCGCTGGTGGGCTGAACCACCTGCATATTGTTGTCGGCACACAGCTGCAAGAAGCGCTCGACCCGGGCCGAGGAGTGCTCGGGACCCTGGCCTTCGTAGCCATGCGGCAACATCAGCGTAAGCCCGCAGGCACGGCCCCACTTGGCTTCGCCCGAGGCGATGAACTGATCGATCACGACCTGTGCGCCGTTGGCGAAATCGCCAAACTGGGCTTCCCAGATGGTGAGGATGTTGGGCTCGGCCGTGGCATAGCCGTATTCGAAGCCCAGCACGGCGGCTTCGGACAAGACCGAATCAATGACGGTAAACGACGCCTGATTGTCGGACACGTTTTGCAGCGGGATGTAGCTGCCGGCATCCCAGCGCTCGCGTTTTTGATCATGCAAAACCGCGTGCCGATGAGAGAAGGTGCCCCGACCCGAATCCTGGCCTGTGATACGGATGGCGTAGCCATTGGCTACCAGCGTGGCAAATGCCAGGTGCTCGCCCATACCCCAATCGATGGGGTGCTCGCCGCGCGCCATGGCCAGACGATCGTTGAGCAACTTGTTGACCAATGGGTGCACGGTGAAATCGGCCGGCACCTGGGTGAGTTTTTCGCCGATGCGGGTAAGCTCGGTGAGCGGCACACCGGTATCGGCGTGATCTGTCCACTTGGCCCCCAGAAACGGCGACCAATCGGTGGCGTATTTGTTTTTGTAGTCGGTGAGCACGGGCTCGACGGTGCGCTGGCCGTCTTCCATCAGCTGGCGGTAATCCTTGACCATTTGGTCGGGCTCGCCGTCGGCCAGCGTGCCCTGGGCCACCAGGCGATCAGCGTACAGCTTGCGCGTGCCGGGGTGCTTGCCAATGCTTTTGTACATCAGCGGCTGAGTAAGAGACGGCGTGTCTTGCTCGTTGTGGCCCAGCTTGCGAAAACAGACGATGTCGACCACGACGTCGTGGCCAAAATCCTGGCGATAATCCAGTGCCATCTGCGTGGCAAACACCACGGCTTCGGGATCGTCGCCATTGACGTGAAACACCGGGGCTTCGATCATCTTGACCACGTCGGTGCAATACAGGGTAGAACGTGTGTCGCGAGGATCAGAGGTGGTAAAGCCAATCTGGTTATTGATGACGATGTGCAGGGTGCCGCCAGTGCCGAAGCCGCGGGTTTGTGCCAGATTGAGGGTTTCCATCACTACCCCCTGGCCTGCAAACGCAGCATCGCCGTGCACCAGCACGGGCAAGACCTGATCGCCTTTTTCGTCGCCGCGGCGATCTTGCCGGGCACGCACACTGCCCTCTACCACCGGATTGACGATCTCGAGGTGGGAGGGGTTGAAGGCCAGCGACAAATGCAGTGGGCCGCCCCGGGTGGAGAGGTCGCTGGAAAAACCGTTGTGATATTTGACGTCGCCGTCGCTGAGCGCCTGGACGTGCTTGCCTTCGAATTCGGCGAAGAGGTCGCCAGGCATCTTGCCCATGATGTTGACCAGCAGATTAAGGCGGCCACGGTGGGCCATGCCCACAACGATCTCTTGTACGCCATTATCGCCTGCATGGTTGACGACCTCGTCCATGGCAGCGATGAAGCTTTCGCCGCCTTCGAGGGAGAAGCGTTTTTGACCAACATACTTGGTGTGCAGGAAACGCTCGAGGCCTTCGGCTTCGGTAACCTGACGCAGAATATTGCGTTTTTGCTCGACGGTGTATTCGGGCACACCCAGGGTGGATTCGAGGCGCTCTTGAATCCAGCGTTTGACGGCCGGATCAGAAATATGCATGAACTCGACACCGATATTGCGGCAGTACGTATCCTGCAGTGCCTTCAGGATGTCCCGCATGGTCATCGTGTCGGCTTTGGTGAAATACGTATTGGTAGCCGAGTAGATTTGATCGAGGTCGGCTTCGGTAAGGCCATAAAAGCCCGGATCGAGCTCGGGAATATCAGGACGATCGCGGCGTTTCAGCGGATCAAGCTGGGCGATGCGTGCGCCTAACGAGCGATACGCCGCAATAATGGACTGGACATAAACCTGCTTGCCGGCAACAGCCAAGGCTTGGTCGGATGCCTGTGCAGGACGAATCTGAAAGGAGTTTTCGCGCGCGCGCTGGGCAAACGACGCCACAATAGGCGCATGTGCTTGGTCGCGGGTGGCTTCGCGGCCATCAGCCGCCGGTTGGTGTTGCAGCTGGTCAAAGTAGCTGCGCCACTGATCCGGGATGGATCCCGGATTATCGAGATAGGACTCGTAGAGTTCTTCGACATAAGGCGCATTAGCGCCAAAAAGATAGGAGTTAGACTGGAATTCTTGTTCCGTGGACATTGTGCGCTTCACCTGGCGGGTGCTTCACCCGAACGATGCAGATTGAAAAACCTTCCGCGACTCGGCCAGACCGATAAGCGGATAGCAGGGGCAGAAGGCTAGTGTACGACGCCTTGCATAAGCCGTATTAAGGCTAAAGTATACGCGGGTTACCACGCGGGTATAAACTGATCAGCCCAAAACGCTGGTTCTATGCCGCTTTTCACAAGAATGGCGTTGGTATTATCAAACACTTGCACGGATCAGTCTCAGCCCTCACTGATCACGACAGCACCATATCAATAAAACCGCTGGAGCAATTGCAATCATGGATTTAAAAGATCAACGTGCCAAAATGGCCCTCGATTACCACGCCTTTCCCGTTCCCGGAAAAATCTCGGTTGTCCCCACCAAGCCGCTGGCAAACCAGGACGACCTCTCCCTGGCCTACTCGCCAGGCGTTGCCACAGCCAGCATGGCCATCCATGCCGAAGGCGAAGCCGCTGCCGCCAAATACACCTCGCGTGCCAACCTGGTTGGCGTGGTAACCAACGGCACCGCTGTGCTGGGCCTGGGCAACATCGGCCCCATGGCGGCCAAGCCCGTCATGGAAGGCAAGGGCTGCCTGTTCAAGAAGTTTGCCGGCATCGATGTCTTTGATATTGAGCTCGATGAGCACGACCCCGATAAACTGGTCGACATCATCGCTGCACTCGAACCCACTTTAGGTGGTGTCAATCTTGAGGACATCAAAGCCCCCGAGTGCTTCTACATCGAGAAAAAACTGCGCGCACGCATGAAAATCCCGGTGTTTCACGACGATCAGCACGGAACAGCCATTATTTCCTCAGCCGCCATCCTCAATGGCCTGAAAGTTGTCGGCAAAAAAATCAGTGAAGTAAAACTGGTGTGCTCGGGCGCCGTGCGGCCGCCATTGCCTGTCTGGATCTTCTGGTCAAGCTGGGCATATCACAAAAAAATATCTATGTGGTGGATTCACGCGGCGTCATCTGGCAAGGGCGCGACGAGCACATGGAGCCCAACAAGGCCCGTTACTCGCAACAAACCGATGCCCGTACCCTGGCTGATGTTTGCAAGGGTGCAGATGTCTTTCTGGGTTGCTCGGCCCCGGGCGTACTGACGCAGGACATGGTTCGCAGCATGGCGGATCGCCCCATGATCCTGGCGCTGGCCAACCCCGACCCCGAGATCCTGCCCGAGGACGCCAAGGCTGCCCGCCCCGATTGCATCATGGCCACCGGTCGCTCGGATTATCCCAACCAGGTCAATAACGTCCTGTGTTTCCCCTTTATTTTCAGGGGTGCCATGGATTGTGGCGCCACCGTCATCAATGAGGAAATGAAACTGGCCTGCGTAAAAGCCATTGCCGAACTTGCCGAGGCAGAAAGCAGCGCCGAGGTTGCAGGTGCCTATGCCGATGAAGACCTCACATTTGGCCCCGAATACATCATCCCCAAGCCCTTCGATCCACGCCTGATCCTCAAGATTGCACCGGCTGTGGCCGAAGCCGCCGCCGCCTCCGGCGTGGCGCGCCGCCCGATCGAGGATATGGACGCCTATCGGCAGTCGCTGATGAGCATCGTCTATCACTCTGGTCAGTTGATGCGGCCGCTCTTTCATCAGGCAAAATCGGCACCCAAGCGGGTTATCTACGCAGACGGCGAAGACGAGCGCGTACTGCGCGCAGCCCAGACAGTGCTGGACGAAGGCATTGCCCAGCCTGTGCTGGTGGGGCGCCCCGCCGTCATCGAGATGCGCATCCAGAAATTTGGCCTGCGCCTGGTGCCGGGCAAAAACATCGAAATCGTCAACCCCGAAGACGACGACCGGTTCAACGAAACCTGGAGCGCCTACTACAAGCTTCGCGGCCGCGAAGGCGTTACACCCGACATCGCCAAGGCGATGGTGCGCAAACACAACTCACTGATTGGCGTGATGTTGCTGCAACGCGGTGATGTAGACGCCATGATTTGCGGCGTGGGCAGCCGCTTTGATAACCAGCTGAAATACGTCGAAGAAGTGATTGGACTGAAGTCCGGCGCCGGCACTTATGCCGCCATGAACGTCCTGATGCTGCCCACGCAGACACTCTTTATCTGCGATACCCACGTCAATGAAGACCCCACGGCCGAGCAAATCGCCGACATGACCATCCTCGCTGCCGAGGAAGTTCGCCGCTTTGGCGTGGTACCCAAGGTGGCCTTGCTGTCCCATTCCAACTTCGGCAGCCGTCCAACAGCCTCGTCACGCAAAATGGCACTGGCCCGACAACTGATTGCGGTAAAAGCACCAGACCTCGAAGTGGACGGCGAGATGCACGCGGATTCAGCACTGTCAGAGGCGACGCGCGCCAAGGCCTATCCCGACACCACCCTGAAGGGCCCGGCCAATCTGCTGATCACCCCCAACCTGGATGCCGGCAACATTACCTACAACATGCTCAAAATGACGGGCAGTCATGGCGTGGCCATGGGCCCGGTGTTGCTGGGGGCAGCCCGCCCGGTTCATATCCTTACCACCAGCTCGACGGTGCGCCGGATTGTGAACATGACGGCACTGGCCGTGGTGGATGCCCAGCAAGAGGCCACCCAAGCCGCTTCAGGCCGGTAACACCAAGGCTTCAATCTCGTTGTACAGCGCACGCGGCACGGCAATTCCGTGCTCGCGGCTGCGTGCGCGAGCGGCAAATCGCCGCTGGGACGGCAACCGGGCACCCTGGCCTTCGATGGCGGCAAACAGGCGCTCCGCCCGTGCTATGGCGGTATCCCGATCTCCAAAGGCAGCAGGATCAAACGCCAGGATCAATTCGCCATGGCGCGGCGAAGCCCCCTGCCCGCCATCAAATGCCAAAGACTCCAGACTGAGCCAGTCGCCAATCAGGGCGCCGGCCAAAAGTTCGACCATCGTGGACAAGGCAGAACCCTTGTGTCCACCAAAGGTCAGCATGGCACCGGCCATCACGGCCAGGGGATCCGTAGAGGGTTGTCCTTGTTCATCCACGCCACAGGCAGCAGGCAAAGCACTGCCTGCACGGCGATGCAGTTCGAGGTCGCCTCGCGCAATGGCACTGGTGGCGAGGTCGAACACATAGGGATCCGTACCAGGCCGCGGCCAGCCAAAGGCGATGGGATTGGTGCCCAGTGTGGGCCCACGTCCGCCGGCCGGTGCCACCCAGGCGTGACTGGGGGTAAGCGCCAAAGCCGCCAGGCCACGCTCTGTCAGCGCCTCGATCTCAGGCCAAAGGGCCGAGAAATGCACGCAATGACGAATAGCCAGTGCCGCCAGGCCGTGGCTACGTGCGCTTGCGGCCAGGGGCTCAAGACCACATTCGAACGCCAGCGGTGCAAAGCCGCCGTCGGCCTCTACCTTCACGATGGCACCAGTGCTTTCAAGCACCTGGGGCTGGGCTTGCAAGTTGACCTTCCCAAGGCGAATGGTACGCACCACATCCAGGATGCGGTAGATCCCGTGTGATTGGCAATCATCCCGTTGCCCGGCCAGCACCACCCGGGTAATGGCTGCCGCATGGGCCTCATCCAGGCCATGCTGATGCAGCACGCGTTTGCATAGGGCTTCGATTTCGGCGGGATCCAGGTACAGCAGATCGGGCATGAGGGTCTCCGGATGGGCAATAAAAAACGGGCACGTCACCGTGCCCGTCTTTTAACAGAAATACGCGTGAAAGTTATTTCACGTTGCGCACTGCTGCACCGGTGTACAGCTGACGCGGGCGGCCGATCTTGTAGTTGGGATCGGACAGCATTTCGTTCCATTGGGCAATCCAGCCCACTGTACGGGCCAGCGCGAAGATAGCCGTAAACAGCGAGGTGGGGATACCGATGGCACGTTGAACAATGCCCGAGTAGAAGTCGACATTGGGGTACAGCTTGCGCTCGACGAAGTACTTGTCTTCGAGTGCAATGCGTTCGACTTCCATGGCCAGCTTGAACAGGGGATCGTTGTGCAAGCCCAGTGCGTCCAGCACTTCACGGCAGGTTTCCTGCATCATCGTGGCGCGAGGGTCGTGGTTTTTATAGACACGATGACCAAAGCCCATCAGGCGTACGCCGGAGTTTTTGTCCTTGACCTTCTCCATGAACTCGCCAACCTTGGCGATGCCGCCATTGGCCTGGAGCGTTTCGAGCATGTTCAGGCAGGCCTCATTGGCCCCGCCGTGTGCCGGGCCCCACAGGCACGCCACACCTGCCGCAATGGCAGCAAACGGGTTGGTGCCAGAAGAACCACACAGACGCACGGTGGACGTGGATGCATTTTGCTCGTGGTCGGCATGCAGAATAAAGATGCGATCCAGGGCGCGCTCGACGACATCATTGACTTTATAGTCATCGCACGGCGTGGCAAACATCATGCGCAGGAAGTTACCCGTATAGGACAGATTATTTTGCGGATAGATGAAGGGCTGACCCAGCGAGTGCTTGTACGCCATGGCCACCAGTGTAGGCATCTTGGCAATCAGGCGAATCGCGGAAACCTCGCGATGATGAGGGTCGGTGATATCGGTGGAATCATGGTAGAACGCCGACAAAGCGCCCACCAGGCCCGTCAGCACAGCCATCGGGTGTGCATCCCGGCGGAAGCCCTGCAAAAACTTGTGCATCTGCTCGTGCACCAGCGTGTGGTGAGTGACCAGATCATCGAACGTCTTTTTTTGCTCGCCGTCGGGCAGCTCGCCGTTCATGATCAGGTAGCAGACGGTCAGGAAATCACAATTTTGTGCCAGCTGATCGATGGGGTAGCCGCGATACAGCAACTGCCCTTTCTCACCATCGATAAAGGTAATGGCGGATTCGCAGGATGCGGTGGCCAGGAAACCCGGATCGTAAGTAAACATGCCGGTTTGGCTGTACAACTTGCGAATATCGATGACATTGGGGCCTACCGTGCCCTGATACACGGGAAAGTCAACCGACGGACTACCGTCGGAAAACGATAGCGTGGCCTTATTTTCGGATAGCTGCATGTGATTTTCCTTTAAGTTACAGCGCCTTCATTTGCTCGACCAGACGACGGATGTCCGGGGTGTCATAGACACCGGAAACGTCCGTCCGCCCCAGAAGGACATCGAGCAATTCGTTGTCGCCCATTTCAAATAGCTGTGTCAGTGCCCGTACGTCAGCCTCGGACAACTGCGTCTCGAAGGTATCCAGGAAACGCGTGATGATGAGGTCGTTTTCGAGCAGACCGCGGCGCGCCCGCCAGCGCAGGCGCGCGCGATCAAGATCTGTGAGATCGCCAGACATGCGGAAACCTAAACCGTACGCCGAACAAGCATTTCCTTGATCTTGCCGATGGCTGCCGAGGGATTCAGCCCCTTTGGACAGACCTCGGTACAGTTCATGATCGTGTGGCAACGGAACAGGCGGTACGGATCTTCGAGGTCGTCGAGACGTTCGCCGGTGGCGCGGTCGCGGGAGTCGGCGATAAAGCGATAGGCTTGCAGCAAACCTGCCGGCCCCACGAATTTATCGGGGTTCCACCAGAACGACGGGCAGGCCGTGGAACAGCAGCCACACAAAATGCACTCGTACAGGCCGTTGAGCTCTTCACGCTCTTCGGGCGACTGCAGGCGCTCTTTCTCGGGAGGCGGCTCGTCGTTGATCAGATAAGGCTTGATGGAGTGGTATTGATCGTAGAAGAACGTCATGTCCACGATGAGATCGCGCACCACCGGCAGGCCAGGCAAGGGCTTGAGCACGATGGGTTCGGCAAGCGTGAGCAGGTTGGTGGTGCACGCCAGGCCATTATGGCCATTGATGTTCATGGCATCAGAACCACACACGCCCTCGCGGCACGAGCGGCGCAGCGCCAGGCTGTCGTCGACCTCGTTTTTGATGCGCAGGATGGCATCCAGCAGCATCTTGTCGGAAGGCTGGAGCTCGACCTCGAGCTTTTGCATGTAGGGACGCTCGTCCTTGTCGGGGTCGTAGCGATAGATTTCGAATTTGACGATACGTTTAGTCATGACAGTATCCGGATTAGAAAGTCCGCGCCTTGGGCGGAATGGTATCGACGGTGAGCGGCTTCATGCGCACAGGCTTGTAGTCGAGCCGGTTATCGGGGGCAAACCACAGGGTGTGCTTGAGCCAGTTGACGTCGTCGCGCTCGGGGTATTCGTCCAGGGCATGGGCGCCGCGGGACTCGAGGCGGTTGGCCGCCGATTTAGCCGTGGCGCGGGCCACTTCGATCATGTTGGTGACTTCGAGGGCTTCCAGGCGCGCTGTGTTGAACACCTTGGATTTATCCGCGAAATACATGTTTTCGACTTCGGGGACAAGCCCGTTGATGACCTGTTCGCCCTCTTTGAGCTTGTCGAGCTTGCGGAACACGCCATAGTGGCTTTGCATGGCCTGCTGCATCTTGTGCACGACATCCTGGGGCTTCTCGCCGGATGTGCGGGTTTCGAGGCGATTGACGCGATCGAGCGAGGCATCGATGTCGGTGTCCGGCAAAGCCGCGTGGCTGTGCTGTTTCTCGGGGTGCTGGGCCACAATGAAGTTGCCCGCCGAGCGACCAAACACAACCAGATCCAGCAACGAGTTGGTGCCCAGGCGGTTGGCACCGTGCACGGAGGTGGCCGCACACTCGCCGATGGCGTACAGGCCGTTGACCACTTTTTCCTCGCCATTGACCAGCGTCATCACCTGCCCATGATAGTTGGCGGGAATGCCACCCATCTGGTAGTGGATGGTGGGCACCACGGGGATGGGATCCTTGATGGGATCGATATTGGCAAACTTGATGGCGATTTCGCGAATCGACGGCAGGCGCTTCATGATGGTTTCCGCGCCCAGGTGATCCAGCTTGAGCAGCACATGGCTGCCGTCGCCGCAACCACGGCCTTCTTTGATTTCCTGATCCATCGAGCGCGAGACGAAATCACGCGGGGCCAGATCTTTAAGCTGCGGTGCGTAGCGCTCCATGAAGCGTTCGCCATCCTTGTTGAGCAGGAAGCCGCCCTCACCACGCACGCCTTCGGTGATGAGCACGCCTGCGCCCGCCACCCCCGTGGGGTGAAACTGCCAGAACTCCATGTCTTGCAGGGGGATGCCCGCGCGCGCCGCCATGCCCAGGCCATCGCCCGTATTGATGAAGGCGTTGGTGGTTGCCGCCCAGATACGGCCGGCGCCACCCGTGGCCAGCACGGTGTGCTTGGCTTCGAGGATGTAGATATCGCCGGTTTCCATTTCCATGGCAGTGACGCCCAGCACATCGCCGTCATTGTTGCGCAGGAGATCCAGCGCCATCCACTCGACGAAGAAATTGGTGCGCGCCGCCACGTTGCGCTGATACAGCGTGTGCAGCATGGCGTGGCCGGTGCGGTCGGCCGCCGCACAGGCGCGCTGCACGGGCTTCTCGCCAAAATGGGAGGTATGGCCACCAAAGGGGCGCTGATAAATGGTGCCGTCCGGATTGCGGTCGAAGGGCATGCCGAAGTGTTCGAGCTCGTAGACGGCATTGGGGGCTTCGCGCACCATGAATTCGATGGAGTCCTGGTCGCCCAGCCAATCGGAGCCCTTGACAGTATCGTACATGTGCCATTGCCAGTGGTCTTCGCTCATGTTGCCCAGCGAGGCACTGACGCCGCCTTGTGCGGCCACAGTGTGCGAGCGGGTGGGGAACACTTTGGTGAGCACCGCAACGGTGAGGCCCGCATTGGACAGTTGCAGGGCGCAGCGCAGGCCGGCCCCGCCGGCGCCAACGACCACCACATCAAACTGGCGGCGTGGGGTAGATTTGTTGACAGCAGCCACGTTAGAGACTCCAGAGAATTTTAGCGAAGAAGACCACGGCCGCGACCAGCCACAGGGCAGTCAGAACCTCCAGGAAGAGGCGCAGACCATCAGAATGGGCGTAATCCATCCAGATATCGCGCACACCTACCCAGGCATGCCAGGCCAGCGACAGAAAAGCCAGCGTGGCCAGCATTTGGCCCACCGGCAGCGTACCGATCGTGAAAGCAAAAAACGCGCGCCAGGTTTCAAAATCCAGGTTGGACACGAAAACGGCGTAAAGCACCAGGGCCAGGGTATACACCGCCATGATGACCGCGGTGGAGCGCTGGACGATGAAATCACGGGTGCCATAGTGTGCGCCCACAACCAGGCGCTTGCGACCAATGCGTTCTTTTGTCATTACCAGACTCCAAAGAGTTTCAAACCGAACACCACGGTAAGGCCCAGGGCAACGCCAATTACCAGGGCGCCGGAGCGCTGCGAGGCTTCGCGGTTGTGGCCGATGTGAAGATCGAGGGTGAGATAGCGGATGCCTGCGCAGAAGTGGTGAAAATATCCCCACATCAACACCAGCAACACCACCTTACAGGCTGGGTTGGCAACCCATTCTTTCATGGTGGCAAAGGTGTCTGGCGACTGCACGCTTTGCGCAAACAGCGGAACCAGAATCACCGGCAGCGCCAAAAACAGCAACGCGCCGCTGATACGGTGCAGAATGGAAGCTTTGCCTGCGGGCGGCAGCTTGTAGCTCATGAGGTCGGCTAACCCCAAGTTACGAAACTGCGGACGCGGCTTTGTGGCTGACTCAGACATGATGGCCTCGTAGTTAAAAATAGGTTGGATTCAGGAGATCAATTAGTATTTTCGCCGATCTTGGAATCAATTCAAACTGTTTCGGTAATGGTGGCGCTCGGTCACGTAGTGCCCCCGGCGTAATTCCATAGGACGATCACCATAGGTATAGGCAATGCGTTCTACCTGCAGCAACGGGCTGCCGGCCGAAACTTGCAATAACGTTGCTTGGGCGTCGGTGGCTGCCACCGCCCGGATTTTTTCTTCGGCGCGCACCATGCTGACGCCAAACTCGGTTTCAAACAAGGCGTAGACCGGGCCGCGATATTTCTGCAAGAACTCGAGCGTCAGGCCTTTGAAAGCACTGCCCGGCAGCCAGATATCGTCGAGAATGGTGGGGATTTCGTTGAAAGACAGCACGCGGCGCATGTTGACGACTGCATCACCCGCCCGCAAATCAAGGGCAGCCGCAATTTCGGCCGAAGCCTTGGTGCGGCGGCAATCAAGGATTTCGCTGCTGGAAGCCGCGGCCAGGCCGTCGTCGGGGGCCAAACGCAAAAAACGGTAACGGACACGGGCCTCGTTGTGAGTCGCCACAAAAGTGCCTTTTCCCTGGCGACGGATCAGCAGATTATCGGCTGCGAGTTCGTCGATGGCCTTGCGCACGGTGCCCTGGCTGACCTGAAAACGGGAAGCAAGCTCGAGTTCGCTGGGGATGGATTCGCCGGGTTTCCATTCGCCACGGTCCAGGCCCTGAAGGATCAAGCCCTTGATTTGCTGATACAAAGGGCTGAACGCAGCGCTGTGTGACGCGCGCCCTGAAGGCTGCTGACGATCAATCTGGGAAGTATCGGACATGTCGGCGAACGCGCCGCAAGGCGGCCCATGCTACAAAATGGAACTTCAGCATTTTCGCATTTCCCTGCCCGGATGTCTAATACTCTTGTGTCTTATATAAGATATAAGACTCTTGACTCTGGCAGATGAAATACACTACTCTTTTCGGCGATTTCGCACACACCGGATACCCCTTTCATCCTATCGGAGATTCACTATGTCCAAACCCGCCATGCGCGTCGCCATTACTGGCGCTGCCGGCCAGATCGGTTACGCCTTGCTGTTTCGCATCGCCTCAGGCGAAATGCTCGGTAAGGATCAACCCGTCATCCTGCAACTGCTGGAAATTCCGGACGAAAGAGCACAAAAAGCCTTGCAAGGCGTCATGATGGAGCTTGAAGACTGCGCGTTTCCGCTGCTGGCCGGCATGTCGGCCCACAGCGACCCCCGCACGGCTTTCAAAGACGCAGACGTTGCCCTGCTGGTAGGTGCACGCCCCCGCAGCAAGGGGATGGAGCGCGCCGATCTGCTGCAGGTTAATGCCCAGATCTTCACAGCGCAAGGCAAGGCACTCAATGAAGTCGCCAGCCGCAATGTCAAAGTGCTGGTGGTGGGCAACCCCGCCAACACCAACGCCTACATCGCCATGAAATCGGCTCCCGATCTGCCGGCCAAGAATTTCACCGCCATGCTGCGCCTGGATCACAATCGCGCGCTTTCGCAGATTGCCACCAAAACCGGCAAGCCTGTGGCCGACATCGAAAAACTGGTGGTATGGGGCAATCACTCGCCCACCATGTACCCCGACACGCGCTTTGCCACCATCGGCGGCCAGGCCGTGCAAGCCCTGGTCAACGACGACGCCTGGATTCGCGACACGTTCATTCCCAAGGTAGGCAAGCGCGGCGCAGCCATCATCGAAGCCCGCGGCCTGTCCTCGGCAGCCTCTGCAGCCAATGCAGCCATTGATCACATCCACGACTGGGTGCTGGGCAGCAACGGCAAATGGGTCACCATGGGCATCCCGTCCGACGGCTCGTATGGCATTCCCGAAGGCATCATTTATGGTGTACCGGTTACCACCGCCAACGGCGAATACACCCGTATCAGCGGCCTTGAAATCGACGCATTCTCGCGCGAACGCATGGATCACACGCTCAACGAGCTGCTCGAAGAACGTGACGGCATCGCCAGTTTGTTGAAATAAGCAGTACCGCCGACACTGCAAACTGCGGCTGACCGCGTTTGCAGTGTCGGCGAATGTCCAGTCGATGACAGACACAGCTAAATTGCAGACGCAAAATCAGCCATATCGATTGGATCCCCCTCGGCCCTGAAGGGCTGATTTTGCCGCGCAATGGGTCTGCCCGGCGCGGCTGCTCACCAGAGAGTCGCTCATGACCCGTCCTGCATCTCCCGGCGCACTGCTGCGCCAAGCCCTCATCGAAGAATCCCCCCTGCAAATTATTGGCGCCATCAACGCCAACCATGCCTTGCTGGCCAAACGTGCCGGCTACAGGGCCATCTATCTGTCTGGTGGTGGCGTGGCGGCTGGTTCGCTGGGCCTGCCCGATCTGGGCATCAACACCCTGGACGATGTCCTGACGGACATCCGCCGCATCACGGACGTCTGCGATGTGCCGCTGGTGGTGGATATCGATACTGGCTTCGGCCCTTCGGCCTTTAACATCGCCCGCACCATCAAATCCCTGATCAAGTTCGGCGCGGCCGGCTGCCACATCGAAGACCAGGTGGGTGCCAAACGTTGCGGACACCGTCCCGGCAAAGAGATTGTCAGCACCCAGGAGATGGCCGACCGCGTCAAGGCGGCTGCGGATGCCCGCACGGATTCCGACTTCTACCTGATCGCACGCACCGACGCGATTGCCGTAGCCGGGGTAGACGCCGCGCTGGAGCGCGCCCACGCCTGCGTTGAAGCCGGTGCCGACGCCATTTTTGCCGAGGCCTCATACGACCTGGAAACCTACCAGAAATTCTCCAGTAGCCTGCCGGTTCCGGTGCTGGCCAACATCACCGAGTTTGGCAAAACGCCGCTCTTTACCGTGCAAGAGCTGGCAGGCGCCGGTGTGGGCATGGTGCTCTACCCGCTGTCGGCTTTCCGGGCAATGAACAAAGCAGCCGAGGCCGTCTATACGGCCATCCGGCGCGACGGCCATCAGCACAATGTGGTCGACACCATGCAAACGCGCGAAGAACTCTACGATCGCATCGGCTACCATCAGTACGAAGCGCAGCTTGATGCATTGTTTCAGCAAGGCAAAGGCAAAGCCTGATCCCCCGCCGGCACCCCGACATTTCATCCCGTCACTCAAGGAGACCTCTGATGGCGACCAAAAAAACAGTTTCTGCAAAAAAACCTGCTGCGCCCAAGGCAGCCGCCCCGGCAGCTCCCACTACCCCTGTACCCGGTTTCAAACCCAAAAAATCCGTGGCACTTTCGGGCATCGTGGCCGGCAACACAGCCTTGTGCACGGTGGGGCGCAGCGGCAACGACCTCCACTACCGTGGCTACGACATCCTGGATATTGCAGACACCTGCGAGTTTGAAGAAGTCGCCCACCTGCTGATCCACGGCAAGCTGCCCACCAAGGCCGAGCTTCAGGCATACAAGGCCAAGCTGCGCAGCATGCGCGGGCTGCCGTTACAGGTGCAGATTGCCCTCGAGGCCTTGCCGGCAGCCAGCCACCCCATGGATGTGATGCGCACGGCTGCTTCGGTACTGGGTTGCGTGCTGCCCGAAAAAGACAACCACAATCTGCCGGATGCCCGTGACATCGCAGATCGCCTGATGGCCAGCCTGGGCTCTGCCCTGCTCTACTGGTATCACTACAGCCACAATGGCAAGCAAATCGACGTCGAAACCGACGACGACAGCATCGGCGGCCACTTCCTGCATCTGTTGCACGGCCAGGCCCCTTCCGACGAATGGATCCAGGCGATGCACACCTCGCTCATCCTGTACGCCGAGCATGAATTCAACGCCTCCACGTTTACGGGCCGCGTGATTGCCGGCACGGGCTCCGACATGTATTCGGCCATCACGGGCGCCATTGGCGCCTTGCGCGGGCCCAAGCACGGCGGCGCCAACGAGGTGGCCTTCGAGATCCAGAAACGCTACGACAACCCCGACGAGGCCGAAGCGGACATCCGCCGCCGCGTCGATGCCAAAGAGGTCGTCATTGGCTTTGGCCACCCGGTGTATACGGTATCCGACCCCCGCAACAAGGTCATCAAGGCTGTGGCCAAGCGTCTGTCCAAAACCGTGGGCTCTACCAAGATGTTTGATATTGCCGAACGCCTTGAATCCGTGATGTGGGACGCCAAGAAGATGTTCCCCAACCTGGATTGGTTCTCGGCCGTGTCGTACCACATGATGGGGGTCCCAACCGCAATGTTTACACCGCTGTTTGTGATTGCCCGCACGGCCGGCTGGTCTGCCCACATCATCGAGCAGCGCGTCGATAACAAGATCATTCGGCCAACCGCCAATTATGTGGGCCCCGAAGATCAGAAATTTGTCCCGCTGGCCAAGCGCAAGTAAGCCAGTTTGCATCAGCCGCAACTCTCTTAGGAACACTCATGTCTGCGACGATTTCCAATAAGCGTCCCCAACCCGATGCGGTGTTGGTGGACATTGTCGACTACGCCCTGAACTTCAAGATCGATAGCACCCTGGCGCTTGAAACAGCCCGCAACTGCCTGATCGATACACTGGGCTGCGGCCTCGAAGGCCTGGAATACCCGGCTTGCCGCAAGCTGATGGGCCCGATCGTACCGGGTACGGTGGTGCCCAATGGCGCCAAGGTGCCCGGTACGCAATTCCAGCTGGATCCTGTCCAGGCAGCCTTCAATATCGGCTGCATGATCCGCTGGCTGGATTTCAACGATACGTGGCTGGCGGCCGAGTGGGGCCATCCGTCGGATAACCTGGGTGGGATTCTGGCCGTGGCCGACTGGCTGTCGCGCAATGCGGTGGCGGCAGGCAAGGCGCCGCTAACCATGCGCACGGTACTCGAGGGCATGATCAAGGCACACGAGATCCAGGGCTGCATTGCGCTCGAAAATTCGTTCAACAAGGTGGGCCTGGATCACGTGGTACTGGTCAAGGTGGCCTCTACTGCGGTGGTCTCGCAGATGCTGGGCCTATCGCGCGAAGAAACCATCAACGCGGTTTCCCTGGCATGGGTAGACGGGCAAAGCCTGCGCACTTACCGTCACGCCCCCAACACGGGCAGCCGCAAGTCTTGGGCCGCGGGCGACGCCACCAGCCGCGCGGTGCGCCTGGCCTTGATGGCCCGCACTGGCGAGATGGGCTATCCGTCTGTACTGACAGCACCTGTATGGGGCTTTTACGATGTGCTGTTCAAGGGCCAGCCGTTCAAGTTCCAGCGTCCTTATGGCACGTATGTGATGGAAAACGTGCTGTTCAAGATTTCTTTCCCGGCAGAGTTCCACTCGCAAACGGCCGTAGAGTGCGCGATGGACATCCACGGCAAGCTGAAGGCCGCAGGCAAATCTGCAGAAGACATCAAGAAAATCACGATTCGTACGCACGAAGCCTGCATCCGGATTATCGACAAGAAAGGCCCGCTGCATAATCCCGCGGATCGCGACCACTGCATCCAGTACATGGTGGCGGTGCCTATCCTGTTTGGCCGCCTGACGGCTGCCGACTACGAGGACGGCATTGCTGCAGATCCACGCATCGACGCACTGCGCGACAAAATGGAGTGTGTGGAGGACCCCGCTTTCACCAAGGATTACCACGATCCAGAGAAGCGTTCGATCGCCAATGCACTGACGGTCGAGTTCAATGACGGTTCAAAACTGGACGAGATCGTCTGCGAGTATCCGATCGGCCACAAGCGCCGGCGGACAGACGGGATCCCGCTGCTCGAAGCCAAATTCCGCAAGAATCTGGCACGTCAGTTCCCGGAGCGTCAGCAGCAACGGATTCTGGATGTGTCGCTGAATCAGGCGACGCTGGAGGCGATGCCGGTACACGAATACGTGGATTTGTATGTCATCTAAATCCAATACAGGCACGATGCAACGCGAGATTCAGCACAATGAGGCCAAGCACCGCTTCGAGTATGTAGAAGAGGAACAGCTTTGTGTGCTGGATTACTCGCTTGACGGCACTGTGGCCGTATTTTTTCACACAGGTGTTCCGTCTGTTGTGGGCGGGCGCGGGATTGCAGCAGATCTGGTGCGCTATGGGCTGGAGACGGCACGGGCGCGCGGCTGGCAGGTGGTGCCCGAGTGCTCGTATGTGGATGCTTATATACGGCGACACCCCGAGTATCAGGATCTTGTCGCTGGATAATTAGCGCTGGCTTTATCTGTTCTTTCCGGGCGCCTGGGGTTTTGGCCTCGGGCGCTTTTTTGCGGCGCCTGCTGCTTGCGGCGCCTGAGAGGAGGGTGGGGCGTGGCTGCGCCAGACAGCGGTCCGGCCCTTGGCCGGACTTCCCGGATCTTCCTCGTCCAGCGGGGCGGCCCGCGAACTCGGCTCGCTACGCGATCCTCAGACAGCGCGGGCCGACGCCTCCCCGCCTCCCTTCGGAAGCATCCGGCGCTGTCCGATTGCGCCGCCACGCCCCACCCTCCTCTCAGGCTCAGACCATGATCAGAGCGAGATGTTTAACCCCCTTTCGTGGCGCTCAGCTCGGTGCGGCTTGCTGATCTCTGGCTTGCTGATCTCTGGCTTGCTGATTGGCTGGCCTACTGACCCACTGACCTACTGGCTTGCCGATCTGTTGACTTGACGACCTGTTGACCTGCTGGCGCCCCAAGCATGGGATTCAAGGTTTTAAGACGCCGCAATTCTCGTGGATCGATGCGGGAGGGTGCCTGGGGACACTGTTGGAGCCTACCACCACATCCCCGGCGAAGCCGCCGGATTGCGACCTGTGTCCCCAGGCACCCTCCCGCATCGATGAAGCCTACCCAAGAAAAAACGCCAACGGTGTCCGCACGAAGAAGCAGCGTGAAAATACCCATACAAAGAAGCCACAACAACGACACCCGGCAAAAGAACAGCACAAAAACCAAACGTCAACTCTTATATCTTATATAAGACTGTTGCCTGATTGGCGCTTCTTCTTTAAAATAGCGGCATTCTCAAACCCTCCTTTCTGGGGTACCTTAATGCTGGATTCCTACCGCACCGAAGCCGCTGCTCGCGAAGCCATTGGCGTGCCGCCACTGCCACTGACAGCCAAGCAAACTGCCGATCTGATCGAACTCCTCAAGGCGCCTCCGGCGGGCGAGGAACAATTCCTGCTGGATCTCTTTACCCACCGTGTGCCGGCGGGTGTTGATGATGCCGCGCAGGTCAAGGCTTCCTACCTGGCGGCGCTGGCACTAGGCACAGAAACCTGCTCGCTGATTAGCGCCAAGCATGCCACCGAACTTCTGGGGACGATGCTGGGGGGCTTTAATATCGGTGCCCTGATCGAGCTGCTTGACCACGCAGACCTCGCACCGGTTGCAGCTGAAGGGCTGAAGAAAACCCTGCTGGTGTTTGACGCGTTTCACGACATCGAAGAAAAAGCCAAGGGCGGTAACGCCCATGCCCAGGCGGTATTGCAAAGCTGGGCGGATGCCGAGTGGTTTACCAGCCGCCCGGAGGTTCCTGAGAGCCTGACGATGACCGTGTTCAAGGTGACGGGCGAAACCAATACGGATGATCTCTCGCCGGCACCGGATGCCTGGAGCCGCCCGGATATCCCGCTGCATGCACTGGCGATGCTTAAAAACCCGCGTGATGGAATTACGCCGGACGCCCCGGGCCAAGTGGGGCCGATCACGCTGATCAATCAGCTGAAAGAAAAAGGCCATCTGGTGGCCTATGTGGGTGATGTGGTGGGCACCGGCTCGTCACGTAAGTCGGCCACCAACTCGGTCATCTGGCACACCGGCGAAGATATCCCTTTCGTGCCCAACAAGCGCTTCGGTGGCGTCTGTCTGGGTAACAAGATTGCCCCGATTTTCTACAACACAATGGAAGATTCGGGTGCGCTGCCTATCGAGCTCGACGTGTCGGGCATGGATATGGGCGACATCATCGAGCTGCGCCCCTACGAGGGCAAGGCACTGAAAAACGGTCAGGTAATTGCCGAGTTTCAGCTGAAGTCTGAAGTTTTGCTGGATGAAGTTCGCGCCGGTGGCCGGATTCCGCTGATTATTGGTCGCGGCCTCACGGCCAAGGCCCGCGCATCGTTGGGCTTGCCGGCCACGACACTGTTCCGTTTGCCCGAGTCTCCCGTGGATACAGGCAAGGGCTTTTCGCTGGCACAAAAGCTGGTGGGCCGCGCATGTGGCTTGCCTGAAGGCCAAGGGGTGCGCCCGGGCACGTATTGCGAGCCGCGCATGACATCGGTGGGCAGCCAGGACACAACCGGCCCCATGACGCGCGATGAGCTTAAGGATTTGGCTTGCGTGGGCTTCTCGGCCGACCTGGTGATGCAATCGTTCTGCCACACGGCAGCGTATCCCAAGCCTGTGGACGTCAAAACCCACCACGAGCTTCCGGCCTTTATCAGCACACGCGGCGGGGTGGCCCTACGCCCGGGCGATGGCATCATCCACTCCTGGCTTAACCGCATGCTGCTGCCGGATACGGTGGGTACGGGCGGTGATTCGCATACACGTTTCCCGATCGGGATCAGCTTCCCGGCCGGCTCGGGATTGGTGGCGTTTGCCGCCGCCACGGGTGTAATGCCGCTGGACATGCCCGAATCCGTGCTGGTGCGCTTCAAGGGCACGATGCAGCCGGGCGTGACACTGCGCGATCTGGTCAATGCAATTCCGCTGTATGCCATCAAGAAGGGCTTGCTGACAGTCGAGAAAAAGGGCAAGAAAAACATTTTCTCGGGCCGCATTCTCGAAATCGAAGGCTTGCCCAACCTGAAAATCGAGCAAGCATTCGAGCTCTCTGACGCGTCGGCTGAGCGCTCGGCAGCTGCCTGCACGGTACGCCTGAACAAAGAGCCGATCATCGAGTACCTCAACAGCAATATCACGCTGCTGAAATGGATGATCGCCAACGGCTACGAAGACGCCCGCACGCTGGCACGCCGCATCAAGAACATGGAAGCCTGGCTGGCCGATCCTCAATTGGTAGAGCCCGATGCAGACGTGGATTACGCAGCGGTCATCGACATCGATCTGGCTGAAATCAAAGAGCCGATCGTGGCCTGCCCCAACGATCCTGATGATGTCAAAACCCTGTCTGATGTAGCCGGCACGGCCATCGACGAGGTCTTCATCGGCAGCTGCATGACCAACATCGGCCACTTCCGCGCCGCCGCAGCTCTGCTTAAAGGCAAGCGCGATCTGCCATCCAAGTTGTGGGTCGCGCCACCCACCAAGATGGATGCCAGCGAGCTGACCAAAGAGGGCCACTATGGCACCTTTGGTACGGCCGGGGCACGCATGGAAATGCCAGGTTGCTCCTTGTGCATGGGCAATCAGGCCCAAGTGCGCGAGGGTGCCACGGTGTTTTCCACCAGCACGCGCAACTTCCCCAATCGTCTGGGCAAAAACGCCAATGTGTTCTTGGGCTCGGCCGAGATGGCAGCGATCTGCTCGGGCCTGGGCCGCATTCCCACCCGTGACGAGTACCTGGAAGCAATGGGGCTGCTGGCTAAAGATAGCCAGGATATCTACCGCTACATGAACTTCGACCAGATTGAAGACTTCACCGAAGTCGCCAATACGGTTCAAGCCTAAAAGGTAGCTCCCGCCCGCTTCGGGCGTCCCCTCAGCCCCGGTATGTTTACACGACATGCCGGGGCTGATTGCTTGAACGCGCTACACTAATGGGTCTATTCAGTGTGTCCCATTTTCCCGGTTTCTCATGCCCGCCCGATCCCGATCTTCTTCTTTGTCCCGGACGTCGCTGTCGCTGGTGTCTCTGGCCGAGTCTCTCTCCCGTTCGGGCAGCCGGCTGGAAGACCTCTGGTGGCAGCAAGCGCTTTCAAAGGCGCTCACTAAAGTGCTCGGTGGCCGCGCTGGGCATAGTATCGAGCACGCACTCGAGCACTTGCTGCAGCATCGCTCGCCGGCCTACGAGCTGCTGGTTGAGCACGCCGAGGCGTACTCAGAGTCTTTTAACCTGACGCACGACAATCAGTCATACGACGTGCAGCTGATTTCAGCCCCAGTACTGGCCTGGACGCGCTACCAGTTGCCTGCCGCGCAACTCACGGAGTCACACTTGCAGGCGTTATCCGACGCCATGACCGGCATTGTGCTGGCGCCCGGTGCGCAACTGCAATTGCTGCCGCATTGGGTGCGTTTCGATCAACTTCCGCAGTCGTTTCGCGAAACCCGTACATGGGCCACAGAAATCGCCCAGCACACCCTGGGCACGCGACGCGATCTCCCGGGCTTGCCACCGGCAGACACACCCGAAGACTTGCTGGCGGATGCGTATTTCCTGATTGGTGTGGTGATCGTGCCACAGGGCCAGGCCCTGTTCAAATGGCAGGATACGGGCGAAAACAGCCTGGTCAAACGCACCGAGGTTGCCGCACAGTGGGCGCAGGCGTGCGTGCAAGCCGTCGAACCCCTGTTTACAGGCTGCCTGATGGAATACCTGCTGCCGGAAGCCTTTTATACAGCCACCCGGCAAGCCGATCAAAGCATCCGGCCGCTTACCTTAAAGGCTGCCATCACCTGGCTGCAAACAGCCGCACATATTGCCGCCACCGATCTTCGTGCCGCCATTGTGGGCTGCGGCGAACAAGCCATCGAGGAATATCGCATCGGTTTTTGCACACGTAAAAACAACGATGTCATCTACGGTTGCGTCTGGCCATCGCTTAGCCGCGAGGAAGCCACCCCCGATCTCAGCGAGGCCGCAGAAGGCGAGGTAGACACCTGGGACACGCTGGCAGCACTGCTGCGAGAATCCGGCATCCAGGACATCCGGCGCCTGCCCGGCCTGCATCCGCTCGAGTTCTGCGACGATTGCGGCACGCCGTATTTTCCCAATATGCTGGGCGAAATGCAGCACCCCGAGCTCCCCGAAGAAATCGATCCCGAACCCGTCCAGTTTCACTAAATGCCTGTCGATATTTTCTGCCAGGTCATCGACAACTTTGGTGATGCTGGCGTGTGCTGGCGTCTGGCACAACAGTACGCAGCGCTGGGCCATCGGGTACGGCTCTGGATCGATGATCTCGCTACACTGGCCCGGCTGGCGCCCGCACTGGACGCAACAGTGCTGCACCAGCATGTGCACGGCATCGAGGTTGTTCATTGGTCTTTGGCTGCGCAGGCGCAGGCCCCGGCCAATGGCTTGGTGATCGAGGCTTTTGCCTGCACCCTGCCCACTTCTTATCAGGCGTCTTTGGCCCAGACACAGAGCCTGTGGATCAATCTCGAGTACCTGAGCGCAGAGCCCTGGATCGAGGGCTATCACGGCCTGCCCTCCCTGCAACCCAACAGGGTTGCCAAGTACTTTTATTTTCCTGGTTTCACTGCGGCCAGCGGTGGGCTGCTGCGGGAGCCAGATCTGCTGGACAGACGTCGTCAGGCGCTTGGGGTGGATCGCCGGCTGCGGCTATCGCAGATCACCGGCTGGCCTGTCGACACCTTGCCGGCGGACGCGCGTTATATCTTGCTGTTTTGCTATCCGGGCGCACCCATGGACACTTTGCTGGCGGCACTGGCTCAGATGGACACCCCCACCTGTCTTTTACTGGCAGGCACGCACGTCGGCGGCGCGGCAACTGCTGCACAGGGTGAAGGAAACCAGCACACTGACGCATCAAGCACGGGAAACCTGCAGGTTCGCACCCTGCCTTTCGTGCCGCAGGCGCAGTTTGATGATCTGCTGTGGTGCTGCGATCTGAACTTTGTGCGCGGCGAGGATTCTTTGGTGCGGGCACTTTGGGCAGGCGCACCCCTGGTGTGGCACATTTACCCGCAGGCCGAAGACACACATCTGACAAAACTGGAGGCCTGGCTGCAAAGGGCGCAACTGCCGACGGCAGCTAACGCCCTGATCCGGGCATGGAACGCCGGCCCGCCCGGCTGTACCAGTCTGTCCAGCCATGCCCACCCGTCCAGCCAGATGGCTGAGTGCCTGGCGGATGCACTGGCGCCCACAAGCTGGAAAGCCTGGCAGATCCGTGCGCAGCAGTGGTCTGACGAGCTGGCCACACAGCCTGATCTGGCCAGTCAGTTGCTGCGGTTTTACCAGCAACACGTCCAGACGCGTTAGAATACACAGTTAATTTTTTCCTGCTTTGCCTCGAAACGCGTTTTTCATGCTCGGGGCATGTCTTTCCCCCGGAGTCTTACCCTATGAAAATCGCCCAAGAACTGCGCGTCGGCAACGTTGTAATGGTTGGCAGCGACCCCTTGGTAGTCCAAAAGGCCGAGTACAACAAATCTGGCCGCAATGCTGCGGTGGTGAAGCTGAAATTTAAAAACCTGCTTACCGGCACCGCCAGCGAGTCTGTTTGCAAGGCCGACGAAAAATTCGAACAAGTCGTCCTTGAAAACAAAGAATGCACGTACTCGTACTTTGCCGATCCCATGTATGCCTTCATGGACGAAGAATACAACCAGCACGAAGTTGAATCCGAAAGCATGGGCGACGCGTTGAACTACCTCGAAGAAGGGATGACGGTTCAAGTCGTCTTTTACGAAGGCCGTGCCATTTCTGTCGAGCTGCCCACAATTATCGTGCGCGAAATCACCTACACCGAACCGGCCGTCAAGGGCGACACCTCGGGCAAGGTGCTGAAACCCGCCAAGATCAACACCGGCTACGAGCTGGCAGTGCCACTGTTCTGCAATATCGGCGACAAGATCGAAATCGATACCCGCACCAATGAGTACCGCAGCCGCGTGATGTAATTTTCAGCATCGGCAGCACATAAAAACGGGGCATGATTGCCCCGTTTTTGCATCTGGCCGGTACGGTTTTATTTACTGCAAACGGTCGTCGTCCAGAATGTCTGGAATCGGCATGATGGAGATGCCGTCTTCCACAAGCTCTTGGCACTCTTCCACAGAAGCCGTGCCACGGATGGGGCGCTCTTCGATTTCTCCGGTGTGCATGCGCCGGGCTTCGTCGGCAAAGCGGGCCCCGACGTTATCGCTTTGGCGCACCACCTGGCGGATCTGACGCAAAACCTCGGCCTGCAGCTGTGCCAGTTGCTGGCTGGAGGGCGCGGCCACGGCCGCACGACCTTGCCCTGCCGGCGACTGGGCCGCCATGGGTTGGCTGCGCAGGTGGCTGACATTAAGGTGCGGGGCCGACACGCGCCGCGTGATACTGCTGCTTTGGCAGACAGGACAACGCACCAGCCCGTCCGCCAGTTGCTTGTCGTAGGTTTCCTGTGATGCAAACCAGCCTTCAAAGACGTGGTCGTGCTCACAGGCGAGGTCGAATACTTTTAGTGCCATGATTAGCAAATGGGGGCGCGATCGCCCGTTTCAAGCGCTTTCCAGCATTTGTAGCGCCATTCCCAGGGTGGCACAGGCTTGGCATCCCGCCACAAGCCCAGGTGCTGCTGTTTTGCGCGCCGTTGCAAGTCTGGCAGGCTGGCGTCACGCATATACTTGCCACGCCCCTGCTGGTTAGCCCAGACCATGCCACTGGCCACCAGGGCCTGACTGGCCAGTCGGCCATCATCCAGGGGGACATCACAGATCTCGCGGCCGTATTGGTCTTGCTCGTAGCAGTGCAGGCGCACATTTTTACCGGCCACCAGATCAGCCAGTGCCTGGCGCGCGGCCTTGCCATAGGGCTGGCCAGGCTGGGCACGCCCATGGCCGATCTCGGGCGCATCAATGCTGGCCAGGCGCACGCGCACGCGATCACGACCCGACAGCAAAGTTAACGTGTCGCCATCCGCCACATGCACGACCTTGCCTGACAAGGTGTAGGCATCGGCCGACTCGAACGCCAGGGGCGACAACAACACCGCCGCCAGTACGGCCACTGAGAAAAGTAATCGACGCATGGAGAGAGTTCCGGCAAAAAAAGGGCTGCAAACCTGGCGCAGCCCGTGCTTTATTGTACTGGACAGCACCACCTTCTTAACGGGCGCTGCAGCACCGCCATCCTGTACAAACTTGAACAAACGCAGCCACTGCGCATCGGCCTCAGGCCGGCCAGGCCCGCTGCAACAACGCCTCGGCGGCCTGAACCGGCAGACACGCACCATATACCCGCCCGCCCTGGCCTTGCAGGCGGGTATCCACAAAGGCCCGAGACACATTATCGGGGGCGTGACGCAGCAGCAGATCGGTCTGCACCAGCAAAACCAGATCGCGGGCAATCTGCCGTGCTTGGATCTGTTGCGCTTCCGGGGTATCCTGCAAGGCCTTCAGAAGGCGGTCAGCTGTCGCGCGCAAAGTGGATTCAGCCGGATGGGCTTGTGCCATGCCGTCAATCATCTGGCTGATGTGCGGCCCAGCATGTCCAATGGCACGCAGCACATCCAGGCACATGACATTGCCCGAGCCCTCCCAGATGGAGTTGACTGGCGCTTCGCGATACAGGCGCGCCATAGGTGCGTCTTCGATGTAGCCATTGCCGCCCCACACCTCCATGCATTCGGCAATGGCTTCGATGGTGCGCTTGCACACCCAAAATTTGGCTGCCGGCGTAAGGATGCGCCGCAAGGCATGCTCGGCCGGCTGCTCGGGATGGTCAAATGCCCGGGACAGCCGCAACGCCAGCACGGTGGCGGCCTCAGACTCCAGTGCAAGGTCGGCCAGCACCTGGCGCATCAGGGGTTGATCGATCAGGTTGCTGCCAAACGCGCGGCGATGACGCGCATGGTGGATGGCTTGCACCAGCCCCTGGCGCATCAGGGCCGCGCTGCCCAGGACACAATCCAGGCGAGTATAAGAGGCCATCTCCACCAGCGTGGGGATGCCGCGCCCAGGATCGCCCACCCGCCGCCCCAACGCACCGGAGAATTCGACCTCGGCACTGGCGTTGGAGCGATTGCCCAACTTGTCTTTTAAGCGCTGGACATGAACGCCGTTGCGCGTACCCGAAGGCAGCCAGCGGGGAACATAAAAACACGACAAACCCTCGCCTTCGCGGGCCAGCATCAAGTGGGCATCCGAGGTGGGCGACGAGAAAAACCATTTGTGGCCGGTGAGACGAAACCAGCCATCGCTGTCCGGGCTGGCCGTACTAGTGTTGCTGCGCAGATCAGAACCCCCCTGCTTTTCTGTGAGACCCATGCCGATCATCATCGAGGCCTTGTCGGCCAGGGGAAGATCGCGCCCATCGTATTGCCGGCTGGCCAGCTTAGGTTGAAGCTCGGCAAACCAGGGCTCGCGGGCCAGCAAGGGGATGGCGGCGCTGGTCATCGTAATGGGGCAAAGCGAGCCTGCTTCTACCTGCCCGTGCATCAGGTAATGGGCGGCACGCACCACATGGGCGCCCTCGGCCGGCGCAATCCAGGCGCTGCCGTGCATGCCCTGGGCAAACGCCAGCGATAGAAATTGTGTCCAGCCCGGGTGAAACTGCACCCAGTCGATGCGATGTCCGGTGCGATCAAATGCCTGCAGCACCGGGGCTGTGCGGTTGGCCTCGGCGGCCAGCACGGCCAGATCGGCCTGCCCCAGGCGGCGCCCCCAGGATTCGAGGTCGGTGGCATCGGCCTGCCCGCCCTCCCGCAGCACCCCCTGCATCAGGGCCACATCATCCAGAAAAAGATTGCAATCGGGCAGATCAGACACCTGGTTATCCACCTGATGTGTCTCGAACGGCGAATGCTGAACAGCCATGACGGCCTCCAAAAAACCCTTGCAAGACAACCCAGTCTACCCGTGAATCCGGTGTGACAACAGGCTCGCTACAATCAGATGCACCCACCCAATGGAGACTCTTTGCATGACCCCACGAATTCTGATCCTGTGCGGTGCCCTTTTGCTGGCACTCGGCGTTGCTGCCGGGGCCTTTGGCGCCCATGGATTGCGACGGGTACTAAGCCCTGATCTGCTGGAAACCTGGCGCACTGCGGCCCATTACCAGCTGATCCATGGCCTGGGCCTATTACTGGTGGCTGCATTGTGGTCGTCTCTGGCGCCCACCCCCGCGGCCTGGGCAGGCGGCCTGATGCTGGCCGGTGTGCTGATTTTCAGCGGCAGCCTGTATGTGCTGGCGCTGACAGGCATCCGGGTGTTAGGGGCCGTGACGCCCATTGGCGGGCTGCTGATGATTGCCTCCTGGCTATGCCTGGCATGGGGTGCCTGGCGAGGCGGCGCATAGGCGGGCAAGCCCAATCGCAGCCTGCTGATCCCTGGCTGTCCAGGCCTATACCCGGGCCTATAATAAGGGCCCGTTTCAACGTCCGGAATCCCCATGTCCAAAGCTTCTGGCGACCACGCACTGCGCAACTGGCTGCAGGCTCTGCCCAAGGCCGAGCTTCACCTGCACATCGAGGGCACTCTTGAGCCCGAGCTCATGTTTGCCCTGGCGTCACGCAATCAGGTGCCCCTGCCCTATGCCGACGTGCAAGCGGTCAAAGACGCCTACCAGTTTTCCGATTTGCAGTCGTTCCTGGATCTTTACTACGCAGGTGCCAGTGTTCTGGTCACCGAGCAGGACTTCTACGACCTGGCCATGGCCTACCTGCAACGTGCCCACGCAGACGGCCTGGTGCACGTCGAAATCATGTTCGACCCGCAAACCCATACGCATCGCGGCATTGCCATTGGCACCGTTTTTGCAGGCCTGGCCCGCGCCTTGCGCGAAGCGCGCGACACCCTGGACATCAGCAGCTACCTGCTGCTCAGTTTCCTGCGCCACCTCAGCGAAGCCGACGCCCTTGCCACGCTGGATGCGGCACTGCCACTACGGGATCAGTACGCAGATCTCTGGATCGGTGTGGGGCTGGACTCTGCCGAAAAAGGCAACCCGCCCGAGAAATTTGCACGTCTGTATGCGCGCTGCGCAGAGCTGGGCTTTCGCTGCGTGGCCCACGCAGGCGAAGAAGGCCCGGCCGACTACGTGCGCAGCGCCCTGGATACGCTGCGCGTCGAGCGCATCGACCACGGCGTGCGCACCAGCGACGACCCCGATCTCCTGCAGTCGGTGATCCAGCAGCAGATACCACTGACCGTTTGCCCCTTGTCTAACCTCAAGCTGGGTGTGGTCAGTGATTTGTCCAACCACAACCTGGCACGCTTGTTGCGCGCTGGCGCCATGATCACCCTGAATTCAGACGATCCCGCTTATTTTGGCGGCTACGTACTGGATAATTATGTGGCCAGCGCGCAAGCACTGGACCTCTCTCACGACGAGTTGGTCACCCTGGCGGCCAACAGCCTGCAGGCGTCTTTCTTGCCAGCTGCCGATAAGGCCCGCTGGATGGATCGCCTGGCCACAGCTGCCAGCCTGGGTTAAGGGCCATGCCATCTGCTGCCAGGCTACACCGATTGTCCCTGCCCTCTGATGCGATACAGGGCGCCTGCACGCGGCTTGATCGCGATTTTTACAACCGCCCGGCCATCCAGGTGGCGCCTGATCTATTGGGCTGCCTGATGTTTCATGCCACTCCCCGAGGCTTGCGGGTGGGCCGTGTGGTTGAGGTTGAAGCCTATCTAGGCCCAACCGACCTGGCCGCCCACACGTCGCGCGGCCGCACGGCACGCACCCGCGCCATGTTTGGGCCCCCCGGCCATGCGTACGTGTACCTGATCTACGGCATGTACCACTGCATGAATGCCGTGACCGGCCCCGAGGGTAGCGGCACGGCGGTGCTGCTGCGCGCACTGGCACCGGTAACAGGCCTTGAAGGCGAGAGCAACGGCCCCGGAAAACTATGCCGCGCCATGGATATCACGCTTGAGCACTATGGCATGGATCTGTGCAGCGACACCCTGTGGCTGGCCCGCGATAACGCGCCGGCTGCCGGGCAGATTGCCACCAGCCCCCGCATCGGGGTGGATTACGCAGGCGAGTGGGCGGCCAAGCCGCTAAGGTTTTATATCGACGGGCATCCGGCGGTCAGCCGCCGGCCTGCTGCCCGCAAGCCGCGCCATAAACCGGCCTGAGCATCACGTATCCACCCGATCGCTTCGATACCGCCGGAAGGGGCTGGGTATTGCGCAAGGCCTGCCAGATCGTGGTATTATCTTGCCCTTTCCGGGGTCTTGGATACATGTCTGGAGACAGACAAATCCCTGATTTCGGTAAACAGGCCTGATATGACAGTGTAAAAAAAACATGTTATATTTACGCCTCTTTAGCGGCTGTAGCTCAGTTGGATAGAGTACTTGGCTACGAACCAAGGGGTCGTGGGTTCGAATCCTGCCAGCCGCGCCAGAATTATCCTGTTCTCCAAAACAGGCAAAAAACCGCCTCGGGTTAATCACCTCAGGCGGTTTTTCTTTGGCAGTTGCAGCCAAGCAAACCATTGCGGCTGGCAAAGCAGCAAAAGACCCTCAGGGACAGCGTACCAGCAGTTGCGTTGATCACGCGTATCCAGTATCTGGCAAAAGCCCTGCCTGACCAGGGTAGAATGATAATCACTTTTAATTAACGACACCGGCAAATGCGCTGTGGGTGCAGCATGCGGATACCCCGACATCGGCCGGCCAACTCATTGATACTGATGACACACAAACTGAAACTTCTTGGCGGCCTGGCTTTGCTTTTGGGCGCGCTGCCGCTGGCGCAGGCTCACGTCCACTTGCAAACTCCCACGGCCACTATCGGCAGCAGCTACAAGGCAATCCTTGAGGTCGGCCATGGCTGCGATGGCTCGGACACCACCCGGATCCGGGTGCAGATCCCTGAAGGCGTTGTGGCGGTCAAGCCGCAACTTAAGGCTGGTTGGCAGATCGAAACCAAGGACGGCGCTTATGCCCAGCCTGAAACCCTGCATGGAGCGAAGATCGATCACGGGGTACGTGAGATCTCCTGGACGGGCCTGCTGCCAGAAGCGTTTTACGATGAATTTTCCTTTGTGGGCACAATCGCGTCCTCTTTGAAGCCCGGTCAAACGCTGTATTTCCCGGTGGTGCAAGAGTGCAAGAAAGGCGTGTCACGCTGGATCGACACAACGGGCAAGGCGGGTGTCGGCAACCCGGCGCCCAGCGTCAAACTTGAAAAAGCCCAAGGGCACCACGGCGCTCACTCGCACTGATGATTTTTGCGCGTCTTGTACTGGCCTGCCTGCTGATCTGGTCTTCAGGCGCCTGGGGGCATGCGGCCCTGATATCCAGCACGCCAGCAGCCGGCGCAGTGCTGGCCCAGGCACCGGCCACGCTGACGCTGCAATTTAGCGAGCCGGTCGGCGTCACGGTCTTGCGCCTGATCAACCCGGCCGGGCGGACACAGGACATCCACACCAGTGGCGCGCACGACGCCACCGTGCAGATCGATGTGGCCGGGCAGCAGACACCCGGCACCTATCTGCTGAGCTGGCGGGTAGTCTCTGCCGATGGTCACCCCATTGGCGGCACGCTGGATTATCAGGTGGGCCCGGCAAGCGGTGCCGCCGGCGGCATCAGCGGTGTAGGCGCTGCCGCGGGGCTGCACGCTCATTTGCAACAGTTGGCAGACCCTGGCGCCAGCCAGCGTGCTGCCCTGATATGGGCCAGCCGCTTTGTTTCGTATGTCTGCCTGTTCTTGCTGCTGGGTGCCTGCGCATTCCGGGCGCTAAACCCGTACAGCCGCCACGCACCCGCGATGCAACCCGTCTTACAAGGCCGCCTGTGGCACATGGCTTTAGGTGTAGGCGTTTTGCTGCTGCCCTTGCAATGGGGCCTGCAGGGGCTGGATTTGCTGGGTGCCCCATGGCAACAGATTGGGCAGCCGGCGGTTTGGGTTCAAACCTGGCACAGCAGCTACGCCACCACGCTCATTTTGCTGGCGTTGGCCTTTGGTACTACCGCCTGGGGGCTTTCCAGGCCGATGCCGGTGCAAAATACCCGCGCCTCGATGCACGGCACCAATCCGCATGAATCCAGCTCAAAAGGTGCTATCTGGCGACAACGCCTGGCCGGGATACTGGCATTGTTGCTGGCGGGCAGTGCCCTGGCCGTCAGCGGCCACGCGGGCACCGCACCGCCGCGCTGGCTTTCCCGGCCAACCGTGGTGCTACATGTCATCAGCGCGGTGGCCTGGATCGGCCTGCTGCTGCCGCTGGCACGTTGCCTGGTGCCTACAACCCTTGCGCAACGCACTGCTAGCGATGTCGCCATCCCCGAACTCCGGCGGTTTTCTAGCGGCATCACCTGGGTAGTGGCGCTTCTGGTGCTAAGCGGCCTGTGTCTGGCTTGGCTGCAGCTGCGCCAGCTGTCCGATCTTTGGCAAACCCTGTATGGTCAGGTGCTGTCTGCCAAACTGACCCTGGTGGCGCTGCTGTTTTGCGTGGCCGCCTGGAACCGCTGGCGGCTGACCCAGGCGACCCAGGCAGGTGCATTGCGGCCACGCGCCCAGCTGCGTCGAGCCATCCAGGTTGAACTGGTCCTGGCTGTATTGATTTTGGGCCTGGTGGCGCTGTGGCGCCTGACACCACCGCCCAGAAGCATGGCTACAGTACCCATGGCAGCTGATGTCCACACGCTGGCGCATCAAGCTGTACATCGACATGCCCCAACCCAGGTACCTGATTCACCCTCCCCTCTCCCGCACAGGCCGGCCATCGTGCTGCATAATGCCGACATCACGGCAACCATCCAACCTGAGCCCACCATGTGGCAATTAACGCTGCGGCACGCCGATGGCACACCTTTTGTTACCCAGGCAGTCGAGGTGCAAATCAGCAACCCAGAGGCCGGCATCCAGCCTCTGCACCGGACAGCCCAGGCAGCGGACGCATCCGGGCACTGGCAATTTGCCCTACCGCCCCTACCCGACACCGGGCATTGGCAAGTTGGCCTGGAGATTCTCGTAAACGATTTTCAACAGGTTTCGCTAAGCTCACACTAGGCACAGGCCGCCCATGGGCAACACAACGTCACGCTTTCGGGAGATGATGAAAACTGCCGGCCGCCGCTTGCTGCGTGGCAGCCAGCGGCTGCGCAAAGGGGCGGGCTTGGCCCACCGAAAAGGCCCAGGCGTGTCCCTATCGTCCGGCCTCTTTTCCGACACTATCCAGCAGAATCAGAATCTACCGCCATCCGCGCACCTGGACACGCCCGACCAGAGCCCACCAAACCCAGACCTCCCCTGCGCGGACAAGGCCTCCCGCCTGTCGCAATCCGTCACCCCCCTGCACCAATCACACCCCAAAGAATCCGGCATCGTCGAGCTCTCCGACGGCCGGGCGGCTTTTGCTGCGCGGGTGGCATTGGCCGACGCCGCCGAGCACACACTGGACATCCAGTACTACATCTGGCACGCCGATATGACGGGCCTGCTGCTGTTTGACGCGATCCGCCGCGCAGCAGACCGCGGTGTGCAAGTGCGCCTGCTGCTGGACGACAACAACACCACCGGGCTGGATCCCTTGATTGCAGGATTGAATGCCCATCCCAATATTCAGATCAGGCTGTTTAACGCGTTTCGCATCCGCCATTGGCGGGCCCTAGGGTACCTGACAGAATTTGCCCGGCTTAATCGCCGCATGCACAACAAATCGTTTACAGCCGACCAGCAGGTAACCCTGGTAGGTGGGCGCAATATTGGCGACGAATACTTCGGGGCCGGCCCCAACCAGTTGTTTATCGACCTGGATATCTTGGCAATTGGGCCAGTGGTGCAGGACGTGAGCGATGATTTTGAGCGCTACTGGACAAGCGACTCTGCCTGGCCGGCAGAACAAGTGGTGCTGCGGCCCCCATCAGCAGACCTTGCCACACTGACCGCCATCAAACCAGATACCGCCCACAGCCACCTGGCTGACAGCTACCTTGAGGCCATCACCCGGCAATCCTTTGTGTGCAACTTACTGGCTGGTACGCTACAGTTTGAATGGACGTCCGTGACACTGATTAGCGACCACCCCGCCAAGGGCCTGGATAAGGCCAATAAAGCCTCCCTGTTATGGCCACAACTGCAGCAGGTGCTGGACAACCCCACGCAAGAACTGGCACTGGTATCGCCTTACCTGGTGCCCGCCAAAGCAGGGGTCGATGCCTTTGTGGGCCTGGCCCAAAAAGGCGTGCGCATCACCCTGCTGACCAACTCGCTTGAGGCCACCGACGTGGTGGCCGTGCATGCCGGCTACGCCAAGCGGCGCAAGCCATTGCTGGCCGCAGGCATCCAGATTTTTGAGCTGAAACGCAGGGCCTCGGTGCCCAAGTTGCGCGATCGCGGCCTGGTGGGGCGATCGGGCTCCAGCCTGCACGCAAAGGTGTTTTCGGTGGATCAATCGCACGTGTTTGTGGGCTCTTTTAATTTTGACCCAAGATCCAGGCACTTGAACACCGAAATGGGCTTCTTGATTGCCAGCCCCCGGCTAGCCGCCCGAATCGCACACAACATCCAGAACCTGACCAGCACGCACGCCTATCAGGTGCAGGCCGGTAGCGGCCATACCCTGAAATGGCTGGAGGGCACCCCGCCCCGGCAAATCGAACACCACCAGGAGCCGGGCGCCACCGTGTGGCGGCGGCTGGCCACAAACCTTATCGCCCGTCTGCCGATTGAATGGCTGCTTTAAGCGTCGCGGAGGCAACGGGGCTGTTGATACAAGCGAGGATTGTCCTAACCGCGATGTATTCGCAGCCACTCGCGTAGCGCTTCATTTGCACGGGTTTGCCACCCTCGGCCAGTTGCCCGCAAACCTTCCAGGACATCCGGATCGAAGCGGATCGTCGTGGGGATTTTGTGGACGGCGGCGGTGGAGCCTGCGGGACGGCCACGACGGCGCGCCTGGATTTGTTCAGGCGTATGGACACGAGCATGCTCACCTTTCTTAGCTTGGTGGATGGATTCCAGCAAATCACGTTCAAACTGGCTCAGTTCGTTGGTCTTGGGCATGATGTCACTCCACAAGTTTTCGCAGTTCTCTCAGGAACGCATGAGAAAGGTTGTCGGTAGTCGATTTGGGATACACGATCAACAAGCTGATTGTTCCGTCTGCCAAGGTTGTGTAGTAGATAACCCGCACGCCACCGCGCTTACCAATACCAGCACGGCCCCATCGAACTTTACGCAGCGGCGCAGCACCGGGGATGACGTCTCCGGCTTCGGGATGCTGCGCGATCCAGTCGATAAAGGCTTCGCGCTCGCCATCGCTCCAGACCGAGGCCGCATAATGCCGAAACATCTGAGTTTCAATGACTGTAAGGACCATTTTATCGTATTAACAATAAATTAGGAAATCAATAATTCAGGTTAATACAACAAACATGTCAGATCGCTTCCGCGAGTCTTTTTTATCCGTTAGATAAACATACCTTGAAGGCAAACCCGATCCGGTAGGCTACGCTCGCGCTGACCATCTCTTTATAGCCAGTATGGTATATAAGCAGCTTGCCCAGCCCAAATCAAGCCCGGTGGCATTGCTGAAAATGCCGGGCTCGGGCCGTGCATTCATGGATACCAACACGGGAGACTCACGATGAACCGACTGAAACTGGCGGCCACCGGCCTGGCCATCTTTGGCTGCATTGGCCTGCTTGGCGCAAGCCATGCCGAAGAACGCGTTACCTATAAATCCGCCAAGACGGGCACCTCGTACTACCAAATGGGGGTAGAGCTGGCCAGCGCCATCAAACAGGGCACTGACGGGCAAACCATTTTGACGGTAGAAGAAAGCCAGGGCTCGGTGCAAAACGTGATGGAAGCGGCCGTGCGCTCGGGCAATTACGTGTTTACCACCCCCCCTTCTCTGGTTAAAAGCGCCCAGGCAGGCACCGGCCCCTTTAAAAACCGGCCCAAAGAAAGCTTTGCAAAGATCCGCGCGCTGTTTCCCATCCCCTCGTTAACCATGCACTTTGTGGTGCACAGCGACAAACAGGTGGATACCTTTGACGACCTGGCCGGCAAGACCATCCTGCTGGGCAAAGGCACGTTTGGCGCCAACGAGGGTGCCAAATACCTGAAATTGTTTGGCCTGGACGGCAAAGTGAAAATTGCCTCGGCAGAACTGGGCAATGCTGCCGAAGCCCTGCAAAACGGCCAGATCGACGGCTTTGTGACAGCCGGATCATTCCCCGCCCCCAACCTGGTGCAGGCCGCGGCCAGCACGCAAGTGGCACTGGTGTCCATGACTGACGAGCAAATCGCCAAAACCGGGCGTGCCAAACAGATCATCCCCGCAGGCACCTATGCCGGCGTAGACAAAGACGTGGCCACCACCTTTTTGCCAGTGGACGCCTTTGCCACCACCGACATGAGCGACGACACCGCCTATCTGCTGACAAAAACCTTCTGGGCGCAAAAGGCTGCTCTGAGCAAAACCGCCCCCTGGTGGAAAGCGGTAGAGCCCGAAATGATCATGAGTGCCGGCGTCAAACTGCACCCCGGTGCCATCCGCTACTACGAAGAGGCCGGTGTCACCATCCCCGAGGCCATGCGTTAATCCCATGAGCACCACCATCAGCACCATGGCAAGCACCGCCAGCACTTCTGCCAGCCCCGACAACCACCCGACACCTGCCACAATCGACACCCGCGCACCCTATGTATGGATTGCGCTGGGGTTGCTGTCCATGGTGTTTCACCTGGGGCTGATTTTCAGCGGCCTGGTGCCGGCCCTGGTGGCCCGCCCCTTGCATATGGCGCTGGCCCTGCCCTGGCTGTTCTTGTTTCCGGCGCATACCCGCAGCCAGCGGATCTCGGGCACGGTGCTGATGGTGATTGGGATGGCCTGCTGCGCGTATACGGTGATCAACGCCGATGCGCTGGGCAACCAGTACGGGTTTTTAGAGAACCCCCTGCAAATGGCCATTGGCCTGGCCTTGCTGGCGGTAACGCTGGAGATGGCTCGCCGCGCCATCGGCTGGCCCCTGCCGATGGTGGCACTGATCTGCCTGCTGTACGCCTTTTTTGGCGAACACATCCCTGGCCAGTTTGGCCACCCAACAGTGCCCTTTGCCAGCACCCTGGGTACCCTCACCATCACCGAAGGCGGCGTGTGGGGCTCGCTGACGGGCGTATCCGTTAACGTGGTGGCCATTTTTGTGATCATGGGCGCCGTGCTTAACGTGGGCGAAGCCGGCCAGGGCTTTCTTAATATTGCCATCGCCGCGGCCGGCCGCCTGCGAGGCGGAGCCGGCAAGGTGGCCGTGCTGGCCTCGGCCCTGTTTGGCTCGATCTCGGGCTCAGCCTCGGCCAATGCGGCATCCATCGGCTCTGTGACCATGCCCACCATGGTGCGCCTGGGCTACCCCAAGGCACTGGCCGGCGCCGTCGAGGCCGTGGCCTCATCGGGCGGGCAAATCATGCCGCCGCTGATGGGCGCGGGCGCCTTTGTGATGGTAGAGCTTACCGGCACCCCCTACACCCAGATCATGGGCGCGGCCCTGCTGCCCGCAATCCTGTACTTTCTGGCCGTCTGGATCGGTATCGATCTGTTTGCCCGCCGCTACGGCCTGCGGGCGTTGGATCAGGAAGACCATCCCCGTGGCCGGGACGTGCTGCTGACCATGATGTTCTTTTTGGTGCCCTTTGGCGTGCTGATGCAGCAGATGTTTATCGCCCGCGTCACCCCGCAATACGCGGCGTGCATCGCCATTTTGGTGGGCGCGGCACTGCTGTTTACCAATATCCGGTTCGAGTTCTCGCCACGCCTGTTTGCCCAGCGCCTGTCCCAGGCGGCCATCATCGCCGGCAAACAGATCTCGATGATTGCCGCCATCATCATCTGCGCCTCGATCATCATCGGCGTGCTGGGCATGACCGGCCTGGGCATCAAGGTCACCTCCGTGATTTTGGCCGTGGCGCAATCCAGCCTGTGGCCCGCCCTGCTGCTTACCGCCCTGGCCTGCCTGCTGCTGGGTATGGAAGTACCCACCACTGCCGCCTACGTCATCTGCGTGGCCGTCGCCGGCCCGGCACTGAGCAGCCTGGGTATCGATCTGCTGCTAGCCCATCTGTTTGTCTTCTGGTTTGCGCTGCTCTCCACCATCACGCCCCCCGTGTGCGGCACAGTGTTCATCACCGCCGGCATCGTGGGCGAAAACTGGCTGAAGGTAGCCGCCTCAGCCATGCGTCTGGGTATTGGCCTGTACATCATCCCCCTAGCGATGATTGCCAACCCGCAGGTGATTCAGCTGGCCAGCCACCCCATCCCCGCCCTGTTTGCCTTTGTGCGCATTGGCGTAGGGCTGTGGGGGCTGTCGTACGCGTTTATCTCGGGGCGCGGTGTGGGGATGCGCCTGCTGGCCGGAGCGATGGGGCTGGTGATGTGCTTTGGGTGGATGTGGGTGCGGTACGGGGTTGCCGTCTTGTAAAAAAACTTTGCCATAACACCCTAAAGTTTCCGACAGACAATCCGTTAATGGGACAGAACAGGAGGTCACTTGGTTTGTCATCCTGGGCAACAAGGGCGGATCTCCGCCAAACAACTTAGGAGTCTCTCATGGCTGTTATCAATACCAACTACCTTGCTCTGGTCTCCCAGAACAATCTGAACAAATCCCAATCCGCCCTGGGTTCCGCGATCCAACGCCTGTCCTCGGGCCTGCGCATCAACAGTGCCAAGGATGATGCTGCTGGTCAAGCCATCGCCAACCGCTTCACCGCCAACATCAATGGCCTGACGCAAGCTGCCCGTAACGCCAACGACGGCATCTCTATTTCCCAGACGGCAGAAGGCTCCCTGAACGAAGTCAACAACAACCTGCAACGCATTCGTCAACTGGCGGTTCAAGCCTACAATGGCACAAACTCGGACGAGGATTTAACCTCGATCAACGCCGAAGTCAAGCAACGCTTGGCCGAAATCACGCGCGTCGCAGAGCAGACACAGTTCAACGGTACCAAAGTCCTGGATGGTTCCACGTCTGGCGGCATCAACATCCAAGTCGGCGCCAACGACAACGAAACCATTAACGTCAAGGTTACAGATGCTACGCTCACCAATCTGCTGAGCGGTGCTTCCTCCATCACTGCCTCCGGCGGTCTGAGTATCACCGTCGTTTCTGGTGGTGCTGACACCCTCGCCTCCGGCGCTCTGGGGGAAATCGACGCAGCTATTGCCAAAGTCGACTCCATGCGTAGCGACCTGGGCGCAATCCAGAACCGCTTCGAATCCACAATTTCCAATCTGAATAACACCATCACCAACCTGTCGGCCTCGCGTTCGCGCATCGAAGACGCCGACTACGCGGTGGAAGTGTCCAACATGACACGTGCCCAAATCCTGCAACAGGCTGGTACTGCCGTGCTGGCCCAGGCAAATCAGGTACCGCAAACCATGTTGTCCTTGTTGCGTTAATTTGCAGCACTGTGCCCAGGCAGGTTTATACTGCCTATCGCACCAAAACCGCCGGATTCTTTCCGGCGGTTTTTTTTGAAGCGCACACCGTGCATCTCACACTAACCCTATCATGAGCCAAAAAGTCCTGATTACCCGCCTTGCGGGGCTGGGGGATGTTGCTTCTATCCTGATTCCCGCCGTCCGATTAGTGCACGAGCAAGAACCCAGTTCTACGATTGACGTGCTGACCTATGGAGCAGGTATCGAGCTTATGTCGCTATGTCCGGATATTGGCGATATCCTGGGTATCACACAAGAGCAATGGCCTCGCGACCTGATCCCCGCCACTCAAAGCTTTCTGAACATAGCCCAGGTCATCTCTTCACGTGGCTACGACCGGATTATTTGTCTAGATACCTGGTTTATGCCGTGCTTTCTGGCGCAGGTTTTGATGGATATTGGGCTTAATGTAGAAGGCAACCACCTGGATCGCCCTACCAGCGAGTTTTTTGCTGCGCAGCAAACAGGGCAACTATCAGATAATTACTTTAGCACTGCCTTTATGGCCAGTACATATCCCAACATGATGGACTGGTTAAGCCCCTGGTGGCTACAGCCACAATCCCATGCCAACTACCCAGAATACTATCTGATCCACTGCTGCGGCCTAGGAAAAAACATTACAATCAGCCTACCCACTGAACCCGATACTGTATTTAAAGAAACTGCTGCTGGACGCCCAATTATTGCGGTGTCATTTCGAGGCAGCACCGCTATCAAGCGCTATAAGCAGGCAGATACTCTAACATGTTTGCTGCAAGAAGCCGGCTACTACGTCTGGTCTGGATTTGACGGCAGCCTACCTATGCAGACCACCTTAGCTCGGCTTGCAACAACCAATCTGTTGGTTACCGTAGCAACATCCACTCAATGGCTGGCCAAACTGGTTGGCTGCCCATCCTTGATGCTACCTGGTGCCATGCATCCTGCCATCCTGGGGGCAGAATACACCATGGATCGAGTTGTAGATTGCCAATACTGCTGCCAGCGCGGCTGCCCCGCAGGCCGAAACTATGCTTGCATGGACGTACCAGCGCAGGACGTGATGGATCGGGCCCGTCACATCCTGGCTGGATAGGGCTGTATTTTAGCTTTATTCTGCTTGGGCGAATTCGGGCGCTATCCCCCAGGCGCGTGCCCATTGATCGAGAAACTCTCCCTCCATCATCCAATTTTGTCGAATCGCGTCACGCAAGGCGTCTCCTTTACGCCCTAATTCATCGGGGTCTGCCAGATGGGCACGAATCGCCTTAACCCAGTCCTGGTGACGGTTAGAGACAAGAGTCACAGGTAAATCTACACGATATGGCTCAATGTCCGTAGCAATAATCGGTACCCCACATGCACCTAATTCCAGCAGGCGAAGATTACTCTTACAGCGATTAAACTGATTTATCTCTAGCGGAACCACAGCCAAATCTAAATTAAGCTTGGCCAGCTTCTCTGGATACTCATGAAATGTCACACCTTTATGATATTCACAGGGAACGCCCTCAGGCTTCATCCCCATAAAGACCCATTCAACCTCATCTTTCAAGTCTTGGACGACAGAACGAATCTCTGCTAAATCGCCCGTATGGCTAGTTCCACCGGCCCAACCGACACGAAATTTACGGCCAACCCGGCGTTGGCTAACAAGATTACGCCACGGATCCACAGGCAAGCCATTTAAGGCCACACGGATATCATGGTGATAATTAGCATATTCCTGAGCTAGCACTGGCGTAGAAACCACTAACCAATCCACTTTTTCAATCGCACGGCGCATATATTTGATAACGCTCTGAGGTAGATCCTTACGATGGATGCTACGTGTTGGAATATTGGGCAGATAGTCATCAAAATCCATCACTACCTTAGCGCCTGTAATTTCTCGATAACGACGAATTTGAGAAAGAATGTCTTTGTTAAGCCAGCCCCCTTGCAACACAATCACATCAGGCTGCACACGAGCCACATCAGTGAAGTGAAAATCACGATGTTTTAACCCGCCCTCCAAACGCAGCTCTGCATCCATTGCCTTAAAAGGTTGCAGAATCCGGTAGTAACCACATCCTTGCCAATCAGCGTGCGCCGCCAATACCACAGGTAAAGGCCTACCCGGCAAAGGGTCCTGGATACGAGATGCTTCAGGACTAAGGTCAAAACCAGGAGAATGTTTGCCAAAGGCCGGATGATAGTAAGGATCTCGCGCCAATTGCGGCAACCACCGCTGATACAAGCGATCCCGCTGTTCATCATCCGGGCTGTTCTTCAGGCCAAATTTCTCTGTCAATACACGGCTCGCACCGCCCATGTGCAACAGGCCAGTGTCAGGCTCCAGAACCAGCAAATACCCTGCCTGTGTCGCCTTCATACTAAGGTCCGCGTCCGCGTAATAGATCGGAAAGGATTCAGCATCAAACCCTCCCAGCTCATCAAAGACTTGGCGCCTCATCATCAGGCACGAGGCACTGAGTGCGCTGACGTTCTGCTGGGCGATCAGACGGTCCATATAGCCCTGGCGATCTTCCGGCAAGCCCCGGAACGCCGCACCAACGCTATTGTCCATCCCCAACACTAGGCCGCACTGATCCACCCCCCCGTCAGGAAGATCCAAACGCGATCCCACCATCCCAACCTCGGGCCGCAACGCATGCCGCAGCAATCGCTCCAGCCAATCGGATCGCGTGCGTGAACCAAACTGGATATCGTTATTCAGGAACAGGAGTATGTCCCCACGCGCCTGGGTGACGGCGATATTGTTCATAGCCGCAAAATTAAACGCCCGCGACCAGCGTAGCACACGAATCTGATCCGTTTCCATAGCTTCCAGCCCGGCTAGAAACGCCACAGTGCTAGGGTCAACGCTGCCATTATCTACGATCAGCAATTCATAATAAGAATATGCTGTATGCTCCATTAAACCCTCAACGCAGGCTTGCAGGACTGGCAATTGGTCTCGAGTGGGAATAATGATGGAGATCAAAGACTGAACGTGCAAAGGGTATGCAACTCTGACCGCCCCTTCGCTGGGCCCAGTTTGCACCTCCGCCTCGATCCCCATACGATCCAGGTGCAGTTGGGTCGCCACAGGCGACCACAGCATGGTTGCCGCTTGCCCTACCCAAGGCATCAGCCCAATCCGACCATACAGAAGCACTTCTGGAATATGGCCCACGACACGCGGCCCCACTTGCTCAACTAACCGCCAAACCAGATCAATGGGCGCTAAATCAGCCAATCGAGCATCCATGCAGCCAGCCGTCTTAAGCGCCATCGCGCTGAATATCAAGTTACGGCCAATGTAAGGATAGCTGCGTAATAGATCGACATTGAAATCGGGTTTCAGCATTGGATTAGCTGGACCTTCTTCACTCATTACGGCTTCGTCAACATACCAAACCAACGGATCGGGGCTGCGCAGTCGGTGTTCACCGAAAACAAGTGATGACTGCGGCAAGAGCCGATCACCGGCATCCAACAGCCATAAGAAATCGGGAGCATCACCCTGACCCAGACGATCCGCCAGGGTTTGCTGCCAAGATTCGTTCCAATTCAGAACTTCAATGCCATCTCCATCAGCAGAGGGCGGCACACTCTCACCGATCAGCCACACGCCGCAAAGCGGTCGGGCCTGGCTTCCCAAGCTCTCCAACGTCGTAACCAGCAACTGGATTTCATCTGTAGCCGAAACGCGGACAACAACTCCAAGCGTACCAACGTCCGGATTCGCATCCAGCATAGTCTGAAGAGCAAGTATGCGACTCTTCTGCGGGCTTCGCTCCGCGATCCAATTTGAAACCCCCCATCCTTCCTTTTCCTTGACGGGCGTCAGCGGCATCGCTTGTGTTCTTTCTATGAAAGCATCTAGTTGTGCAACAAACTTATCGTACGTTGCCAGGCGAATCTCGTAGGATTTCACCGTCTCTCGGCGAACCTCAAGAATTGCCTCTTCACTATCCACAAAAGTTACGCCAGGTAATGAAAAGTGCTCATCAATAGCGTCTTTATTAAAATAATTATCAGGCCGTCGCGTAAACGGCGTATCTACCATGACAACCGGGCAACCGCAATAAATCGCCTCACCGATCACAGCCGAATTAGCAAAACAATAAAGAACCTTTGAGCGCCTAAAGAGTTGGGCCATCTCTTGAGGAGAGGACGGCCACTCATAGGTAATAACCGTAGAATTTTTGAATAATTCCGGATGACTTCTATCCGCATCCTTATATCGGCCAGGATATACAAGGACACCACTTCTCTGGTCATCAAATTCGTTGTTAATATTATTGAATACAGAAAAATCAAAAACCGGAACCGTCAAAATCAAAGCATCATCAGCACCAAATCCCTCCGATAAATATTCTTCAATATAAAAAACACGGAGATCAGTTTCGAGGAATTCAGCAGGTCCGCCAAGCAGCCCCGCATGATTCAGTATATAGCGCACAACGCATCTTTCAGCCAGTGGATTACCGTGTATAACTTCCGGATACACTGCAACTGGATCCAGAGCAAGATTCTTATGTTTCTGCTTTATACCATCCGTCAAAACGGGAGTACGCAGTGCTGGATCCACTGTATCTGTACATACATACGCCTCCTCACCCATCTTATTGAGATAGTGACAAAGCAGATGCATGGCTCGAATGCCCGCAGATAACCTTGTGTAGGGCGGAGCATAAACATAATAAGGTCGCCTCTTATCAATGAATATTTTATTCATTGATTCCGACAAATTTTTTTTAGTAGCCATATTTTATATATCCGACCCACCATCATGAATGATATTTTCTCATTGAGTCAAAAGGATCCAATAAATTCCATAAATCATCACAGTGGATCCACACAAAATGGATAAATCACCAAAAACCCTAAGGCCAAATGTCGAAATCAAATCTTTCGAGCAACAACCTGAAGAAGAGATATTTTACTTTCCCCAACCCGTTCAACCCTCACATCAACACCAATCAAGGAAAGCCCTACAGAATCAAGTAATTTCCTTATTGACTCCACAGAATAAAAATTTATATGCTCATGCCAATGACGCTTCTGAATCATGCATTTTTCTGGGTTATTCATTATGCCTTCAAATGGGACATCTATATATAAAAGCGTACTGTCGCTCATGCATGTCATGATTCTTTGCAATATATCTGCAGGGTAAGGAACATGCTCAAGGACCTGGCAACAAGAGACAAGATCGTACTCACAATTCTGCGCCTGCGCCAGAGTAACTGCATAGGCACCGCTTATGGGGTCGTCGCCACTGATATCATAAATATCAAGCTTGCTTCTAATTGCCGCAAGCGGGCTGTTGCAACCTGTCCCCCCCCCCCAATCCAACACTCGAGGGGGAGGGTGATCACAAGAGAGGTGAAGCTTGATGAAATCATCTACTATTACAAGGTAGCCAGCTCGTTTCTTCAACTCTTCATTACGCAAACGATAGCCAGGCTCATAGAATTCCCTGAGCCTCACATACTCTTCATCTCTATACCCACCATACAAATTGGACATTTCGCGATCCGAAAATCTAATGTCCAGAAACAGGAAACCGCAGTGATTACAATGTAAAGAACGGCATATCGTATAAGCATAACCTTTCTTTACAGTATTGAGTCCCCATGACTCATCTATAAATACAGGCGGCCAGCCTAGGGCACGATGCGCAACAAAAGGCATAAGCACCGCCGGAGCACTCGAGAGCTCCTTGCTGCCACAACATACACATGCTGTGGCGATCCTTTCGTTATTTTGGAGGTTTGTACCCATTATCAGTTCCTGCCCTATCAACCCCAGTCGCAGCGCTATAAACAAGTTTTGTGATAATTTCCAACATCAGTAATCGCTCGAGGCAACGAAATCGTCAAGCCCAGCCCCAACTCGGAGCGAGCGCTAGATATATCAGGAACATATCTATTCCTATCACCTCCGAGAGCATCACATTGGAATATTACAGATTTTTCCGGCGCTAAAATATCTCGTACTAAATGTGCCAATCCACCAATGGAAATCTCCAGATCCGAGCCAACGTTATAGGCGCACCCTGTATTGCCATGCAGCAATAACTGATTGAGCCACACCGCAAGGTCTTGTTGATCCATATAGCTTCGGATTTGACTTCCATCGCCTTGAACCTCAATACGAGGTGCCCAAAGCGCATCACGAATAAAATTTCCAATGGCAAAATGCGCATCCAAAGGCAAATCCCTGCCAATGAAAGCAAAGCACCTGGCCACGACAAAATCCAAACCAAAATCTTTCCAGTAAAGTGCGCATAGATGCTCAGCACACCGCTTTGCCACACTATAAGCGCTGTTGGAATTCAATGGATCTGGGCTGCCCAAGTAGCCCTCAGGTAGGCGAGGCAAGTCTAGTGGCTGGGGGCCGTAAACTCCACCGGAACTCACCAAAAGGAAGCGAAGCACTCCTTGTTTGACTGCAAAATCCAGTAAATTCCGCGTACCGCTCACAATCTGGTCGTAACGCACGATGGGACTCAACTTTGGCCCAAGAGTCGAATCCGCTGCCGCATGCAAAATAAATTCAAATTTCCTTTTCCAGGGTAATGAATCTGGATTCAAAATATCACCCTGAGCAAAAGAAAGCCACGGCAGCTCAGAAAATTCCTGATTCTCTCTACAAAATTCATCAGGATTGCGGCTTAAAACTATGACTTCCGGAGCCCCTCCATCGAAATCGAGCAGCCTCATCCATCGCCTCAGCAAGGCCTTCCCAAAGAACCCTGTTCCCCCTGTCAGTAAAATCTTGCAGCCTTTGATTTCTTCAGTCGATTGATCTTGGTATCGCATAGAGGACCAAATCAAATGAATTAAAGAAATGCTGTCTTACGTAATAATCATAATCCTGACAAAGATCAAAAAGGATCTCCGGAAGCATCCAAATATCGTGAGGGTTATGATAAAGAGAAGCCGCGATAATGGGTCTACTTCTTTTAATTAATTCCTTCGCCCCTGATAGAACAGCAGCCTCAGCTCCTTCCACATCTAGTTTAATAAAATCAAGATGGCTAGCACAAAACAGCTGATCCAAGGAGACAGCCGTAACCTTAGTATTTCCAGCAGTAGAAAAAGCGGAGGATTCCTGCCCTCCGGCATTGAATGAAAACATCTCCTGACAGTCAGACGCCGCCAAAGGCAAGCACACTGTTTCTGCCCGCCCCCGCATCTTATGAGCCAAGCGTGAAAAATTTTTTGAATCAGGCTCTAACAAATAGGCACGCTCACATACAATCCCAGATTTGCAGAGCTGCACATACGTGTCTCCATTGTATGCTCCACAATCCACATAGGAAATTTTCCTGTTTAAAATCCCAGGCAATGTCAAATTATTAAAATACTGATATTCTGTAGACTTAAAACTCGAAAATTCAAGATCCAACCCGGCGCGAAACGCACACACTCTGTACAAAATCAACCGGCTTTCTTCGTCAGCCAGTTGCATTGCAACTTGAGATATCCGATCCATATTTTTTGCCAAGACCACAGGATCTTCAAGCCAGAATCGCCAGCCGAGCTTGCCGCCAAAGGCCCCATAGATATCCCAAGGCATATGGTGAATATCGGACCCAGCTTTGACAGCAATTTGTCGCAGATCATCATACGGAGCTGATCGATTGAAAACAGCCAAAACAACCTGTGCTTCCGACCCTTTCTTGACAAAGTCTTGCCAAGAGCAAACAGGCAAGCTCCCCACCTCACTTTTATTAGGATTTGTCTCAATAAACCCAGACGGTCGCAGCCCATCAAGCCGCATTGCTCGAGCCAGATCCTGGCCGAATTGCCCTGCCCCAAACAACCAGATATCCCGATCTCTATCAATTTGATGCGTAGGCTTGACAGCAATTTTCCGTCCAAGCTGCGCAAACCGAACCGGCCAGTCAGTCTGACGCATCGCACACCCTCCCCTTCCCTGGCAACGCACGGATGGCACGCCCTTGCCCACGTACTTCTTCAAGAGTTTCATGTGGCAGGAACGGATACATGTCATCCAGTTCGGGCGTCATAAACTGCCCCTGTTCATTAACCCGAGATTTGATTCGAGGTGAAAACCCTTGATGCGAATCCACGTGCAGGTCAATGATCATAGGGCCATCTTCTTTTAGCAACTGATCCAACCGTTCAAGATCCTGCTCTGTGCGAATGGATGATGATCGAATACCATAAGCCCGACTCACATCCACGAAATTGGGGAACTCGACACCCGAAGCCGGAGTAGCACCCACAATTCTTCCAAAGAAATTCTCGTGTGTTTGCCAAATGGAAAGATAGCCGCCATTATTTATAATAATAACAATGACATTTTCTTGTATTGTCTTAAGCGTTTGGAATTCTTGTATATTCATTTGAAGACTTCCGTCGCCCTCAAAGCATACAACTCGCCGCCGGTCCTTTCGGGCCGCCACAGCAGCTCCCAAAGCGCTCGGAAGGCCGTACCCCATGGATGCAGAACCAGAATTACTATACATCCGTTGGCCACGCCGAAGCATCCCCGCCTGAAACGGGATTATGCATGCTGACGCATTACTGCATACGACAATATCATCATCACGTAATTTTTCGAATATCCGGTCAATCACAACATACGGATTAAGCGCCTTTCCAGGTTCTTGGTGATGTTCCGCCAATATGGAATAGCGCTGCCGCAACATCTGACACCAATCAATCCACGGCGAAAAATCCGGAAGTAGCGCATCACCCAGCTCATCCTCCAAAAGGTCCAAGAACAGATTAAGATCCGCCACAATACCCAAGTCTGCTCGGAAGGTCGGCTTACTCAACTCCGCCACATCCACGTCGACTTGCGCCACCCAAGCGTTCTTAGCAAAGGAATCCCAGTTATAGCTCACTTGCCGGATGTTCAGCCGTGACCCAAGCACCAATACGAAATCAGCGGCTTGTACTGCGAAATTGCCCGCACGCGTTCCAATAGTGCCAGGTCTACCCGCGAAAAGCGGATGGTCAGACTCGATCAGATCATGCGTCCATGCAGTCGCAAGAGGAACTCTGATGCGTTCAATCAACTTTATAACTCGGGCCTGACAATGTGCTATTCGAACCCCCGTCCCCCCCAAGATCAGAGGACGGTGAGATTCCAATAACTTCGCGATAACTCGCCGACAAGAAAGCCGGACTTCCTCCCTCTGCGCTGAATCAATGCTGTCGGCCATTCCTAATGCAGAGCTTTGAATTTCGATTTGAGCTTTTGACTGCTGAATATCCAGGGGAATATCCAGCCATACAGGGCCCGGCCTACCAGATACTGCCTGGCGATAGGCTTCCGGAAGCGCTTGTATTAGATCCTCTTCATCAAGAATCTCTCGAGAATATTTACAAACCGGACTCGCCATCTTAATGGTGGGTCCTTCTTGATCACCTAATTGACGCAGTCCAGGGACATTATTGAACGATAAACATGTAGCGCGCTTTATCTGGCCTGAAAGCACAATCATGGGAATGGAGTCCATGTACGCGCCATACACGCCATTTAGGGCATTGATCGCCCCCGGCCCCGTCGTTAGCATGACCACGGCAGGCTTTCCTGAGATACGGGCATATCCTTCCGCCGCCATCGCACACGCCTGCTCATGGTGCATGAATGTACAGCGCAGCTTTTCGTGCCCTCCTAGCGCTTGATTCAAGAACATGGCCCCGCCGCCCATCACTGTAAAGACTTGCTCTATACCATTTTGAACAAGCCAGTCAGCAATACTTTCAGAAATATTCCGCATCACAATCCGCGATTAATTATAAGATCCTTCAGAGACTGATTTTCGTTATAAGGCCCATCGATATGATTTATAGTGAGCTGCTCATCAGCCAGAATAGATTGAACCAATTTTTCACCGTTTATCACCTCTCGGCAAGAGAGTTGTCCCTTATGCAAGGGAATAGCCAGATAGAAATCCTTCTCAAAGGTTTCTTTGCGGAGCTCATAACCAGGCGCTAAATCCCGGCGGGCATACACGCCCCGCACTAATGCGGTCAAGTAGTCCGTTTCTTTACGCGATATAATCCTGCGCGCATTACCCACACCGCCACACATCTCTTTTGCTTTATGAAAAGCCTTAAACCATACATCGCACTGCCGTGGCAACGAACAATAACTCGAAACCGGCACTCCTTCGTAATCTATATCGATATGCCTTTCCCAAGTACGAGCCCCCTTACCATAAGAGATAAGCATTGAAGAAGACCAATCATGATACTCATGTGTTGACAACCCGATTACATGGCGTGGATATCTATTTCTGAGATAGTCTATCTGATCCAAACCAAGATCCGAATCCTCGCTCGGATACAATGAAACGCAGTGATTGATGGCAAGAGGAATATTGCGTTTCTCAAAGAAATGGACTAGATCATCAAGATCTTTCTCGGAGGCCCCACCGGTGGAAACAACCGTTGGACGACGGGTAGACGCAATTTTTTCAATGAGTACCCAATCGTTCATATCAGAACTGGCAATCTTGATGATCGGCATATCAAGATCAACACACAGATCAACAGATTTTTCATCAAACGGAGTGGCCATCGGAATGCAGCCGATATTTTTTATTTCTTCGACCATTCGAAAAAAATCCGCCCTCTCCAACCAAGTATCTTCGGTCTTCTTTATATATCGATATTCTGTATTCCCCTTAAATTCCGGGTGAATAAACTCCGCGACATCCCGGAACTGCAATTTAATGGCAGCTTTAATATTATTGAACCTTGCAACAGAACCATGATCACGAATGATTTTCAACCCACGTGACAAGCTTCCCCAGTGGTTGTTGGCAAGCTCCAGAACAAAAAGGTTTTCAAATAATTCTTTATCCCGCTGCTCTATTGCTCTCATATATAACTCTCAAATCAACTGATTGATGATTCTTTAACGTGGATCAAAACAACAGACAGCGCCCAGACGTTACACATTGAAACCATTGCAAAACATCAGAGTGCCGAAATTTAGCGACCACACAAGCCCTAACCAGACCACTAGCCATCCGGAGTTAGTATTTTAGGAGATTTGCTCTACAGCAATTCAGCTAACAAGCGACCAAAAAACCGCTAATCGGTGCACTCGCACACAAAGCGGCACACGCGACACACAGCACAGTGCCCTTTCACTGTAAACTTACGTTACCTGCGCAAGACTTTATGCCGCCACGCTCAGCCTATTTCGAACAGTCCGCGCAGACCCACAAGAAGGGAACCCGCACTTATGAAAGCAGTTATTCTGGCCGGAGGGCTTGGCACTCGCATCAGCGAAGAGACCGCTACCCGACCAAAGCCTATGGTAGAGATCGGTGGCAAGCCTCTGTTGTGGCACATCATGAAAATCTACTCCCACCACGGGTTCAACGACTTCATCATCTGCTGCGGCTACAAGGGGTACGTGATCAAAGAGTACTTCGCCAACTATTTCCTGCACATGTCCGACGTCACTTTTGATATGTTGGAAAACACCATGCAGGTCCACGAACGCCATGCGGAGCCCTGGAAAGTCACTCTTGTCGACACGGGCCTGGACACACAAACTGGCGGGCGGCTGCGCCGGGTCGCGCCCTACCTTCAGGGCGAAGAATCCTTCTGCTTCACCTACGGAGACGGCCTGAGCGACGTTGATATCAGCGCAGTGCTGGCGTTTCATCGGTCAAGTGGACTGCTTGCCACCATCACGGCCACCGCCCCGCCCGGGCGTTTCGGCGCACTGGACATCCAAGAAGACAAGGTCCGGCGCTTTCAGGAAAAACCCAAAGGTGACGGCGGCCTGATCAATGGGGGCTTCTTTGTTCTGTCGCCCGACGTCATCAAATACATCGACGGCGACAACTGCCTCTGGGAGCAATCTCCCCTCGAGACCCTGGCCCAAGAAGGCCAACTTGGCGCCTACATCCACGAAGGGTTCTGGCAACCCATGGATACGCTGCGCGACAAAATCCAGTTGGAAAACTTGTGGCAATCGGGACATGCCCCTTGGAAAACATGGCGATGACAGACGGTTTCTGGCACGGCCGTCGCGTCTTCGTAACCGGCCACACTGGCTTTAAAGGCAGTTGGCTCAGCCTGTGGCTGCAAAAGCTCGGCGCAGAAGTCACCGGTCTCGCCCTCTCGCCCCCGACATCTCCCGGTCTGTTTGATCTGGCGCACGTTGTGCAAGGCATGGACTCCACTCTGGGGGACATCCGGGATCCGGGGACAGTGCGGTCCGCGATGTCCCGCGCCCAGCCCGAAGTCGTGATCCATATGGCCGCCCAACCGTTGGTACGCAGGTCGTATCATGACCCTGCAGAAACGTACGCCATTAACGTCCTGGGAACTGTGCACGTTCTGGATGCCATCAGACATTGTCCGTCGGTCAAAGCAGCGGTCAACGTCACGACAGACAAATGCTATGAAAATCACGAATGGCCATGGCCTTATCGTGAAAGCGATGCGCTGGGCGGGCATGATCCCTATAGCGCCAGCAAAGCCTGCTCCGAGCTGGTTACGGCCAGCTATCGACGTGCTTTTTTAGAGCACCCTGAACCAGGCCATCAAAAGGTCGCACTGGCCAGCGCCCGCGCCGGTAATGTCATTGGCGGCGGTGACTGGGCATCCGACCGCCTGATCCCCGATCTGGTGCGCGCGCGCGATAGCCGCCAGCCCCTGCAGATTCGCCGCCCCCAGGCTGTCCGCCCATGGCAGCATGTACTGGAGCCTTTGCGTGGTTATCTGATGCTGGCAGAACGCCTGCTGGACCCAAACACCCAGTGCGCCCAGGCATTCAACTTTGGACCATCCCCCCATGACGCCAGAACCGTCGCCTGGGTGATCGAACGCTTATCCCAACAATGGCACGTACCCGTGCATTACAGCGTAGACCACACCGGCCCCCACGAGGCCGGCCTGCTGCAGCTCGACGCCTCAAAAGCACGCCATATGCTGGGCTGGCAGCCTCAATTGACCGTGGAAGCCGCACTGGATCTGACGAGAGACTGGTTCGAGCACTTCTGGAACGGCGCAAACCCCAAGGATCTGGTGTTGAGTCAGATCGAGATTTACGAATCTCTCTGCGACACACAACCTTCACCCCACACATCCGATTTGTTATGAGATCAGCAGCATGATTGATACGCCCGAAACCCGAGCCCTGCGGCAGGAAATCTCGAACTTAGTGGAAAAATATGCCACTGTCAGTTTGGCTCCCAAGCCATTTTCCCCAGGAAGCTCGGCTATCCCCCCTTCGGGCAAGCTGATCGACGGTAAAGAATTGCAATTGATGGTCGAGGCGGTACTAGATGGCTGGCTGACGACTGGTCGATTCAATACCCAGTTCGAGCAGAGTCTGGCGAAGTTTCTCGGGGTCAACTACGCCATTACGGTCAATTCCGGTTCCTCTGCCAACTTGGTTGCTTTCAATACCCTGACCAGCCCTAAACTGGGAAACCGCGCCATTCTGCCCGGCGACGAAGTAATTGGAGTCGCTGCCGGCTTCCCCACGACAGTCAATCCCATTATCCAGTATGGCGCCATTCCGGTGTTTATCGACGTCCATCTGGGCACCTACAACATCAGCGCCGATCTGATCGAAGCCGCCATCACGCCGAAAACCAAGGCCATCATGCTGGCCCACACCCTGGGCAATCCCTACAATCTGGATCAGGTGACAGCCCTGTGCAAGAAATACAAACTGTGGCTGATTGAGGACTGTTGCGATGCGCTGGGCTCCACCTATCGCGGAAAGATGGTGGGCACCTTTGGGGATATCGGCACGCTAAGCTTTTACCCCGCCCACCACATCACCATGGGTGAAGGCGGCGCCGTCTTCACCAACGACCCGGAACTGAAGACAATTGCAGAAAGCTTCCGGGACTGGGGGCGAGACTGCTACTGCGCCCCTGGTTGCGACGACACCTGTGGCAAACGATTCGGTTGGCAATTCGGCACCCTGCCCGCCGGCTATGACCATAAATACACCTACAGCCATCTTGGCTACAACCTGAAGATTACGGACACTCAGGCTGCCTGCGCCCTGGCGCAGCTTGAAAAAGTACCCTCTTTCATCGCCCAGAGGAAGGCTCATTTTTCCTACATCAAGGAACAATTGTCTGACTGCGAGGAATTTCTGATTCTGCCCGAAGCCACGCCTCATTCAGATCCATCCTGGTTCGGCTTTCCCCTAACGCTACGCGACGATGCGCCTGTCACACGCCTGGACCTGCTGACCTACTTGAACCAACACCGCATCGGGACACGGTTGCTGTTTGCGGGAAATCTGACACGGCAACCCTACATGCATGGCCGGAATTACCGTGTCAGCGGGACTCTGGAAAATACGGATACGGTTATGAACCAGACGTTCTGGGTGGGTGTGCAACCCGCACTGACTCAGGAAATGATTGATTTCATGGTTCTGAAGATCAAGACGTTTTTGGGGGTTGTGTTTGAGTAATGAGTGTAGTGTTCGAAAAACCCCACCTCAATCTGAAGCGTTATTTATGCTTAAGAAGCAAAGCTAATGCCTGCGCACGTCAAAATCGAATGATCCTGGATTCGTATAGTCCCCACCGACAAACCCGCCAAAATTAAAGAAAAGCTTCTTGATGTAAAGGTTGATCTAGGTATCCGTTCGGCGAACGCAACTTGGGCCGGCTGCGGATCCGATAGAGCATACGTGTCCGCTTAACTAGCGTGGACGCATATGCACCAAGAGCCCATCAGCAAGCCGCTTCGTCGGCGCCGCACCTATACCGCACAGTTCAAGACCGATCTGGTCGCCCATGTACTGAGGCGCATCCACGAAGGGGCGAGCAGGCAAGGGAGCGACGGAAAATTCGTCACTGCCGCAAAGCAGCAAACGCAGCGCCTTGGCTAATGCCTTGCCATATGGTGTTGATTTGCCCGGATGGTACTTTTTGCTCCTCGGCAAAATCCGGCCAAGCCTCTACAGCCTGAAATACCTGCTGGACGATACTGTCGGCGTCATCTACGCCCAAGCGCTGGCCCAGGCGCTGCAAAGACGCAAGCGAGGGCTGTCCTTCTCCTTCTACCGACGTCATGTGCTCGGTACCGCCCATCCCGCTGCTGAAAGTGAGGTCGTAGGCGGGGGAAAACTGCCAGGTGCTGTTGCCCCCACCTGATTCAATCAGCGTGAAGTTCTTTACGTGGTCGTCCTGGTTGTGGGCCAGCACATTAAAAACCGCAAGCCGGTAGGCCTTGGAAACCTCACCCCCAGGCGGGCCGCAACGTCAGCAACCTTGTGGCCACGCTCAGTCGTCTGGCGCACCGCTTCGATCTTGAATTCCTCGGAAAATCGCTTTTGCATGGCATTCGTACTCATGACAACTCCTCATCGCCTCATTATGAGGCAGGTGGGTGTCTAGAGGTTCCGGGTCGATTCATAATGCCTTGCCATATGGTGTTGATTTGCCCGGATGGTACTTTTTGCTCCACGGCAAAATCCGGCCAAGCCTCTACAGCCTGGAATACCTGCTGGACGATGCTGTCGGCGTCATCTACGCCCAAGCGCTGGCCCAGGCGCTGCAAAGACGCAAGCGAGGGCTGTCCTTCTCCTTCTACCGACGTCATGTGCTCGGTACCGCCCATCCCGCTGCTGAAAGTCAGGTCGTAGGCGGGGGAAAACTGCCAGGTGCTGTTGCCCCCACCTGATTCAATCAGCGTGAAGTTCTTTACGTGGTCGTCCTGGTTGTGGGCCAGCACATTAAAAACCGCAAGCCGGTAGGCCTTGGAAACCTCACGCACATCCCTGGAGGCCATCCCCACAAGTTTCAGTACATCTTCGTAGTCCATGCTGGGCTCGCGGTGAGAAAGCTCCAGCATCCCGCCCACGGATACGATGTGGCGTTTCACATCGCCAACCCGATCAAACCGTCGCACTGCAAAGATCGGTGGCTTTGAATGCGCCTGTACGCAAAGCGAAGGCGGGCATCGGGCTTAAGGCAAATCCAGACCTGATCCAGCGATCATCGTACTCGAACCAGATCTCTCCCTTGGAACTGCGCGCCAGCTGACCAACGGGCTGCCCGGACAGAAGCACCTCAAGCTCGGTCACATGCTGCATGGCCATCTCCTAGCCACGCCCGCGTTTTCGGGCAGGCTGTACAATATCTTTTAGACGCACCGGCTCTCCCATCGAGGCGAAAAGCCCCTTGAAATCATCCAAATTGCCTAACGCCTGTGCGAGCTTCAAAAGTGCCATCACGCCGATCTCCCCCGTGGTCTCGAAGCGTTTGATCGTGCCCTCTGGCACCCCGGAGCGAGCGGCAAGACTTTTGCGTGAAAGGTTTTCAGCAAGACGGCGCTGACGCGCCGCCTGAGCAATTTTCTGCGCGATATCTTGATGGTTAACAATAGATAATATCTGATCCATTAAATGATAAATATTTATTTAACAGATAACATATTATCACTTATATGGAATGAATACATCACTGTACTGGCGTCAGCAAAGCTCAGAATCACAATTGATGCAAGGCCTTGATCACCACGATGCTCAGCCGTATCGGCAAACCCGTCCGATTGGCAACTGGCTAGTATGGGCCCAAGGCATCAGAAGACGACACGACACAAAAAGCTCTCAAAAAGGCCCATGACAGCGTCGTTTACAAGCCGATAGCTTGCAGCCATCGGCCCTCCGCTACTTAAACAGCAGCGCTAACAATCACTTCCACCAGCAACCCCGGGCGGGCCAGATGCGCTTCGCACGTCGCACGGGTAGGCACACCCTGAGGATCCACCCACTCTTCCCAGGCAGCGTTCATGCCATCGAAATCGCGGTCGATGTCGCGCAGCCAGATTTGTGCTGTCAGCAGGCGGGATTTGTTGGTGCCGGCCTGGGCCAGGTAGCCATCGATCTTGGCCAGCGCGTCGCGGGTTTGTTCCTTGATGTCTGCTTCGGGGTTGGAGCCGGTTACCCCGGCGATGTAGGCCACGCCGTTGTGGATGACGATGCGGCTGAGGCGTTTGGTACTGTCAATGCGCTGGATGTCGGTAGACATGTGGAGTGCTCCTGATAAGCAAAAAGAAAATGGACGTTAGAAAAAACGGCCAACAGAAAATGGGGAAACAGGCAGGCGGCTGGTGCCGTCGCACAGTAACTCACTGACGATGCGCCCGGCGATTGGCCCCAGTTCAAAGCCGTGGGCCGAGAAACCAAAGGCGTGGATCACATGGGCGTCATTGCGGCTGGGGCCCAACACGGGGATGCCATCGGGCATAAAGGCTTCTACCCCACCCCAAGCATGGGCCACGGGCAATTGTGCCAGATGTGGAAACAGGCTGCGCACTGTATGGGCGCTGGGCGCAAGGCTTAGCAGGTCTACATCGGCAACACGGTCTGTCAGGTTGGGCTGGCAGCGCAGGCCGCCGCCAATCACCACGGTGCCATTGGCAAATTGCTTCAACGACAATGGCCGGCTGGATCCACCCAATACGGGGCTTAAAAATGGGGCGGTACGCTGGGTCACCATCAGCATCAGGCCATCGGCCGTTACAGGTACGGGATCTCCCAGCTGTTGGGCCAACTGTCCTGCCCAGGCCCCGGCGGCGTTTACCAGGGCGGGTGCGGTAAAGGTTTGGCCTTGCGCGGATACTACCCAGTTTGAGCCCCGCTGCCACACCTGGGTGACACAATGGTTTTCGTGGATGTGCACGCCGGCCGCCTGGGCGGCTTGGTAAAACGCCATCACTGCGCCATAGGGCCAGGCGTGGCCATCACCCTCTACCCAGATGCCGCCGCGCACGTGCGGCGCCATGGCCGGCACCAGCGCACGCACTTTCTCCTGGCTGATCATTACTTCATGGTGGTAGCCCAAAGATGCCAGCTGCTGCACGCGCTGCTGCGCGTTTTGCACGTCCTGGTCGGTTTCCAGCACCTGCAGCTGGCCACAGGACACAAAGCCAAGATCTTGCCCGACAACTTCCTGCCCTACTCGCCAGATTTCGTCGCGGGAGGCCAGGGCCAGGGGGATCTCGGCCTCGTGGCGGCCCATGGTGCGCACGCCTCCGGCGTTGACGCCGGAGGAATGGCGGCCACAGTAGTCTCTTTCAAGCAAACACACCGAGAGCCCACGCTTGGCCAAATGCCACGCCGAGGACAAACCCACCAGGCCGCCGCCCACCACAATGACGTCGCAGCCCTGCGGCAGGCTGCCGGCTGCAGGTGCCTTGTCAGCCATGATGCGGGGCTTCCTCTGCCAGTTGTGCCAGGGTGATGGGTTTGATGGGCGGGCGAATCCGGTAGTAGCCCACCTCGGCGGGCGGCATGTTACGGGCGCCGGCGATCAGCTCGGTTACCGTCAGGCCGCACTGGCGGCCCTGGCACGGGCCCATGCCACACCGGCTAAACGACTTGGTCTGGTTGGGGCCGGTACATCCCAGTTCTACATACTCGCGCAAGCGCCCGGCGCTGACTTCCTCGCAACGGCACACCATCACATCGTCTGCGGGGATGCGGTGCTCATCGCGCGGGCGGTAAAGCGCATCGATAAACGGCCGGATCTGACGGGCCTTTTTTAGTGCTGCAATCAGCGGTGCAGCCAGCGTGTCGCGCTGTGCCGCATCCAGCTTGCCTGCGACACTGGCCACACCCAGGCCGGTGATCCGGCCCTGCAATGCGGCCGCCTGTGCACCACTGATGGCTGCACCGTCGCCCGCCACATAAATACCGGGCACGTCCAGCTGGCCCCAGGCATCGGTTTGCGGGTGCCAGCACAGCTGCTGCTCACTCCACTGGTGGGCTGCCCGCAGCGACCATGTAATCTGGGTATTGGGCACCACCCCCTGATGCAGCAGGACCAGGCTGGCCGGCAAGCTACAGCGCTGCCCGTCTGCGGTAAAGGTGATCTGCTCGGCATGGGTCTCGCCTTGGATAGCCAGGCCGGACACACCCCGGTAATGGGGCACTTTATGCCGCCGGATGGCGGCCAACAGCCCCAGGCCTTTGGCCAGGTCTCGCCAGCCGGCCAGCATCTGGCCGATATGGCCGCGGGCATGCCCCGGGCGGGGGGCCTCTGCGGTATCCAGAATAGCCTTGATGGGCACGCCGGCCCGCAAATATTGCCAGGCCAGCAAATACAACAAAGGCCCGCAGCCCGCCAGCACCGGCGCTTGCTGGGGCACCACCCCAGCGCTTTTCATAAGGATTTGCGCAGCGCCGGCTGTCATCACACCCGGCAGTGTCCAGCCCGGTATAGGAAAGGGCCGCTCCATGGCGCCGGTGGCCACCACGACGGCGGCAGTTGCCTGCAGGCTTAGCACATGCCCGTCGCGCAAGGCATGTACCCGGCGCTCTCGGGTAAGCTGCCAGACGGCGGTATTGGGCCAGTATTGGGCACCAGAGGACAAAAACGCCTGCGCAATCTGGCTGCCTTTTTGATAATCGGGGCCCAGGATAGCCTGCCGATTGGCATCAGCCTGGGTAATCTGGCGGTAGATCTGGCCGCCAACGGCGTGTTGCTCGTCCAGCAGCACCACCGACAGCCCCTGATGGCTGGCTTCGGTGGCCGCCGCCATGCCGGCCGGCCCCGCCCCGATCACCACCACATCCACCTGGACATCGGGTTCTCGCAGGGGTACGTATTCTTGTTCTGCCAAACTAGCCATGAAGCACCTCCTGCTGGGCCAGGCCGGCAAATCCCGGCATGCGCATGGATTTCACTACCATGCCTTCCTGCACCGTCACCAGGCAAGACTGCTGATTCGGCTGGCCATCGATCTCTACCAGGCACTCGAAGCACACACCCATCATGCAATAAGGGGCACGCGGGCGCTGGCTGACGGCCGAAGGATGAAAGGCCTCCAGGCCAGCGAGCAACAAGGCGGCTGCCACCGAGATGCCGGCGGGCACCGCCACGGGCTGGCCATCCAGCTCAAGCGTAATCTGTGCCACCGTGGCCCCAGGCGCGGCCGGCAAGGTGCGAAACAATTGTTCAGTGCGCATCCAAAGGCCCCTCCGTCGGCCTGGTCGAGCAAAATCGGTTAACTCCAAAACCATCGATACCGGCCGGCCGGTCACCCCCGGCCAGCCAGGACGCCAGGGTAAGCGCATGCTGCGCGGCCAGCGTAACGCCGCTGTGGCAAGTGATGACAAACGCGCCCGGCAAGCTGTCAGACTCCTGATACACCGGAAAGCCATCGGGCGTCATCACCCGCAGCGCGGCCCAGCTGCGCACCAGGCGCAGCTCGCCCAGCGCCGGCATGCAACGCACGGCACGGGCAGCAATATTGCCCAATACCGGCGTGCTGACGTTATCGTCGTAGCCAGCCTCTTCCATCGAATCACCCACCTGGATGGTGCCCTCATCGGTTTGGCGGATCAGATTGTTGGGATAGGACAGCACCGGCGGCAGGCGCTCGGTGATAAGAACCTCGCCACGGTTGGGTGCCACGGGCACCTGCAGGCCGATGTGCGGCGCCAGCGTGCGATTGGCCAGGCCGGCTGCCAGCACAACACGGCCCGCCTGCCAGCGTTGCGTACCTGCCTGCACTTCAAAGCCACTTCCTTGTTTGGCGACGGTGGTAACGTGCTGACGTGTATGGATGGCCACCCCGCGCTGCCGGCAGGCCTGATGCAGGCTGCCCAATAGTTTCAAGGGATTGACGTGCCCGTCCATGGGCGAATAACTGGCACCAAATACAGTTGGGCCCAGGGCCGGCAGCAGCGTACGCGCCGCTTTAAGATCAAGCATCTCAAAGGGGTAATCGGCCCCCACGGCATCCTGCAACTCTTGCAGGCGTGCCTGGCGCTCCAGGAACTCACTTTCTGTGAGGCACAGGTGCAGGCCGCCGCGTTGTTGCAGGCAGACATCCACACCAGTGTCCTCCAGCAACGCAGCTGCCAGTTGCGGCCACAGGCGCGCCGAGCCACGGCTCCAGCGAGCGTAATCAGGCTTGCCCACGCCTTTGCCTTGCACCCACACCAGGCCGAAGTTACCGCGCGAAGCCCTGAAGACCTGGTCACCCTCATCCAGCAAGGTGACGCTTACCCCCTGGCGCGCCAGCCCATAGGCAACGGCACTACCCAGCAGGCCTGCGCCCACCACCACAACATCACTTGTTTGCATGCTTGGCCTTTACTTGTTTATCGATTACCCACCAGCACGCGCTCAAGCCCGACGATGCGGTCAAGCACCACCATCAGAACCAGCGTGCCGACAATCAGCACGGTAGAGACGGAGGTCACCAGCGGATCGATGGTTTGCGCGATGTGGTTGTACATCACCACAGGCAAGGTGGTCATGCCCGGAGTGGCCACGAAAATGGTCATGGTCAATTCGTCAAAGCTTTGGGCAAATGACAAAATCCAGCCGCCTGCAATGCCTGGCAAGATCATGGGCATCAGGATGCGACGCGCCACAGTCCACCGGGGCGCGCCCAAAGATTGCGCGGCGCGCTCGGCATCCATTTCCATGCCTGTGGCAGCGGCCAGCACCAGCCGCAAGGCGTAGGGGGTGACAATAATGACGTGCGTGGCGACCAGCCAGAAAAAAGATCCACTCATCCCTGCCAGGCTGAAAAAGCGTAAAAACGCCACCCCCAAGACCACTTGGGGAATCATCAGCGGCGAGAGAAAAAACGCCAGCAGCGCATTGCGCCCTACAAAGCGATGGCGCGCAATGGCCAGCGCCGCGGGCACGGCCATGGCCACGGCAACGCTCGCCGAGGCCAGGCCCAACAAGAGCGAGATCCAGAATGCGTGAACCATCTCGGGTGCCTGTGCGATGGCGCGAAACCAGCGTAGCGACAAACCACCCTCGGGCATGGAGATATAGCCCTTGTCGGTAAACGAGACCACCATCACCACCACCAGCGGTGCCAGGATGAAGGCAATGAACAAGGTGTGATAACACAGGGCAAGCCAACCATTTTTTTTCATGAGAGTCTCCGGGTGTCAGAACACTTGTTTGAAGCGGCGTTCAACCAGCCGGTTGCAGCCCAGGATAATCACCAGATTGGCCACCAGGAGAATCAGCACAATGGCGGCCCCCAGCGGCCAGTTGAGCGTACTGAGGAATTCGTCATACGCTGCCGTGGCAGCCACCTTGAGGCGCCGGCCGCCCAAAATGGCCGGGGTGGCAAAGGCTGAAGCCGACAGTGCAAAGACGATGATGCTGCCCGACAAAATGCCCGGCAGAATCTGCGGCAGGATCACTCGGCGCATCACGGTGAAGTGCGAGGCCCCCAAAGACAAGCCCGCCTGGGCCATTTGGGGATCCAGCTTTTGCAAGGAGGCCCACACCGAGATCACCATAAAAGGGATCAGCACATGCGTCAGGGCCACCACCACGCCGGTCATGGTAAATACCAGCCGTGTGGGCGCATCAATAATGCCAAACAGCATCAGCAGGTAATTGATCAGACCGTCGTTATCCATCAAGATGGCCCAGCCCAGGGTACGCACCACCACCGAGATCAGCAGCGGCGCCAGGATGATCACCAGAAAGAAACCTCGCCAGGGGCTGCGCATGCGCGTCAGGATCAGGGTCTCGGGCACGCCAAAGATCACGCACAGCACGGTGGTGCCGGCAGCCAGCCCCAGGGTGCGCAAAAAGATCTCGTGGTAATACGGGTCGGCAATGATTTCCAGGTAGTTGTGCAGCGAGTAATCGTCGCTGAAGGTGCCAATACCATCAAAAGTATGAAACGACAGCACGGTAGTGAGCGCCAGCGGTGCCAGCAGCATCACCAGAAACACAATCAAGGCAGGGGCGGACAGCGCCCAAGGCGCCCAGCGCCGGGCAACACTAGTGTCCATGGGGCTGCTCCTTGTTTAGCACCCGGATGTCGGTGTCTGCCCAGGTAAGGCCGACATCTTCACCCTCTTGCACGGTCAGCTTGCCAATATTGGGTACCGATACCCGCATCGGGCCGTGGGCCGTGTCAACCTCCAGCACCCAGTGATCGCCCAAAAACAGGCGGGTAATAACGCGCCCTGTCAGCCGGCCTTCGGCGTGCGGTGCCAGGCGGATTTTTTCGGGACGGATATACACATCGACGCGCGATTGCAGGGTGGCGCCCTGACAAGGCACCTGAACCACCAACGACTGCAACTGCACGGTACAGGTGCTGCCATCCTGGGCGCTGACCTGGCCCGACAAAATATTGGTTTTGCCTAAAAAGTTGGAAGCAAACGCCGAGACCGGGTGTTCGTAAGCGGCATAGGGCTCGTCGTACTGAACGATCTTGCCGCCATGCATCACCGCGATGCGGTCGCTCATGGTCATGGCTTCGGTTTGGTCGTGCGTGACCAAAATGGTGGTAATGCCCAACTGGCGCTGGATGGCACGCAACTCGATATGCATCTCGCTGCGCAGCTTGGCATCCAGGTTGGACATGGGTTCGTCGAGCAGCAGAACCGCCGGACGGATGGCCAGTGCCCGGGCAATGGCCACACGCTGGCGCTGTCCCCCTGAGAGTTCTCGTGGGTAGCGCGCATCAAGCCCCTGCAAGCGCACCATCTCAAGTGTTTCGGCCACCCGCAATTGGCAGTCGGATTGCTTGATGCCTCTCATCTCCAGGCCAAAACGCACGTTTTCGGCGACCGTCATGTGGGGAAACAAGGCGTAGCTTTGAAACACAATGCCCATACCACGCTTCTCGGGCTTTTGCGCCAGGATGCTGTGCCCATTTACCCGGATATCACCCTTTGACGGCGCCAGAAAACCCGCAATCATCTGCAAGGTCGTGGTTTTGCCGCACCCTGAAGGGCCCAGCAGAGAGACGAATTCGCCCTTTTCCACCTGCAAATCCAGGTGTTCGACCGCCAGGAAGTCGCCAAACGCTTTTCTGAGGCCGCTGATTTCAAGAAAACTCACGTCGCCATTCCTATCAAGATGGCCCCCTGCTGGAGGGGGCCTGTTAATCCGGCTTAGCGCTCTACCGTACGGTTCCAGCGATTAGTCCATTTGGCGCGCTCGGCGTTGACAACGGCGTAATCCACTGACTCAAGCTTCTTGATCTGCTCCGGGCCATAAGGCACGGCGGCAGCCACTTCGGGGCTTAACTTGGTTTTGGAATTGACGGGCCCCCAGGCCTGGGTTTCAGCTAAAATGGCCTGTACTTCGGGGCTTAGCAGAAACTGCACAAACGCTTGCGCTTCGGGCTTGGCATCGGGCCGCGCCACCGGGCAGACAGCGGTAAAGAGCGCAACAGCGCCTTCCTTGGGATAGACAAACTTGACCGGGAAGCCCGTGGCCTCGAGGGCATACACCCGGCCACTGCCCCAGACACCGATCACGCCAGAGCCGTTCTGAAAGAGCTCGGACATCTTGCCGGGTGAGGGCTCCCACGCCAACACGTTAGGGGCGACTTTCTCGGTGATCGCCTTGAAGCCGGGATCAATATCCTTGACCCCACCGCCATTGAGTTCGGCGAATTTGATCAGCGTATGCAAGCCATACCCATTGGAGACGGGCGGGATGACAACCTTTTGCTTGAACTTGGGGTCTTCCAAATCATGCCAGGAAGTGGGCGCGTCCCAACCTGCCTTGGCAAAGGCTTCTGTGCTGTAGAACAGGCCCGTGGCCACCACACCCAGCGCGGAGGCCGACTTGCCTATGTTGGCCAGGGGATAGAGGTCTTTATAAACCGGTGCATCGGCCAGAGGGGCACATAGCTGAAACTGCTGAGCCTGCTGCATGGGGCCATCATCGATCAGCACCACATCAAACTGCGGATTGGATTTTTGGGCCACCAGCTTGGCCAGGGTGTCTGTGGAGTTGCCTGGCACATACACCACATCGTTTTTGGTTTTTTGCTTGTACAGCGGGATGATCTGGTCGCGGAATGCCTGCTCGGTGGAGCCCCCATAGGAGCCCACATTGAGGGTTACGGCCTGGGCCAGCACCGGCAGGGTTGATATCGCAAGAACAGAGGCAACGGTCAGTAAACGCTTCATATGGAGTCTCCTTGGCTTACTTAAGAGGGATCTTAGTAAAAACCCTATGTTATTTAAAGATAGTTACAAGGTCGAAGAAGATCCTTGTATTTACTATACTAATCAGCCAAGCGAATAAAATGAAATGCTATTTTTTACTGATACTATGTCTTTTTGACATCACATTGTCATTGCTTCCTTGTGATTGCGTGCTGTCGCCCCCTTGCTCCTCTCTTTAACAACTGCCGCTTCTTTAGCCCCCTCACCTACTTGCGCCATGAACAACCGGATTACCCTTCGCCACCTGGAAGCCTTTCGTGCCGTGATGCTGAATAAAACGGTTACCAGCGCAGCCACGGCCATGCATGTCTCCCAGCCTGTGGTCACGCGCCTGGTGGCCGATTTTGAACAGCGCACCGGCATCCCCCTGTTCGAGCGCCAGCGCGGCCGGCTGCATCCCACGCCCGAAGCCCGGCTGCTCTACGAAGAAGTCAAACGCTCACTGGCTGGGGTGGCGCGCATCACCGATGCCGCGGCTGAGATCCGCACCCTGCAGCGCGGCAGCCTGCGTATTGCTGCGGCACCCAATTTAGCCTTGGATTTTTTGCCTGGGGTGATCGGACGGTTTTTAAAGCACCACCAACACGCGCGCATCCAGTTGTTACTACTCAGCTCACCCGACGTAATGGAGCGAGTCCGGGACGGCCAATCCGACATTGGTTTCGTGGTTTTGGGCCTGCATCTGCAATCCAGTCATTGTCAGTTGCTGATGTCCACACGCATGGTGTGCGTCATCCCGAAAGGCCACCGCCTGCAGGGCAAGTCTTCTATTGCCCCCGAAGACCTACACGGCGAGCACTTTGTGTCGTACTCACATATCCTGGACACCCGCAGCATGGTGGACACCATTTTTGTCACCCACGACGTTCGCCGCATACTGAACGTTGAAACACAAAACTCATATGCCATGCTGCGCCTGGTTGAGGCTGGCGCAGGGGTAGCCATCATTGACGCGCTCACCGCTGCCAACCATCAGCACGAAGACAGCGTACGCTTTATCCCTTTTGCCGCCAGTGTGCCCATGAACTTCTCACTCATGACCTCACCAGATCAAACCCCCAGCGCCTTGCAACAGCCGTTTATCGACTTCCTACGCCAGGAGATGGATCGCTATATTCCGCCAGAGCTGGTGATCACCCGAGGCAGCTAGACACAGCCTGTATTGCCCACCTGTACGAGCTCTGGGTAGCCCGGCGGCACGTACATCACCCACCTGTAAAAGTATCCAGGCACAACAAGACGTTTTAAATTTCCCCGACAGCCACATCGGGGTATTATTCAAACGTCAATGATCCCGCCAGGTGCATCCCGTGCCGGCATGTTCTGGAGTCTTAACCATGAGTGGCGAATACATCCTGAAAACCAGCGGCGAGAAGTTCATGTTCAATCTGCGTGCCGGCAACCATCAGGTTATCCTGACCAGCCAACGCTATGCCTCCAAGACAGCCGCCCTGGGCGGCATCGAGTCTGTACGCAAAAACGCAGCGTCCGATGCGCGGTTTGCACGCTTAACCGCCAAAGACGGCTCGCACTACTTTCATTTGTCGGCCACCAACGGTGAAACCATCGGCAGCAGCGAGATGTACGCCACCGCTGCGGCGCGCGATAAAGGGATTGCATCAGTGCAAGCCAACGGGCCCACAGGCGTGGTGCGCGACGACACCTAGCCACACGGACAAGCCGCAGCCCCATGCTGCGGCGCCCACTCACCATATCGGGTGACACCGCACAGCAACGTCACTTAGTCACGGCAACATCCTCTGCTGCCAGCCGCTAGCGCAGCTGGCGAATCTGACTTGAAAAAACTTCTGCCGGGCCCGCCTGGGCCGCGCGCGCAGTGATGTCTGCCTGCCGGCGCAACACATCCAATGGCCGGGTGTTATCCAGGCCGTGATGCCGGTACAGATACTGGGGCAAATAACCGGACAAAATCAAACGGATATCCATAGGCAGGCCAGGCACAATGGGCCGCACCATGTCGTACACCAAGGTGGTGCAATTGGCCGTCAGCGTGTTGTAAAAACGAGGGGTTTGCGCCAGACGATTGGCACTTTTCACATACGCCAGAAACAGCTGGCGCATGGCGGCAGGCGGCATCTGCACGGAATATAAAAACACCTGCTCGCCACGCGGGCCCGCACGCACGTACAGGATGTCACGCTCTTCGGCTGCCACGATGCTGCGCTCGAACTGCTTGAAAAACCCGCCTGCGGCAGAGTAGGCCTCGTCGCGCTCTTTGCGGATTTCTACCGAAAAAACCAGATGACGGCCATCGGCAAAACCAAAGGACACCAGCGTGTGGGCGATGGCAGGCCCCATCCAGTACGACAACGCCATATCCACTGACAAAAGCGTCTCCAGATCGTAGCGAGCATCCTGCCAGCGCACGGTGTAATCGGTGTCGCTGCGCCAGTCGAAGTTGCGGATATTGTGTAGCGTCACCACCTGGCCATCCACCTGGCCTTGCAAAGACTGCGCCACATCATCAGCCCAAAGGCGCTGATTGGACGGGCGCAGGCTAAACCACCATAGCAGCATCAGGATACCCGCCGCTATCCAGGCCCAGCGGGCCAGGTGCAACCAAGCCCATGGCAACCAGATGGACGCAATCGCCATGCCGCCCAGCACAAGCCACAACACCATCCACAGCAGCCGACCAACAAACCCGCCCGGCGCCTGAAACCGCAATGCACCCAGGCCCCAGGCCAAGGCCAGCAGCACGGCAATCGACAACAGGGCTTGAGTGAGGAGGGTCATGGCAGATATAAGGCTTGCACCAGCTCCATTCTACAAAGCAAACCCCACCCACTGAGGCCCGCCATACGGAATGGCAGGCCACCGCCATCCAGTCCCAACGACGCTGGTGGCGATCTGCCACTTCTTTACGTCTGCGCCAATTTCATAAAATGCACTAAATACGCTTTACTGTATATTTTAAGCTTATAACATCTGTTAATTTTACCCATTATGCAGACATTGTCTTTCTTTTCAAAGAACCCGTATCATGTTAAAAACTACGGGTTTTTACTAGAGGCTTGTCATGGGTGCAATCCAGCTTAGCTACAGTACATTTGGCCTGACCAACCTCGATTTTCTGGATGCCCTGGATGCGGTGGATCGCGCTGGTTACGATGGCGTCGAGATCTCTTTTCATCGCCGGCAGTTCAACCCGTTCAATATCGACGACGCTTACCTGGCGCTAGTGCGCCAGCGCCTGGATAGCTTGCGCGTGGTGCCTGCCTGCGTGGCCACGGCCTCGCACTTTTTTTCGCCCTCGCGCCCGCACGAGCCCTCGCTGATGGCACTCGAGCCCGCCGGGCGCAAGCGCCGCATTGATCTGGTGCGGCGCGGCATCCACGTGGCGCGTCAGTTGGGGGTGCCGCTGGTTACCTTTGGCAGCGGCTTTATCCGCGACGAGCACGTCGCCAATCGGGGGATCAACCCCGGCGAATTGCTGGTGGATTCCATCCGCGAATGCCTGCGCGAAATCCACGACGATGAAGACATCACCCTGCTGATCGAGCCCGAGCCCGGCATGTACATCGAAACCCTGGCACAGGGGCAAGCGCTGCTGGACGCAGTGGGCTCACCCAAGTTTCAGTTGCACGTGGATCTTTGCCATGCATATTGCTCCGAGCCCGACTACATCAGTGCACTGGCGCAGGCAGCGCCCCATGCGCGTTACCTGCACATCTCGGATGCCCGCGAAGGCTACAACCTGAAGATCATGCAGGATGCAAGCGATCTTGCGATTGACCTGGATTTTGCCAATGTACTGGTGCATTTTCCGGATACTGCCGATTATCTGCTGCTGGATCGCGCGCGCCCGACATACTTTTGTGATGCCCCTGTGACGCCTGCCCGCCAGGCGCGCATCGATGCACTGCTGGCCCGCGCCCAGGTGCGCACACCTTTGACGGTGCTTGATTACGCTGGCCTGTATGCGGGGGCTTCACCGCTGGATGATGAGATCTTCACCTACCTGATTTCCGTGCCCGGCCTTAGCTACGATGTGCTGGAGCGTGCCAAACCGGTAATTGCCTATCTGCGTGGCGCACAGCACCCTCCCCTGGTGGATCAAATGGTGGCCAATACGCTCACCGGCATCGTGCATTTTCACGAGATTCCGGGCGAAGGCACCCTGGATTTTGCGGCAAGCTTCAAGGCGCTGACAGACCATGGGTTCTCGGGCTACGGATCGGTCGAGCTCTATCACCATGTTGAATCCTGGGAGAAAGCACTCACTGACAGCCACCAGCATCTATCTCGCTTTACGACTGCATCCCAAGCAGCCTAGTAGAGCACACGCCTATGACTGATTTGAAATCCCTGGGCTGGCCCCCGGATCTGATTGGAGAACTGGATCATCGCCGCCTGAAGGCACCCAGCGTCAAACTGCGCTCGGCGCAGCGCGGCCCCAGCGGGGCAACCGTGTTCTGCGTGGACCTGCGTGTGCGACACCCCAACGCCGATGCCTATCTGACATCCACCGAGCTGCACTCACTGGAGCATTTTCTTCTGGAAGGTCTGCAGCGCCTGATGCCGAAGCACTTTGTCTCAATCGGCATCATGGGCTGCCGCACCGGCTTTTATCTCGTGTTTCTAAATGAAGGGCGCGCACAAACACTGTGCGCCACGCTACAACGCATATTTGAAGACATGCAGCACGCCCAGGCGGTGCCTTATGCCAGCATCGAACAGTGCGGTCATTATCAAGACCACAGCCTCAGCGCAGCGCAAGCCGTGGCACGTGAGATCCTGGCACGCCGCACCGATTGGCTGGACGCCGCATGAGCCCGGTAACCAAGCGCTGGCAAGTGCGCACGCAGCGTCCAGTCTCCTACGACGTTATCAAGGCACCAGGATTATTTCAGCCGGACAACCGCGGTCTGCTGACACTGGGGCGCCACGAAGGCGGGCGCCGCTTTGTGGTGGTAGACGCCAATGTGGCCCGTTTGCATGGTGACACTATCCGCGCCTGGTTCACGCGCCATGAAATTGACGCGCACATCGAAGTCATCCATGGCGGCGAAGCGCACAAAACCCTGGACGTCTATCAGCACCTGCTGTGTGCACTGGACCGCTTCCCCATCCACCGGCGTGACGAGCCGCTGATTGCGATTGGCGGCGGAGTACTGACCGATGTAGTGGGCTTTGTGGCAGCCAGCTACCGCCGGGGCGTGCCGCACATCAAGGTGCCCACGACCCTGATGGGCCATATCGATGCAGCGCTGGGCATCAAGGCGGGGATCAACTTTAACGGCAACAAGAACCGCCTGGGCAGCTTCGAGCCGCCCCTGGCGGTGTTTCTCGATTCATCATTCTTGGCCAGCCTGCCGCGACGTCATCTGCTGAACGGCGTATGCGAGATTATCAAGCTGGCGATTATTGGCGATGCCGCACTGTTTGACCGGCTGGAAGCCGACGGCGCCGACGGCATCGACACGCATTTCACCAATGCGCCAGGCGCCGCAATTCTGGATCACGCCGTTGGCAGCATGCTGGCCGAGCTCACCCCCAATCTCTATGAGGACGAGCTTGCGCGCAAGGTGGATTTTGGCCACACCTTCAGTTACGGCCTGGAAACCCGCCACCCGCATCGCCTGTTGCATGGCGAAGCCGTGCTGCTGGATATTCTTGTGTCAGTGCTGATTGCCCAAAAGCGCGGCCTTTTGTCTGCACACGAAACCACCCGCATTTTTACCCTGATCCATCTGCTGGGCATCGAACCAGACCTGGAGGTACTTGACGGCACGGTGATGTGGAAATCCCTGCTTGACCGCATTGAACACCGCAATGGCCAGCAACGGGTGCCCATGCCGGCAGGCCTGGGCCAGTGCACTTTTATCAATGATATTACCCGCCAAGAACTTGACGCGGTGCTGCCTGCGCTGCACAACCGGATGAAAGAAAACCATGAATCAGCCCTCGAACGTTGACCGCCAGGAAATCGACAAATTTGATCGTGTGGCCCAGCTGTGGTGGGATCCGGACGGCAAGATGGGCATGTTGCACGTCATCAACCCGCTGCGCAGCACCTTTGTATCCGACCAGGCCGCCATGCAGCAGGCACGTGCCGTGGATGTGGGCTGCGGGGGCGGGATCCTGACCGAGGCCCTGGCCAAGGCGGGCGCCACTGTGGTGGGGATTGACCAATCACAGCTGACGCTTGATATCGCACGTCAGCACGCCGACCAAAACGGCCTGGCAATCGATTACCGCCTGCAAACCGTCGAGCAGCTGGCCGAGCAGGAAGCCGGCACCTACGATGTGGTGACCTGCATGGAAATGCTGGAGCACGTGCCCGACCCCGCCGCCGTGGTGGATGCCTGCGCGCGCCTGTTGAAACCCGGCGGCCACGCCTTTTTTTCCACCATCAACCGCAATTTCAAGGCCTTTCTGTTTGCCATCGTGGGCGGTGAATACGTCTTGCGGATCTTGCCACGCGGCACGCACGACTACAAAAAGTTGATTCGTCCCGATGAGTTGCGCCACTGGACAGCCGACAGCGGGCTTGAATTCATCCGCATCGCCAGCCTGATGTACAACCCCCTTACCCGAAACTTTCGCGTTGCCCCGGGCCGCGAAGACGTCAATTACATGGCCAGCTTCGTCAAAAAGGGGTGAGATCCATGGAAAAGTTTTTGGCGCTTTCGCGATCCACCCATGGCGTGCTGGATATCGCCATCACAGGCTTTGCCGCGCTCCTGTGGCTGGGTGCCTTCCCGACATGGCCTGTGCTGATTGTGGCGCTGATCACCGCGCTGGCCGGCTACACCGCCCTGTACGCACTCAATGACCTGATCGGGGTGAAAGTAGACCGGGAGAAATTTGCCGGCACCGGCCTCAAACCTGGCTACTCGGTAGAAGCCTCCGATCTGCGTTATCCCATTGCCCAGGGCAAGCTCAGCCTGCGCAGCGGCATCCTTTGGTTTGCCGGCTGGTATCTGATGGCCCTGCTGGGGGCCTGGTGGCTGAACCCCTGGCTGGTGGCGGTGGTGCTGGCCGCACCGGTTCTGGAAGCTGCCTATTGCCTGCTGCTTAAGGTGACCTATTGGCGCGCGCTGGTGAGCGGCCTGGTCAAATCACTGGGGCCCATCGCCGCAGTGCTGGTGGTGGTGCCCCTGCCCTCTCCTGCCTGGCTGGCCTTGATGGTGGCCTGGCTGGTGATGTGGGAAATCGGCGGGCAAAACATCCCCGCCGACTGGAACGACGTTGAAGAAGACCGCCGCGTAGGTGCACGCACCATCCCGGTGGTTTTCGGCCCACGCGTGGCCGGCAGCCTGGTGATGCTTACCCTGCTGGCCACTGTGGCCCTAAGCGTGTACCTGCCGATCATGTCGCCCCTGGTGCTGGGCCTGCCCTACCAGGTGGCCACGAGCGCTGCCGGCTTCTTTTTGCTGTTGCTGCCCGGCTGGCGCCTGTTTCGATCGCAAGACGGGCGGCTCGCCGCACGGTTGTTTGATCGCGCCAGCCTGTACCCGCTGGCAATGCTGGTGATTATTTTGGTGTTTGTGTTGTACACAGCACTTCAACCGTAACGTGCGACAACTCATGAATGGGTGCAAGTAGCGCCTTGTAGTCTGCAGGCGTTTGCGGTTGGGGTGCAGCCAACGAGACAATGGCAGCAAAATGGCCAGGCCCTACCTGCCAGACAACTGGCAAAGCCAGCCAGATCCCCCAGCTTGCCGGTGCCAAACGAAAATCGCAGATTGCCGACATGCTTGCGCGCAAAACGATAGGCCAACACGGCAATCAGCATGGCACCGGCGTGGGTGGACATATGCCAGCCATCCGCCACCAATGCCATCGAGCCATACACCGTACCGGCAATAATTTCCGCCAGCATCATGACGGCCGTGAGGACGATGACCAGCCACACCTTGCGCTCGTTGCCAAGGGCGTTTCCGTCAGCGACCACCGATGCTATTTCACTACCATGCCGAAGAGGATAAAGTATGATTAAGTATGAATCCCCACCGAGGTACAGCACGATGTCCACGATTGAACGCCTGACCGTCACGATGCCTGCCGAAATGGCAGCCACGCTCAAAAGCGCCGTCGATGCGGGCGAGTACGCATCCACCAGTGAAGTCATTCGGGAAGCCTTGCGCGATTGGTCTTTCAAGCGCCAACTGATGCTGGATAAGTTGACAGCACTCAAACAGGACATCGACAAGGGGCTTGCAGATGTCGCAGCCGGCCGCGTCCGCGAGTTCAATGCGCAGCACATCGCTGAGCGGGGGAGAAAGCTATTAGCCGCACGCTCTTCCTGACCGATAGCGCAGAAGCGGATCTAGCGGAAAGCATGTTCGGGTCTCTATAAGGGCCATCCTTGGGCATTTATTTTTTAACATACCCAAACACATACTAAAAAATATGGGATTGTGTGACCCGACCCGAAACGTCCAGGCACGAAAAAACCCGCACAAACCTAATGTTCATGCGGGTTTCCGGTACTTTCAGAGCCGTTCTGAAACGCCCTGATTTTTAAAGTGGTGCCGTCGACGAGACTCGAACTCGTACAGCTTTCGCCACTACCCCCTCAAGATAGCGTGTCTACCAATTCCACCACGACGGCTTTTTGCTTCAGAAGAAAGACCAGGATTCTACCATGACCCGCAGTTATTTGCTGCCGGTGTTGTCAGTAGCGGGTGCAGGCACGGATGGCACGGAGGCCGCCGAGTTGGCAGCACCTGTGGCTGCGTCTGCAGCGGCAGCACCAGAGGACGATACCGCATCAGACGCCCCGCTGGACGAAGGCACGGCAGGCACCGAAGGCACCGCCCCACTTACGTCAGGCACCGCAGAGCCAGACGGCACAGGCGCAGCCTGCTTGGTTGTGCTGAACCCTTGCATGATGCCGGTTTCGATGGGAGAACCCGAAGGATGGTGCGCAATCCAGGCCAGGCCGATGGTGGTGGCAAAAAACATCACAGCAGCCCATTTGGTGGCACGCGACAGAAAGTTGGCGGCGCCGGCCGAGCCAAAGACGCTGCCTGCCGAGCCGCTGCCAAACGCAGCCCCCATGTCGGCACCTTTACCCTGCTGCAGCAAGACCAGGACGATGATCAGTAACGACGAGATGACCTGCAAAGTAAGCAGGATCGTGGAAAACCATTGCATGATGGGGAGGATCTCCGGGGGCTTAGGCGGCAGATGCCGCGATATTCAGGAAGTCTTCGGCAACAAGCGACGCACCGCCCACAAGGGCTCCGTCGATGTCAGCCTGAGCAAACAGCGCAGAGGCATTGGCAGGCTTGACGCTACCACCGTAGAGAATCGGTGTGGCACCCGAACCGTGCTGCACGAGGGCAGCACGAATCAGGCTGTGAATAGCCTGGGCCTGCTCTGGGCTGGCCGTACGGCCGGTGCCGATGGCCCAGACGGGCTCGTAGGCGATGACCATTTTGGCCAGCGCATCCGCACCCAGTGCAAGCACGGGTTCAAGTTGATCTGAGATCACACACTCGGCGTTATCGGCATCGCGATCGGACAGGGTTTCGCCCACACAAACCACTGGGGTCAGGCCAACGCTTAGTGCCGCAGCCGCCTTGGCCGCAACCACACTGCTGGTTTCGGCATGCAGGGCACGGCGCTCGGAGTGGCCGCACAATACCCAGCTGACCCCGAAATCGGCCAGCATGCCGGCAGAGACTTCGCCGGTATAGGCACCGTGGGCATGCACGCTGACATCCTGTGCGCCCCAGCTGATTGCCGAGCCGGACAGCGCCTGCTGTGCCTGAACCAGATACGGAAAAGGCACACAGACCGCCAACTGCGCGCGCCCGGCGCGCTGCGCGCCCGCAACCAGGCCAGCCAGCAAGGCGGCGTTGTCTGCCAGGTTGCCATGCATTTTCCAGTTGCCCATGACAAGGCACGAACGGGATGGGTTCATGTGGATAAAGCTTAAATGAGTGAACTCTTGATTGTAGCGTGTTTGGAACATCCATGAAAAGCGGCCCATGTTGCACGCTGTGCAGACATGGGCCGAAACGCTAAATCAGAGGCACTTTCGGGAAATCAGTGCAAAGAGGCCAGCTTTACTTGTTTGTCACCCAAGGCCTGGGCGACGTCGTACATGGCCTGATTAAGAACCTTGTGCGTGACTTTGTCGGTGTCGTGGCCAAACTTGGTATCAATATCCACCATGACCTTATTGTGCAGATCGTGGGACAAGGCCTTGTCAAACAGATAGCCCGACCAGAACGTGCCATCTACCGTGCCAGCCTGTACCAGGCCCTTGGCCAAGGCCGGGCCTTTAAGATCTGCCGGCGCTGCCGGCAGTTTTACGCCGGCTTCGGTGGCACGTTTCAGCCCATCGTTGACTGCGTATGTCATGCCATCGATAAAGGTTTTCACTTCTTTCTCGCCATATTGTTTGGTCAGTTTGGCAACCTCGGCGTTAACAGTTTTTTCGCCCAGCATCGATACCAACGCCTTATCAAAGGTAAAGTGGCTGGCACCACCACCGGCAGCCACCAATGCTGCCGTTGCCTGCAAGGCAGGATCACCGGTGTAGACGGGGCCGCCAAACCAGTTCATGGCATGGCTGCTGGCCGCCTGGGTGGAGGCACTGGCTGCCATTACCGGGCCGCCGGCCAGGGCGAAGCCCAGTGCCGTGGCCAAGGCCAGGGAAGTACGGGTAAGAGAATGAGTGATGTTCATAATGTGCTCCTTCAAAACAAAGAAGGTCGCGGCACGGCGTCATGATGGCGTTGCGACGAGGCCCTTTAAAAAGGCGGGAAACCCCCCGTCCGGGAAAAGAGAATCCAGCTGGCGCAACGCCGGCTGAGACTGTAATTGGTTTAACTGTGGCTCTAGTGCCTGCCCTAAAGCAGCCAGTGTGATGTACTGGCGAATAAAGGCCTCGGCCAATTGGACAACCACCTCCTGGGTGGTGCTTAGCCCCTGCGCAGCCTGGGCGTCTGTCTGGCCCACCAGTGCGCCGGCATGATCGGCCACCACCAGCAACCAGCGGGTGGCATCGGCAGGCACCAGAGACAGGCAATGAATATCACCCTGGCAGCCACCACAGGGCTGCGGGCAGGCCTGCAGGCACAGGGTTGTGACTTGCACCCCCCTTTGTGCAGCAAAGGCCAGAGGCTTGGCCAAGGCGGCGGCCTCCGCTGGCTGCAAGGCCACCATCAAGGTATGCTGGCAGCCGTCTATCAGGTACCGCGCCCGGGTCAAAAGCTCTTTACCGCGCAGGTCAAAAACGGGTGCCGGGGTGTGGGCTGCCTGCTGACGCTCCAGCGCGGCGTGTGCCGCCTGCAGCGAGCGCTGATGCCGGGCATCCAGGCTGTCGAGCAGCTGTTGCGCAGGAATGGCGCTGTAGCGCTGTGCACCTTCGCGCTCGGCGCGCAAAATGGCGCCACGCTCGAGGAGCTTGTTGGCGACAGCATAGATATTGGCACGGGGAATCCCGGTCTTTTTGGCCAGCTCGTAACCATTGAGCTCGCCCGCCTGCACCAACGCAACGTAGGCACGGGCCTCGTACTCGGTAAATCCAAGCTGTTGCAGGGATGCGGTGGTATCCATAAAGATCAGGTCATCAGTAGTTGCTATGAATATAGCTACTATAAACCCGAAACAATCCCTGTCAAGAGGAAGCACACCGATATTTATGAATATGACAAACCAGGCACTTCACCTCCCTCCAGCATAAAAAGTCGGTGGGAGATGCGGTTACAATGAGCGCCTTGCAGGCGGCTCCCATGGCGGAATAGGTAGACGCAAGGGACTTAAAATCCCTCGCTTTCGGGCGTGCCGGTTCGATTCCGGCTGGGAGCACCATCCTGTCTGCACCACCCCTGGCGCCCCATCAACACGTCGATCCCATACACAAACACCTGTTCTCATCCGGTGCATACGCATGCACCGGCGCAATCACTGCGCAGAACCAAACGGGACTTTGAAAATAGGGATTCAGGCCGGGCTTATGCCACAATGCCTGTGGATACTTGAGGGATTTGGCGGAAGCGGTGAGATTCGAACTCACGGATGGGTCGCCCCATCGCCGGTTTTCAAGACCGGTCCATTCAACCACTCTGGCACGCTTCCTGATTGAAGACCGCAAGTGTAACGCATAATCGTCACCCTATTTGTCGAGAAATACGGATGAAAGCAATCGAAATTACCCAACCCGGTGGCCCGGAGGTTCTACAACTCACTGACAGGCCGGTGCCAACACCTGGGCCGGGTGAAGTCCTGATCAAAGTGGCCGCAGCCGGCATCAACCGTCCAGACGTATTACAGCGACAAGGTGGCTATGCTCCACCTCCCGGCGCATCCGATCTCCCCGGCCTGGAAATCGCCGGCAATATCGTGGGCGGCGATCCAGCCTCGGCAGGTCTGGCCATGAACGACGCCGTATGCGCCCTGGTAACAGGTGGTGGCTATGCCCAGTATTGTGTGGCGCCCGCGGCACAATGCCTGCCAGTGCCCAAGGGGCTGTCGCTTATCCAGGCCGCCGCCCTGCCCGAAACCTATTTCACCGTCTGGAGCAATGTCTTTGACCGAGGCCGCCTGTCGCCCGGCGAAACCTTACTGGTGCACGGAGGTGCCAGCGGCATCGGCACCACCGCCATCACGCTGGCGCGTGCGTTTGGCCACACGGTATATGCCACTGCCGGCAGCGACGAGCGCGTACAGGCTATTGAGGCCCTGGGATGTACCCGCGGGATCAACTATCACACACAGGATTTCGTAGAGGAAATCCAGGCTCTGACAGACGGCCGGGGCGTGGATGTCATTCTGGACATGGTGGCGGGCGACTACCTGCCACGCAACATCAAGTGCCTGGCCGAGGACGGCCGGCTGGTGATGATTGCCCAGCTGGGCGGCATGCACGGGCAGGTAAATTGCTGGCGCGTGATGGTGCGCCGCCTGACCATCACCGGCTCCACTTTAAGATCCCGCCCGGTGGCGTTCAAGGCAGCCATTGCCCAGGCGCTAAAAGAGCGTGTCTGGCCATTGCTTGAGGCAGGCACCATCGAACCTCTGATCCACGCCACATTTACGCTGGACGAGGCCGCCAAGGCACACGCCATGATGGATGCCGGCGAACAGATCGGCAAGATCGTCCTGACAATGGATTAAAGACAGCGCAAAAAACCGGCAGGTGGTTTGAGCCACCTGCCGGTTTTTTTATATTCTTGATTGCAAGAGCTGGATACCTACCCAGCCCTTGCGGGCCGGGTGATTACTCGGCAGCCGACGGAGCCGCCGGGCCGCCTTGAGCTTCGATGCCGCCGATGGCTTTCACCGACAGACGCAGGCGACCGCGGTCATCGGCTTCGAGGATCTTGACGCGCACCGACTGGCCAACCTTCAGCACATCGTTGATATCGGCAATACGGTAATTGGCAATTTCGGAGATGTGCAGCAGGCCATCACGGCCGGGCAGCACCTGGACAATCGCACCGAAATCCAGCAAACGCTGCACCGTGCCCTGGTATTCCTGGCCGATTTCAACGTCGGCCGTGAGCTCTTTGATGCGGCGCTCGGCTTCGTGGGCGCGATCCAGATCGGCGCTGGCGATGGTGATGGTGCCATCGTCGCCGATATCGATCTGGCAACCGGTTTCTTCGGTGAGCGCACGGATGGTGGCGCCGCCCTTGCCGATCACGTCACGAATCTTCTCGGGGTTGATTTTCAGGCGCAGCATGCGCGGCGCAAAATCGGAGAGCTCGGTACGTGAACCATCAATGGCTTCGCGCATCTTGCCAAGAATATGCAAACGGCCTTCGCGGGCCTGGGCCAGCGCTACCTGCATGATTTCTTTGGTAATGCCCTGGATTTTGATGTCCATCTGCAAGGCGGTGACGCCGGTAACCGTACCGGTTACCTTGAAGTCCATGTCACCCAGGTGATCCTCGTCGCCCAGGATATCCGTGAGCACGGCAAACTTGCCGCCTTCCTTGATCAGGCCCATGGCCACACCAGCCACGTGATCCTTGATGGGCACACCGGCGTCCATCATGGACAGGCTGCCACCGCACACCGACGCCATCGAAGAAGAACCGTTGGATTCCATGATTTCGGAAACCACACGCAGCGTGTATTGGAATTCTTCGGGGCTGGGCAACAGGGCCAACAAGGCGCGCTTGGCCAGCCGGCCGTGGCCGATCTCGCGACGCTTGGGCACACCAAAACGGCCGGTTTCGCCTGTAGCAAACGGAGGCATGTTGTAGTGCAGCATGAAACGGTCACGGTACTCGCCCATGATCGAATCGATGATTTGCTCGTCTTGCTTGGTGCCCAGCGTGGTGGTAACCAGCGCCTGGGTTTCACCCCGGGTAAACAAGGCCGAACCGTGGGCGCGCGGCAACACACCCAGACGGATGCTGATAGGACGCACGGTACGGGTATCACGCCCGTCGATGCGGGGCTCACCGTTCAGCACCTGGCCGCGGACGATCTCGGACTCGAGTGCAAAGAGCATGTTCTCGACTTCGACGTTATCGGGCGCAGCATCGCCACGGGCAGCGGCGTGCTCGGCCAGCTTGCCCTTGACGTCGGCATATACCTTACGCAGCTGCGTGGTGCGCTCTTGCTTGTTGCGCACCTGATAGACACCTTGCAAGGCTTCGAAAGCGGCACTGCGAACGGCGGTGGCCAGCACTTCGTTGCGCGGGGCGGGCTGCCAGTCCCACTCGGGCTTGCCGGCTTCGGCCACGAGCTCGTGGATGGCGTTGATGCAGACTTGCATTTGCTCGTGGCCAAACACCACCGCACCCAGCATCACGTCTTCGGACAGCTGCTTGGCTTCGGATTCGACCATCAGCACGGCGGCTTCGGTACCGGCCACGACCAGATCAAGCTGGGATTTTTCGTGCAGCAGGCTGGTACCCGGATTAAGCACATATTGGCCATCGACATAACCCACCCGTACGGCACCCACCGGCCCGTTAAAGGGGATACCGGAGATTGCCAGCGCGGCAGAGGCGCCAATCATGGCGGGGATATCGGGATCGATATCGGGATTGACCGACATCGTGTGAATGATCACCTGTACGTCGTTATAGAAGCCCTCGGGGAACAAGGGACGCAACGGGCGGTCGATCAGGCGTGAGGTGAGTGTTTCTTTTTCGGAGGGCTTGCCCTCGCGCTTGAAAAAGCCTCCGGGGATCTTGCCGGCGGCATAGGTTTTTTCGACGTAGTCAACCGTCAGGGGGAAGAAATCCTGACCGGGCTTGGCAGTACGGGCAGCCACGACGGTAGCCAGAACGACCGTATCGTCCACGGATACCAGCACCGCACCCGAGGCCTGACGGGCGATTTCGCCGGTTTCCAGGACCACGGTGTGCTCGCCGTACTGAAACGATTTGCTCACTTTGTTGAACATTTTTTTATCCTATTAAAAGAGCCGCCGGCAGGCACATGCCTGCAACCCACCCGCCGCGCGCGGGATCAAATTTTGGCGACCCATGACAAAAAGCCGCGCACACTGCAAATTGGATGGCAGCGTGCACGGCTAGTGCTGGGGGAACCTGGCCCCCGGGCATTACTTGCGCAGACCGAGTTTTTCGATCAGGGCGCGGTAGGAATCCGGGTGACGGCCTTTCAGGTAGTCGAGCAGCTTGCGGCGGCGGCTAACCATGCGCAGCAGACCACGACGTGAGTGGTGATCTTTAGTATGCGACTTGAAGTGGCCGGTGAGTTCGTTGATGCGGGCGGTAAGCAGGGCAACCTGGACTTCGGGAGACCCGGTATCCCCGGCGGCGCGCTGAAATTGCGCAACGATGTCGGATTTGATGATATCTGCAACAGACATGCTATGTATAACCTCGAGAACAGGCGGCAGCACCGAGGCGCGCTGCCGTGGGATCAAAAAAAGCGCCACGCAAATCGCGGCGCAGGAAAAATTATAGCGGATTTGTGTGCAAGACGTTGTGTCTATTATGGAGACTACGGGTTGCGGTCGGTATCCAGGCCACGCATGCGCTGGCCCAAGCGACGGGCACGGCGCACACGCCACAGCCAGATCAGCCAGCCCGACAAGCTATACAGCACAAACAGCGCAAACAGCACCACTGGGGGATCGCTGGAGACAAACACAAACACCGCCACCAACAGCAGCATCACCCAAAATGGCACGCTGCGCCCCAGGGCAAAGGATTTGCCACTGAAAAACGGCGCATTGGACACCATTGCCACACCAGCATAGATTGTCAGCCCAAACGCCACCCAGGGGATAAGGCCATCGGAAAACGACAGCTTGTTATCCACCGACAACCAGACAAAGCCGGCCACCAGCGCCGCCGCAGCCGGGCTGGGCAAGCCTTGAAAATATTGTTTGTCGACCTTGCCGATATTGGCGTTAAACCGCGCCAGGCGCAGGGCTGCCCCCACGACATAGATAAAGGCGGCCAGCCAGCCCCAACGGCCCAGACCTTGCAACGACCACTCGTACATCACCAATGCGGGGGCCATGCCAAATGAAATCATGTCGGCCAGGGAATCGTATTGCTCGCCAAATGCCGACTGGGTGTGGGTAAGCCGCGCCACACGGCCGTCCATGCTGTCAAAGACCATGGCCAGGAAGATTGCGATGGCCGCAACCTCGAAGTGCTGGTTCATGGACTGTACGACGGCATAAAAGCCGGAAAACAAATTGGCCGTGGTAAAGGCATTGGGCAGCAGGTAAATGCTGCGCCGCCGTTGACGTTCGTCGGGCATGGAGTGATCAGACTGCGGGTTCATCATGATGAGGATTTGCGGGTAATTGCGCCAACACGGTGCTGGTTGCCTGGACTTTGTCGCCAATGACGACCTGAGGCCGCGACCCCAAAGGCAAGTATACGTCTACACGCGAACCAAACCGGATAAAGCCGTAGCGCTGCCCCGCATACAGCGACTGCCCCACCCGGGCATAGCAGAGGATGCGCTTGGCCACCAGCCCCGCCACCTGAACCGCCGTCACAGTGTGACCATCAGGCGTTTTGAGCACCATGGCATTACGCTCGTTCTCCAGAGAGGCCTTGTCGAGCGATGCATTGAAAAATTTGCCCGGGAAGTAATCGACAGACTGAATCGTGCCTTCCACCGGCGAGCGGTTGGAGTGCACGTTGAAGACGTTCATGAATACGCTGATCTTGATACTTTGGCGCCCTTGAAAATAAGGGTCAGCAACTTCTTCGACGCAAACAATGCGGCCATCTGCCGGGCACAGCACCAGATGCTCGCCCTCGGGCGCGGGGCGTGCCGGATCGCGAAAGAATTGCAGCGCAAACAGCGCGAAGATCCAAAACGGGATGGCGGCCCACCAGGACCACAGGCTGACGGCTATGGCCAGCACCAGGCTGATGGCCAGGATGCCCCAGCCTTCACGGGCAATCAGGGGATGAGGATACGCGGGGATTTTCATGATAGGCGCAAGAATAACCCAATTAGCAAAACAGGATTGACGGTGGCGCCGTGCGCCAAAGCAAACTGGCCGCCGGCCACGCCATACCCGGATGAAAAATCATTTGGATACGACGCGGCCAGCGGCCAGAAAGAGTGCAAGGATTGCCGGGAGATTAGTTCTTGGATTGATCGACCAGCTTGTTGGCGGCAATCCAGGGCATCATGGCGCGCAGCTTGCCACCCACCTGCTCGATTTGGGATTCGGCATTGAGGCGACGACGCGAGATCAGCTCGGGCGCACCGGCTGCATTCTCCAGGATGAAGTTCTTGGCATACACACCCGATTGAATATCCGCCAGGCACTGGCGCATTGCTGCGCGGGTTTCGTCGTTGACCACACGCGGGCCAGTGACGTACTCGCCGTACTCGGCATTGTTGGAAATCGAGTAGTTCATGTTGGCGATGCCGCCTTCGTAGATCAGGTCGACAATCAGCTTGAGCTCGTGCAGGCACTCGAAATAGGCCATTTCGGGGGCGTAGCCAGCATCCACCAAGGTCTGGAAGCCCGCCTTGATGAGTTCGACGGTACCGCCGCACAGCACGGCCTGTTCGCCAAAGAGGTCGGTTTCGGTTTCTTCGCGGAAATTGGTTTCGATGATGCCAGCGCGGCCACCACCATTACCCATGGCGTACGACAAAGCCAAATCACGTGCCTTGCCCGACACATCCTGATATACGGCAATCAGGTGCGGCACACCACCACCCTGGGTGTAGGTGCTGCGCACGGTGTGGCCGGGTGCCTTGGGGGCAATCATGATGACGTCGATATCATCGCGCGGCACAACCTGGCCGTAGTGCACGTTAAAGCCATGGGCAAAGGCCAGTGCAGCACCGGCCTTGAGGTTGGCGGCGATTTGCGTGCGATAGACCTCGCCGATGTGCTCATCAGGCAAAAGCATCATGACGACATCGGCGCCCTTTACCGCGTCAGCCACTTCTTTGACGGTAAGACCGGCGTTTTCGGCCTTTTTCCAGGAGGCCCCACCCTTGCGCAGACCCACCGTCACATTGACGCCGGAGTCGTGCAGGTTTTGAGCGTGGGCATGGCCTTGCGAGCCGTAGCCGATGATGGCCACGTGCTTGCCTTTGATCAGGGACAGGTCGCAATCTTTATCGTAAAAAACTTTCATGTTGAAGCTCCAATTTTTTTGATTCTGAAATAAGAGGTTGGGATGAGGCGGGACATGAAATAGTCCCTGCGGACTATTTCATGCCTGACGAATCCGAGCAGCATGCAAGCTGCGAGGTGGATCGCCGCATGAGGTTTACAGTTTGAGGACGCGCTCGCCCCGGCCAATGCCCGACACGCCGGTGCGGACAGTTTCCAGGATGGCGCTACGATCCAGTGCGCCGATAAAGGCGGCAATTTTGTCTTGCACGCCCGTCAGCTCAATGGTGTAGGTTTTATCGGTGACATCGATGATGCGGCCACGGAAAATCTCGGCCATGCGCTTCATCTCGTCGCGCTCTTTACCCACCGCCCGCACCTTGATCAGCATGAGCTCGCGTTCGACGTGAGGACCCTCGGAGAGATCCACCACCTTCACCACATCCACCAGGCGGTTCAGGTGCTTGGTAATCTGTTCGATGATCTCGTCCGAGCCCACCGTGACGATGGTCATACGGGACAAGGTGGCATCTTCGGTGGGCGCCACCGTCAGCGTTTCGATGTTGTAGCCACGCGCCGAAAACAGCCCCACCACACGGGACAGGGCACCCGGCTCGTTTTCAAGCAATACGGAAATCACGTGTTTCATGGTTATCCCCTCACAGATCCTCAGCACCCAACAGCATCTCGGTCAGTCCGCGGCCAGCCTTGACCATCGGCCAGACGTTCTCGGTTTGATCTGTGATGAAATCCATGAAAACCAGGCGATCTTTGTATCGTGTAAAGGCTTCACGCAAAGCCGGCTCGACATCGGCCGGTTTGTCGATACGCATGCCTACATGGCCATAGCTTTCGACCAGTTTGACGAAATCAGGCAGCGCATCCACATAAGACTCTGAATAGCGCGAACCGTATTCGATTTCCTGCCACTGGCGCACCATCCCCAGGTAGCGGTTGTTCAGGCACAGCACCTTGGGGGTCAGGCGATATTGGCTGCAGGTGGAGAGCTCCTGGATATTCATCTGGATCGAACCCTCTCCAGTGATCACCGCCACATCGCGATCGGGGTTGGCCATTTGCACACCCATGGCAAAGGGCAAGCCCACGCCCATAGTGCCCAGGCCACCCGAGTTGATCCAGCGCCGGGGCTCCGGGAAGGGATAGTACTGCGCAGCCCACATCTGGTGCTGGCCCACGTCTGAGGTCACAAAGGCCTGCCCGCGGGTGATTTCCCAAAGTTTTTGCACCACAAACTGCGGCTTGATGACGGTATCCGAGTGCTCGTACTCCAGGCACTTGCGGCCACGCCAGGTGTCAATCTGCTTCCACCAGGCATCCAGCCGGTGCTCGTCTCCCGTGTGCTCGGCGAGGGTTTGGGCGTACAGGCCAATGAGATCCTGCAGGACTTCACGCACATCACCCACGATCGGCACGTCCACCCGAACCCGCTTGGAGATCGAGGACGGATCGATATCGATGTGAATGATTTTGTGGGCCACCGAAGCAAAGTGCTTGGGATTGCCGATCACGCGGTCATCAAACCGGGCACCAATTGCCAGCAACACATCGCAGTTTTGCATCGACATATTGGCTTCGTAGGTACCATGCATGCCAGGCATGCCCACAAATTTTTCGTCTGTGCCCGGTAGCGTGCCCAGCCCCATCAGGGTGGTGGTGCATGGCGCGCCTGTCATACGAACCAGCTTGCGCAGTTCGTCGGACGCATTGGACAGCACCACGCCGCCGCCCGCATAGATCATGGGGCGCTCGGCTGCCATGAGCATCTGCACTGCTTTTTTGATTTGCCCTTGATGGCCCTTGGTAACCGGCGCATACGAACGCATCTGGGTAGGGCCTTTTTTGGGAGAGAACTTGCACGTGGCAACCGACACATCCTTGGGGATGTCGACCAACACGGGCCCGGGCCGACCCGAGCGCGCAATGTAAAAGGCGCGGCGCATGGTCTCGGCCAGGTCTTTAACGTCTCGCACCAGGAAATTATGCTTCACGCAGGGGCGCGTGATCCCCACGGTATCGCATTCCTGGAAGGCATCCTGGCCGATAGCATGCGTAGGCACCTGGCCGCTGATGATCACCAGCGGAATGGAGTCCATGTAAGCCGTAGCAATGCCCGTGACTGCATTGGTGACACCCGGGCCACTGGTGACCAGGCACACACCTGTTTTGTCGGAAGATCGGGAATACGCATCTGCGGCATGAACCGCCGCTTGCTCGTGTCGCACCAGAACGTGCTGAAATTTGTCTTGCTTGTAGATCGCGTCGTAGATGTAGAGGACAGCACCGCCGGGGTAGCCAAATACATGGTCTACGCCTTCCTCGACCAGACAACGCACAACGATGTCGGCGCCATTGAGTTCCATAGTGGATTCCTTTCGTAACCCGTGCCTTGCACCAAGCGGCTAGGGAACAGCCCGGGCCAGTGCTGATGGTCCGTGACATGATCCGACGCTGGGCGATTCACGGAATCGCTTTGCCCGGACACATTACGGGATCAGTCTGTACCCCTTGACACAAAACACACGCGCCTTCGGGCGCAATGTGGTGGAAATGGACGCCCCGGACCACGCTTGTGACATATCCTGAGGCATAAAACGGAAGGCGAAAAAAACCGGGTGTGTGACCCGGGTATGCTCGCCACATCAACCGGCCGCGATGGGGTCGGTCAAGCGGCTAATTTACCGCGTTGCAACATAGCCCGCAAGCGGCAACCGTTTGGACACGCATTTTGGCCAGGATTTTCTATACTGCACACGATGCCAACAAAGGCGATTCACCGGACGATCTGCCCATGATGTCTCCCCCCCTGCAGCTGCAGCGCTTTTTTTACAGCCACTATTTTTTTGGTGGGCTGCGCCAGGCCAGTGGGGTTCTGCTGCCAGCTTTGGTATTGACGATGCTGTGGGGCTCGGTCACCACCGGCTTTGTGGCGGCAGTGGGTGCCGCCTGTGTGGCGATTCTGGATCAACCCGGTGGCCCGCGACGCTACGGTATCAACGGCATGTTCGCGGCTCTGTGCCTGGGCTCTCTTACCACGGCCGTCACGGGCCTGGCAGCCAGCCATACCTTGTTGATCTGGCTGGTGATTCCCGCGCTGTGCTTTGCGTTTTCGATGCTGACGGTATACGGCAAACATGGCGGCCTGCTCGGCTTTGCGTGCTTGCTGATCATGACGCTCACCTTGCGCACACCCCTGACCCCCAGCGATGTATTGCAGCACACCCTGACATCCTTTTTGGGTGGCGCCTTCTACCTGGTGTACAGCGCCATCGTGCACCGTTTGATGTGGCATCGCGAGGAGCAGCAGGCCTTGTCGGTAGCCCTGTTTGCCACGGCCGACTACATCGCCACCCGCGGCAATTTTTACGATATTCACGAAGACCTGGACAAAAACTATCGCCTGCTGATCCGCACTCAGGCATCCATGACCGACGCGCATCAGGCCGCCCGCGACATGGTGCTGCGCGAGCTGCCCCGTGGCACCACCAAGCGCAGCGACCGGCAACGCCAGGGCCTGCTCAACCTCTTTGTTGACATGATCAGCCTGCTGGACAGCATGGTGGCCACACACACGGATTACGCCACCTTGCGCCAGGCACTGCCCGACAGCGACAGCCTGCTGTTTGTGCGCGATGCCATGCGCAAGCTGGCTGCCAATGTATCGGGGCTGGCACTTAATGTGGCCCGCAACCGCCGTACGCGGGTACGCAATAGCGTCAAGGCTGAGTTGCGTGCACTGGAGTTTGAGCTGCAGCAGTTGCGCGAAGCAGGCCTGGCCCAGAGCAACCCCGAGCTTTATGCCCTGTTGGTGCAGGTGTTGCGTCGCCTGCGCAACATGACCCGCCAGGTCGACCGCATGGCAGACCACTCGGTCAATCCCCTGCCCCGGGATACGGATACCGCGCGGGCCAATCGGTCGCTCAACCGCTTCTTGTCACGCCAGAAATGGCGACTGGGCTTGCTGACCGACAATCTGCATCCCCAGTCAGCACATTTCCGCTACGCGGTCAGGGTGGCCGCAGCCGCTCTGCTAGCCATGGTGGTAGGCAGTGCCTTGGCCCGGGCGCCCTTGGTGCGCACGCTGGATCCCGGCATGGCCGGCCACAGTTACTGGATCATCCTGACAGTGCTGATCATCATGAAGCCAGGCTTTGCCCTTACCCGGCAACGCAACGGCTGGCGTTTGATGGGCACATTGGCAGGCTGTGGCCTGGCCCTGGTTTTGTTCTATCTGAACCTCAACCCCACCGTGTACCTGCTGATTCTGGTGGCTTGCAGTATTCTGGGTTACAGCCTGGTGCAACTTAACTACACCCTGTCGGCCATGTCCAACACCGTGTTTGTTTTGCTGGTGTTTCATTTCCTGGTGCCCGGCTCTACCACGGTGGTGGGCGAGCGTCTGGTGGACACCCTGATCGGCTGTGTACTGGCACTTAGCGGCAGCTATATCTTGCCCTCGTGGGAGCGCAACACCTTGGATGCGTTGGCCCAGGCCCTGCGCGAAGCCAATCTGGCCTTTCTGCGCCACGGACAGGCATTTGTCCAGGCATCGCGGCTCGCACGCCAGCAGGGGCAAAATCCGCAGGAAGCCAGCGAGGCGGAAACCCGCTGGAAGCTCAGCCGCAAAAATGTGCACACTGCATTCAGCAATTTTGCCTCGGCCTTTTACCGCATGATGGACGAGCCCACCCGCCGGCAGCGCCACGTACCTGAATTTAACCGGCTGATGATCCAGCATCACGCGCTGGCATCACAAACGGCAGCCGTCATCCCGCAACTGGCCCAGTTGGACACCGAACCCGAAGGCATCCGCCAGGCCCTGAAAGCCACCGAAGATGCGCTGGCCGGCCAAACCGCACAAGTGCCCAATGTCATCGATACGGATGGCAACTACGCCGCGATGGCTTACCCACTGCGACAGATGATCAAGGCAGCGCAACAGATCCAGGACAACATGCTGGCGCTGCAGCCTGCCCCACAAACAGACGCCAAGCAGCAGGCAGCCGCCGCCCCCAGCTAGTGCCGGGCGGGCCGGCGAAACACCAGGGTGTCGTCGTCTGATTCTTCGGCGCAATAGGCGTAGTTCTCGGCCGAGAACTTGCGCAGTTGCGCGGGCTTGGTGATGGCGTGCTGGATCACAAAGCGGGCCATCAGGCCGCGCGCGCGTTTGGCATGAAAACTGATGACTTTCCAGACGCCATTTTTTTCGTCCTGAAACACGCATTGAATGACGCGCGCCTGCAACGCTTTGCGGTTGACGGATTTGAAATATTCCTGCGACGCCAGATTCAGCAAGACAGGTGTCCCCCCCAGTTGCTCCAGACGTTGCTGAAGCGCCTGGGCGATTTTGTCGCCCCAGAACTGATACAGGTTATGGCCACGATCCGTGGGCAGCCGAGTACCCATCTCAAGGCGGTGCGGCTGGATGAGATCCAGAGGCCGCAACACCCCATACAAGCCACTGAGAATGGCAAGATGCTCTTGTGCCCAATCCAGCTGTTTATCCGAGAAATCAGCCGCCTGAAGGCCCTCGTAGACATCACCATTAAAGGCCAGGATGGCTTGCCGCGCGTGCTGCCGGGTGGGCTTCTTTACCCAAGCGGCATAGCGGTCGACATTAAGCTGCGCCAGCGCATCAGAAAGCCCCATGAGCCGACTGAGTTGCGCGGGCTGATAGCCTTGCATCACTTTAAGCAGTGCCTGCGTATCGCCATCAAATACGGGGGTAGACCACTGTTGCGTGCGCACAGGGGAATCGTAGTCCAGCTTTTTGGCTGGAGACAAAACCATCAGCATACGAGATCCTTGCGTTCACACCAGCCTTGATGGCCGGCGTGAGGAAGTCAATTAACGGGCTGTCCAGCCGCCATCGATAGACAAGGTGGTGCCTGTCATCTGGGCTGCGGCATCAGAGGCAATAAAGACGGCGGCCTGACCCAGTTGCTCGGGTGTCACAAACTCTAGTGAAGGCTGCTTCTCGGAGAGGAGATCACGGGCTGCGTCTTCGATACTGAGGTGTTTGCTATCAGCCAGCGCCTTGATCTGTTTCTCGACCAGAGGCGTGCGTACCCAGCCCGGGCAGATGGCGTTGCAAGTAACCCCTGTGCCGGCGTTTTCGAGGGCCGTCACTTTGGTGAGACCCACGACTCCGTGCTTGGCCGCCACATAGGCAGACTTATTGACCGATGCCACCAGCCCATGGGCCGAGGCGATATTGATGATGCGGCCAAATTTTTGCTTTTTAAGCGTGGGCAGCGCTGCTGCGGTGCAATGAAACACGGCCGACAAGTTGAGCGCAATAATGCTGTTCCATTTCTGGACCGGGAAATCTTCGATGAGGTCGGTGTGCTGGATGCCAGCGTTATTAACCAGGATATCCAGGCCTCCCAGCGCCTTGATCGACTGGGCGATGAAGTCGCGTGCGGCTTGCTCGTCCATCAGATCAGCGTTGAGATACACCGCCTTGATACCAAAGTCTTTTTCCAGGCCAGCACGCTCACGTTCGACGGCGTCAGCGTCTCCAAAACCATTGATCACTACATCGGCACCTTGCCGGGCAAGCTCGCGCGCAATGGCCAACCCAATCCCACTGGTTGAGCCCGTCACGATTGCTTTTTTTCCTTTCAGCATCAGATTTCTCCTTCTGCAATGGATTCGTGAATGAATGCAGATCAGTGTAACGCGCCATCCTGAATGTTGCCTTGCAGCATTGGAAACCCCACTGCTAAGATGCTTGCCAGACCCCACTGGACGAGAAACCTTGCTCTATAGCCCACTGCTTGCCATTGCCACCGGAGCCTCTGCGGGCGCGATCTTGCGCTGGTGGCTGGGGCGCACGCTTAACATGCTTTTCCCGCTACTGCCTCCTGGCACGCTGGTGGCCAACCTGCTGGGTGGCTACATTATCGGTGTCGCCATCGCGGTGTTTGGGGCTTCTGCGCACTTGTCGCCGCAATGGCGGCTATTTGTGATCACCGGGTTTTGCGGCGGCCTGACCACGTTTTCCACGTTCTCGGCCGAGCTGGCCATCCTGTTGCAGGAAGGCCGCTTTGGCTGGCTGGCCGGATCAATCGCAGTTCATGTGGGTGGCTCATTGATCATGACGCTGCTGGGCATTGCCACTGTGGCAGGCATCAAAATGCTGTCGGCAGGCTAGGCCGGCCGACAGCAGCCTGCACAATCAGGCCCGGGCCGCCATTTGTTTGCGTTTTTGTTTGGCCCACAACAGACCACCGCCCACCACCAACAAGGCACCTACGATCTCGGCAATAATCTTCCACATCGCCGGGGCCTGCCCCCAGTGCTCTACAACGAACACGTCGGATATCAGCATGCCGCCGGCAATCCAACCCAACAAGGCCGCGCCCAGAGTAACCACAACAGGGAAGCGATCGATGAGCTTGAGCACCAGGGTGCTGCCCCAGACAATAATGGGCACACTGACCAGCAAACCAAAGATGACCAGCCCGATCTGATGATCCGCATGCGCATTTTGTGCCGCACCCGCAATGGCAATCACGTTATCCAGGCTCATGACAAAATCAGCAATGATGATGGTTTTGACTGCGGCCAGCACTGACGATCCACCTTTGATTTTGTCGTGGCCATGGTCTTCGGGCAGCAACAGCTTCATGCCGATCCACAGCAGCAGCAAGCCGCCCACCAGTTTCAAGAAGGGCACACTGAGCAGTGTCAGGGCAAAGGCAATCAGCACTACGCGCAGGATAATGGCCCCGGCAGTGCCCCACAAGATGCCCTGCATTCGTTGCTTATGCTCTAGATTGCGGCACGCAAGGGCGATGACGACGGCATTGTCGCCTCCCAGCAAAATATCAATGATGATGATCTGAAAGACCGCGCCCCAGTGCAGGGTCTCGATGAATTCAAACATGAAATCTCCAATAAAAAAGGCCTGAAGCCCATTACAGGCCAGGCCATTTCTTGGAAAAGAGACGCGCCTTGCCCTATGTGGCAAGGTCTTGCTCGCAACCCCTTGGATTGCCCGGACACCGGGTGCCTGCGTAAAGCATGCTGCCGTCGTGACGATGTCGCGGAGAAGGTGAGCTACTCCCCTTGATCGAAGGATTATACTGAAAAACAGCCAGCGTATATACCGCCGGATAAAAAATCAGGCAGAACAACACCCTGCGGGAAACACCGCTGCATCAGGCAGGCATAAACCGCCAGGCAATAAACGCTGCCACACATTGAGACAACAGCAAACTGGCCACTGCGCCCGGCCAACTGCCCCAGGCATAGCCAATACCGCACAACCAGGCGCCGGTAAACCCACCGCAATAATAGGCTGAGTAATACAAGCCACTGGCCAAAGAGCGGCCCTGGGTGATGCGTCCGGCGATAAAACTCATGGTGGCCGACTGAATGATAAACACACCACAGGCGGCAACCGCCAGGCCGGTCACCACCAGCCAGGAAGGCACCGATAGTGTCAGTGCCACACCGATAGCAGACGTAAACAAACTGGCCAACACAGTGGTGCGCACGCCAAAGCGGGGTATCAAGCGTCCTGATAAAGGCGTGATGAGCACACCCAGCAAATACACCGTAAAAATATTGGCCAACTGGCCAGAGCTGAAGTAATACGGCGGCTCAGCCAGGTGCAGATTGACGAAGGTAAACAGGCCGATCAAGGCAAAAAAGACGGAAAACCCCAGCGCACAGGCGGCTTGCAAGGCGGGATTACGCAGCAGTTGCCCCAGCGAGATCAGGCTGGACTTGACCCGGGCGTTGGGCACGAAATAACGCGAATCAGGCAAGCCGCGCCACACCACCACAGCCCCCAACAGGTTCAGCACTGCCATGATGGCAAACGCGCTTTGCCACGGCATGAACTCAACCAGATGGCCCAGCAAAAATCGCCCCAGAAACCCGCCAAACACGCAGCCCGACACATACAGCGACACCATGCGCACCATCAGCGGGCTGCGAAATTCTTCGCCAATGTAGGCCACCGCCACCACCGAAACACCAGGCACGGCCAACCCCTGCAAAAAGCGCAGAATCAGCAAACCCTGAACGGAGTCCACCATCGGCATGAGCCCCGTGGGTACCGCTGCCAGGAAGACGGACGCAATGATCAGCGGCTTGCGCCCCACCGCATCCGAGAGCATGCCCACAAAGGGAGAAATCAACGCAACGGCCAGCACCGTCATCCCCACCGAGTTGCCGATCTCCACCACACTGGCGTTAAGGTCGCGCTGCAGCTGGGGCAGAATCGACTGGATGGAATACACCTGGATGAAGGCAAACAACCCCACCAGTGCAATCGTCACTTTAAGCAAACGGCTGGCTTGATCCGGGGCGTGAGAAGGGGTGGCGGGCACAAAAAGGATCTGAAGAGGAGGCGAGCGGTGATTATAGACGCCGGCCGGCCAATGCCCCTGAAAGGCTGATCGGCAGCCGGGGCCGCGCACCGGCTTGCCACAAGGCTGCGCAGCGCCGCATACTGAAGGCCTCTGCCTCAATCGGGATTTTTCATGAGCAACGCCATCACCATAGAACAACGAGCACGGGGTGCCCTAATGGGCGCGTACATCGGCGACGCGCTGGCACTGGGCCCGCACTGGTACTACAACCTCGATGAACTGCAACAGACATACGGGCCTTGGATCAGCGACTACACCGAACCCAAACCCGGCCGTTACCATGCGGGGCTCAAGGCGGGGCAGTCCTCACAAGCAGGTTTTATTCTGGATTTGCTGGTGGAATCGCTGACAGACCAGGGGCAATACAACGAGGCCCATTTTTGTCAGCAACTGGACACCAAGCTGTTTCCCCAGTTGGACGGCACGCCGATGCAAGGGCCCGGAGGCTATACCAGCCAGTCGATCCGCGAGGCATGGCGCTTGCGTGTGCAGCAAAAAAAACCTTGGGATCAAGTTGCCGGCCTGGCCGACACCACCGAAGCGGCCGAACGCATCCTGGCGCTGGCCATCCGCTATGCGCTGCAACCAGCAGAGCTGGCCCGTTGCATCTCCAGCAACACTGCCCTTACCCAATATGACACCACCGTGATGGCCATGACCGTCGCCTATGGCTGCGTGCTGGGTAGTCTGGTACGCGGCGAGCCCCTGGACACGCAAACCTCCGGGCGTCTGATGACACTGGTACACGATGGCGTCCTGCCCTTCCATGCAGTGACATCCACAGGTGAGCAAACCCCGCCGCCCGGCCCTGAAGCCCCCCGGCAGGTCGGACAGTTTCCCTCGCCCGACGCCTTACTGACCGCTTCATGCATCCTGCAAGCGGCTACCGACCCCGACATCCGCATCGATCCGGCCTGGAAAGCCTCTTTGGTATACGGCATGCCCTGCGCGGTTTACCACCAGTTTCCAGCCGCCTACTATCTGGCAGGCCGTTTTCAGGGAGATTTCGAACTGGCCGTGCTGCATGCCGTCAACGGCGGCGGCCAAAACCAGGCTCGGGCCATCCTGACAGGCGCACTCTCGGGTGCACTGGGAGGAATTCAATCGATTCCCGAGCGCTTCATCACAGGCCTTGAAAACCACGCGCAGCGACAAAAATGGGCACAGCAACTGGGCAAACAGGCGGCAGGAAAGTAAGTGCAGAGGCTTGACTGTGGCTGCCCGGCTAGCGCACTGGCAGAAAATTGAAAAACAGCAAGCCCTGTACATAATTGATCCCTATGCGCCGCATGCTCTCGTCCTGCAGTTCGGCCACCAGATCCAGACGGGCCACCATGCGGCCAAACTCGCGCTCGAAGCTCAGGTTGGCCACGCCTTCACCCAATTGATTGGACAGCAGCAGGGGCCGGCCTTCGGCATCTCGCCGGCTGGCCAGCATCCAGGCAGCCACCTCGAGATTACGGGCGGCGTTAAAGACGTGTGTGGCATTCACCGAATCTGTGACATGAAAACGGGTTTTGCCACCGTGTGCGGCAATGATCATATTTGCCATGCCCAGCACAAACGCAGCCACCCTGTCTCCGGGATAGCGCGGATCCATCGCCACGGACAGCACTTCAATATCCCGCAAACCATCCAGCTCGGGGGGCACCTCGCCCAGCAAAATGCGTGCATTGCCCTGAGCCAGGGCCGAATTCAAATCAGTAAAGCCAGCCTTGCGCCACTGGGCCGGATTGCGGCGATAGAGTTTTTCGAGCAAGCGCTGCAAGCTGTCCAGGTTATCGCGCATCGCCAGGGTTTCCAGCCGATTGATATCGCTCTGGACAAGCTGATCGCCTGAAAATACCTCACTGCGCGGCCCCGGATTGGTCCCTGAAGTAGCCGCACAAGCCGATAGCACACATATCAGCGCACCCATGGCCACTGTCCGTGCAGCACGGTGGTGGAATCGATCACGGTTCATACATCGGGTGTCCATGGATGCACGGGAATCTGCGAGAGCGTATTTGCCGACACTGACGCACCCCCTGGCGCGGCCAACCAAATACCCGTTGGACTTTAGCACATGCTCCTCTGCCCTCAATGGCTTGGAGACAGGTGGTACGCCGCCCTGCCCGGCTGCCCGACACCACGTGTTTTTGCATCACCCGTTTGCGAAATATGAAACGGTTTCCAGCCCACCGGCATCCAATGCAGTGAAGAACAGCGATGGACGCTGTCTTATTTCAGGAGAAACTCATGATTCGTTCCGTGCTCACCGCAACCGCTACCGCTGCCGCCCTGATGCTGTCCTTGGGCAGCACTTCTGTCATGGCGGCAGAAACCTCGGTTACCAACGCCCCCCCAGCCACCCCGTACAAGGCGGTCAGCTCACTGGTGAAACTGCCCGACTTCATCCCCGGTCTGGGCCAGTTGTTTGTCGACCCGGACACCCTGCCCGCTGGCCCCTTCCTGGGCTATGACCACGACGGTAAACTGGTCAGCACCACCTATATGGTGCCGCTGTCCATGATGAAAGCTGATATGAAACTCAGCGATCTGAAAGCGCCTGCCAGCACCGTAGACCACGTGGACATGATGTACAACGCGGGCCATCCGGGTGTTGCCGAACCCCACGTGCACATCGTGCTGTGGAATATCCCGGCCGACCAGGAATCTCGCGTCGCCAAATGATGGATTTCACCCATAACCCCCGACGCCGGCTATTGCTGTCGGCCGGGGGCGGCCTGCTATTGTCGGCAGTCCTGGTTCGTCGCGCCGGGGCTGCAGATGAGGTCGAGATCGCCATGTCCGGCACCACCAGCGGATCAGAAGTATGGTTTCGGCCGCGAGGCCTGCTGATACATCCTGGCCAGACCGTCCGGTGGATCAACAAGGATGCGGGCAATGTACATACCAGTACCGCCTACCATCCTGACAACAAGAAAGCATTACGGATCCCCAGACAGGCCAAGTCCTGGAATTCAGACTACCTGATGCCCGGAAAATCTTTCAGTGTCACGCTGGATATCCCTGGGGTTTACGACTATTTTTGCCTGCCACACGAACACGCCGGCATGGTGGGCCGTATCATTGTCGCAGGTGAAAACATCCCTGCCCATCCGTATGCCGATACGGATTCACAGCTTCCGCAGGCGGCAATTGACAGGTTTCCTGCTGTCGCAGACATCCTGCGCCTGACTCAGATCGAGTAAGCCATCAAGGGCGGGCACTGCCCGCCCTTAAACCATTCAGAGAAGAGGATACGATGAAACCGGTTGTTGCCTTTAACGCACCCATCGCAGTCGATCTGGAAGCAGGCAGGGAATACTATTTCTGCCGCTGTGGACGATCCAAGAATCAACCTTTTTGCGACGGCTCCCACCGGGGCACCGGGTTTACGCCCCTGCGCTTTGTCGCTGAAAAACAGGGAGAAGCCTATCTGTGCCGCTGCAAGCAAACTCATAATGCGCCATTTTGTGATGGCTCGCACAAGAAAGTGCCAGCCTCGATGGTAGGCAAAGAGTTCTCACTGGACGAACCTGTAACCGCTGATAAGGCCTCATCGGACAACACACCCCCATCTTCAGGTGTTACTGCAACAGCAACCCAGGCATCCGCTGTCGACCAAACCACATATCCGGCCAGGGAGCCCACCGCAACGTCTGCCAACCAAGCCCCTGCGGCTGAACCCACCCCAGAAGAACCCACGGTGGCATTTATTCACCAGTTGGCGCGCGAGGGTCTAAGCAAAATGGGCCACCACGGCCCAATCGACGCGATGGGGGTTCCACGCAGCCAGTTACCCGACTGGAACAATATCCAGTTGATGGTGGCCCAGTTGGCAACACAACCCTTGCTGGAAGACATCCCAGTAGAAACCGGGCTGGTGATTGGCCCGCAAGCGCGCCGCCCCCTGCAGCTACAGATTCCGCTGCTGGTCAGCGACATGAGCTTTGGCGCATTGTCAGAAGAAGCAAAGGTATCATTGGCACGCGGCGCCCAGTTGGCCGGCACGGGCATTTGCTCTGGTGAAGGCGGCATGCTGCCAGAAGAACAATCCGCCAATCAACGCTACCTGTTTGAATATGCCTCGGCCGGCTTTGGTTACCGCGAAGAGCTGCTCTCCAAAGTGCAGGCGTTTCACTTCAAGTGCGGACAAAGCGCTAAAACGGGTACCGGCGGCCATCTGCCTGGCAGCAAAAATATAGGCCGCATCCCCGAGATCCGCCACCTGACCCCTGGCACGGATGCAATTTCTCCGGCCACTTTCACCCAATTGCACAGCGTTCCGGACTTTGCACGATTTGCAGACCATGTGCGCGAAATCACCGGTGGAATTCCCATTGGATTCAAGCTCAGTGCCCAGCATATCGAGCAGGACATCACGTTTGCAGTAGAGGCCGGGGCTGATTACATTATTTTGGACGGGCGCGGCGGTGGCACCGGCGCTGCACCGCTGCTATTCAGGGATCACATTTCCGTCCCGACCATTCCCGCACTGGCGCGTGCCCGCCGCTGCCTGGATACCCTTGGCGCCAGCGGCCGTGTCACACTGATCGTGACAGGCGGCCTGAGAACACATATTGATTTCGTCAAAGCCCTGGCACTTGGCGCCGATGGCATCGCCCTGGCCAATTCAGCCATCCAGGCAATTGGCTGTGTGGGTGCCCGTATCTGTCACACCAATCAGTGCCCCAGCGGCATCGCCACGCAAGATCCCGTCTTGCGCAAACGTCTGGACACACAGGCTGCGCCACAGCATCTGGCAACGTTTCTCACTGCCAGCACCGAGCTGATGAAAGTGATGGCCCGTGCCTGTGGGCACCGCCGCCTGGCTGAATTCAATAAAAATGATCTCGCCAGTTGGCACAAGGATCTGGCCGAGCTGGCAGGTATTGAATGGTCTGGATATCGGGCAAACTAAGCTGCACCGAAGGTAGACAAGATGGCACCGAGGGCCTGGTGACAGCCGTCTAGATGGCTCGACAGGCCCAAGGTGCCAGCTTTGTTCTGGGTAAAATAATGACTTTGAATCAGGCAGGTTAAGACGTAAACACTACGCCTGCCGCCCTGAGGCGTTGATGGACGCCTGCCACGATGCGATCACAACGCTCGCCGGCAAAAGAAAACGCCTGGCCCAGCTGCGCATCTACCGATGCCTGCAACCCCGATTGCAGCAATTTACGGGCACGCATGTAATGCACCCGTACGGTGGCCTCGGGGATATCAAGCGCTGCCGCCACCTCGGCGGAAGACATTTCTTCGACCCCTCGCAACATGAACACTGCGCGATATTTTTCGGGCAAGGCATCGATTTGCTGCTCGATGGCACGACGCATCTCGCCACGCCAGGCAGTCTGGTCGGGCTGTTCGGGGCTGGCTATCGGAAGAAGGTCATCGGACATGGCTTCGCTTATCTGTTCCTCGGTCTCTAGCCATTGGATGCGCAAATCGTGCGATTTGTTTCGCCGCAAGCGCATCAAGGCTTCGTTGACCACAACACGAGTGAGCCAGGTGGACGGCCGGGACTCTCCGCGAAAATCGCGTATATGTGTGAAGGCCTTGAACCAGGCCTCCTGAACAACGTCTTCGGCATCGGCTTCGTTGTGCAAAATACCACGAGCCGTACGATATAACTTTTGATTATATTTACGCATCAGCACATTAAACGCCGAGACGTCTCCGGAGGCAGTTCTGGAAAAAAGCTCGGCGTCTTCGGCCTGCGCAAGATTGATGACAGTATCCATGAATGCCCCCCTGCTCCGTAAATCTGTTATGACAGTATTTTTACATAGTGTGCAACCATTATAGTGTCTGCACAAAGACTAGACACAAAAAGGCCAGTTCTGAAGAACTGGCCTAAGTGCTTGATATCTTTGGTGGGCTGTGACAGGCTCGAACTGTCGACCGACGGATTAAGAGTCCGCTGCTCTACCAACTGAGCTAACAGCCCTTCGCAGGTTTTGCGAAGAACGAAACTATACACCCATTTATGGGCCTTCGCAAAAATAGCGGGGCGTGCAAACACTGCCCCTCTGTCGGCTGCACACTGCCTTAAACAGGACTACAGCCCATCAAACAGCCTGGGCCAGGCGAGCGGCCAGGCCAGTGTAGCTGCGCGGCGTCATGGCCAACAGACGCGCCTTGGGTTCTTCGGGAAGATCCAGGCCCGCGATAAAGGTTTGCAGGGCTTCTTGTGTAATGCCCTTGCCGCGCGTCAGCGCCTTGAGTTGCTCGTAGGGATGAGGCAAACCGTAGCGACGCATCACGGTTTGTACCGGCTCTGCCAAGATCTCCCAGCAGGCGTCGATATCGGCATCAATGGCAGCCGTATTGATCTCAAGCTTGGACAGGCCCCGCAGGCAGGCATCATAGGCGATCATGCTATAGCCCAGTGCCACCCCCAGATTACGCAGCACAGTGGAATCGGTGAGATCGCGCTGCCAACGGGAAACAGGCAGTTTTTCGGCCAGGTGGCGCAGCATGGCATTGGCCAGGCCCAGGTTGCCTTCGGAGTTTTCGAAATCGATGGGATTGACCTTATGCGGCATGGTAGAAGACCCGACTTCGCCGTCTTTCAGACGCTGCCTGAAATAGCCCAGCGCAATATAACCCCAGATATCGCGGTTGAGATCCAGCAAAATGGTATTGACCCGGGCGACTGCATCAAACAGCGCAGCCATCCAGTCGTGCGGCTCGATCTGGATGGAATATACGTTTTGGGCAAGACCCAAAGACCCCAGTACCCCAGCCGAGAACTCTGCCCAGTCGATTTCCGGGTAGGCTGACAGATGCGCGTTGTAGTTGCCGGTGGCGCCATTCATTTTTGCCAGCGGCTGCACGACACGCACGGCATCCAGAGCTCGATCGAGACGTGCCACCACATTGGCAAACTCTTTGCCCATGGTGCTGGGCGTGGCCGGTTGGCCGTGCGTGCGCGACAACAGGGGCTGATTTGCATGCTGATGGGCCAGTTGGCGCAGCCGAGCCACCAGCGTTTCGATGGTGGGCACCAGTACGGTTTCGCGGGCGCGCCCCAGCATCAAGGCATGCGAGGTGTTGTTGATGTCCTCGGATGTGCAGGCAAAGTGGATGAACTCGGCGGCGCGAGACAGTTCTGCATCATCGGCCACCTGTTCTTTAAGCCAGTACTCAACCGCTTTTACATCATGATTGGTGGTGCGTTCAATGGCCTTGATGCGGGCAGCATCTACTTCTGAAAACTGCTGCACCAGTGTATTTAGCCGCGCCTTGGCGCCTGCAGAAAAAGCTGGCAGCTCGGGCAGGCCCGCATCAGCCAGGCCAATCAGCCAGGCGATCTCGACCTCGACGCGATGGGCCATGAAACCCGCCTCGGATAACAAGGGCCGCAAGGCGTCAACCTTGGCTGCATAACGTCCGTCGAGAGGCGACAACGCATTGAGTGCGCTGAGAGAAGAGTCTGTCTGCATATCGGGAGTATGTGTAAGAGCCGGCAAGCAAGGGCGTTGAATCTGCCCGGGCGCCGCAATGAGGGAAGTAGCGATTCTACCATTCTGGGGGTCTGTCAAGCACGTGGGCGGATAAACCACACCTGCACAAGCCCCAGGCTAAAATACCCCGGTTGGACTCCGGCTGAAACAGGATCCGCCCAATAGCCCTGATATACTTTTTCTGACTTAGACTTCTATCGCTTGCCATGAGATTGATCGGTTCCCTGACCAGCCCGTACGCCCGTAAAGTTCGGATCGTGCTGGCAGAGAAAAAGCTCGACTACGAACTGGTACTGGACGACCCCTGGGCGGCCAGCCCTCAAGTCGCCCAGCATAATCCACTGGGCAAGGTTCCATGCCTGATTCTCGACGAAAACGATGCGATCTTCGACTCTCGCGTGATCGTCGAATACCTGGATGCCTTATCGCCGGTCGGGCGTCTCATTCCGCCTCCCGGGCGCGAGCGCGTCGAGGTCAAACGCTGGGAAGCCACGGCTGATGGCATCATGGATGCGGCCACCAACATGGTGTTCGAATCCCGCCGCCCAGCCGAGCAACAAAGCGCCGGCAACATCCAGCGCCAAAAAGACAAAATAATTGCCGCCCTGCGTTTTCTGGACGACCTTCTGGGCGATCAACCGTATTGCTCCGGTGTCAACCTGTGTCTGGCCGATATTGCCGTGGGTGCAGCCTTGGGCTACCTGGATTTCCGCAACCCGGATCTCAACTGGCGGCCAAACCACCCCAACCTGACACGCCTGATCGAAAAACTCGCTTCGCGGCCCTCGTTTTCGTCTACACGCCCACCTTTACCCGACGCACATTAAGCGCTGTTGCAGCACATTGCCAAGCATAGGCAAGCACACCTGCCAGGCAGGCTGCCTGTTGCCTTGCTGCTACACAATGATGCCGCCGCCCAGGCATACCTCACCGTCGTACAACACAGCCGACTGCCCAGGTGTTACCGCCCACTGAGGCTGCTGAAAATCAAGCGTAAACATATTGTTGCCCTGGGCCGCCAGCGTACAAGCCGCGTCTGTCTGGCGATAGCGCGTTTTGGCGCTGAAAAAGCCGTTTTCCGGTGCTCTGCCCGCAACCCAGCTGGCATCTTGTGCCATCAACGATGTGCTTAGCAAGCTGGGATGGTCATGGCCTTGCACCACCCGCAGGGTATTGGTTTCAAGCTCTTTTTGCGCAACATACCAGGCATCGGCAGTGCCATCATCGCGCTGTGCGCCATGGATACCACCGATTCCCAGCCCCTTGCGCTGACCCAGCGTGTAAAAAGCCAGGCCCTGGTGCTGGCCAACCTGTTGGCCTTCGGGCGTCAGCATGGGGCCGGGCTTGGTGGGCAAATAGCGGTTCAGAAACTCTCTGAACGGGCGCTCGCCGATAAAGCAAATCCCCGTAGAATCCTTTTTGGCAGCGTTGGGCAAGCCAATCTCGGCCGCAATGCGCCGCACCTCGGTCTTGTGAACCTCGCCCAGGGGAAACACCGTGCGCGCCAGCTGGGGTTGGTTCAGGCGATGCAGAAAATAGCTTTGATCCTTGCTGGCATCCACTGCCTTCAATAGCTGGCTGCGGACTCCGTCGGCCGTCTGGACGCGCCGCACCCGGGCGTAATGCCCAGTGGCGATGAAGTCGGCCCCCAAGCCCATGGCATGGTCCAGAAACGCCTTGAACTTGATCTCGGCATTACACAGGACATCCGGATTGGGTGTGCGGCCTGCGGAGTATTCGCGCAGAAAATCTGCAAAAACACGGTCTTTGTATTCGGCGGCAAAATTGACGGCCTCGATGTCGACACCCACCACATCGGCCACACTGGCCGCATCCAGCCAGTCTTGCCGGGTGGAACAATACTCACTGTCGTCATCGTCCTCCCAGTTTTTCATGAACAGACCGATCACCTGATACCCCTGCTGCTTGAGCAGCCAGGCCGTTACGGAGGAATCCACCCCACCCGACATACCCACCACAATGCGTGCACCGGGCGCGGGGGCGCCCTGCACCATCACATCAGCCATGCATGGCCTCGTCCACGGTTTCGATCCAGTGACGCACGGGTGTCTCGGTGCCGCTTTGCAAATGACAAATGCAACCAATATTGGAGGAAACGATGGACTCCGGAAGGGTGGTCTGGATCGCCTGCAACTTACGGTCTCGTAGTGTCTTGGACAGTTTGGGTTGAGTAATGGAGTAGGTGCCCGCCGAGCCGCAACATAGGTGAGGCTCATCGAAGGCCTGCAAGTCGAATCCCAGATCAGACAAGAGGCGCTCGGTAAGCGGCCGCAGGCCCTGCCAGTGTTGCAGGGTGCAAGGCGGATGAAACGCGCTGCGCCCGGGGGTGCGCACCATTTTGGCACGCACCTCGGTGGCCATGGGGGCAAGCACCTCGGCAACATCCTTGACAAAAGGCATGAGCCGCGCGGCACGATCAGCATACGCGGGGTCATGCTTTAAGTGATGGGCATAATCCTTGATCATGCCTCCGCAGCCGGAGGCATTGACCACCACCGCCTCTGCCTGGCCAGACTCCAGCAAAGGCAGCCAGGCATCCACATTGGCGCGCATCTGATCACGTGCTGCCTCTTGGGCATCAAGGTGAAAATTGATGGCTCCGCAGCACCCGGAAGACGCCACAAACTGCGTGCCCACGCCCAGCGTATCCAGCACTCGCTGGGTGGCCGCATCAATGGATGGCAACATGACCGGCTGCACACAATTGCTGAGCATCAGTACCTGGCGTGCATGCCGCTGCGGCTGCGTGGGCAAGGCACCAGCTGGCCGAGTGGCCGAGATCTTGCCTTGCAGGACGGCCGGCAGCACTGGGCGCACGAAGCGCCCCATGCGATAGAGCGGCCCAAACGCAGGCGACATCATCAGGCGGCGCAGGCTTGTGCGCAAAAGGCGCTGGTGCCAGGGGCGCTGCACACGCTCGCTGACCAACTGTCGCCCGATATCCACCAGCTTGCCGTACTCGACCCCCGACGGACAGGTGGTCTCGCAATTGCGACAAGTCAGGCAACGATCCAGGTGTTTCTGTGTGACATACGTGGGCTGGACGCCTTCGAGTATCTGCTTGATCTGGTAAATACGTCCGCGCGGGCTGTCCAGCTCATCACCAAGAATCTGGTAAGTGGGACAGGTTGCCAGACAGAAACCACAATGCACACAACGACGCAGGATTTCATCGGCTTCCTGACCGATATCCGTATCTTTTGCCCACTGGGCAAGTTGGGTTTGCATGGAGAATCCTTAGAATTCGGGAACCAGACGGTGGGCGTTGAACACCCCGGCAGGATCGAACTCTTGTTTGAGGCGTTGATGGATTTGCATTACTCCTGACGCCAGGGGATGAAAAGACGGGATGCTGCTGGCAACGCTACCGCGGCGGTACAGGCAGGCAGAGCCGCCCAATGCCTGCACTCGTGAACGCAAGGCAGCAGGATCAGTGTCGGCGGCCAACCAGCGCAGGCCTCCCCCCCACTCGTGCAGGGTGGGGCCAAGATTTAGCGGCGCAACCCGTAGAGGCAAACTGAGACGCCACATGGGCCGCTGCGCAAAAAACGGATGAGTCTGATCGCGCAGGCTGAGCCAAAGAGCCTCGGCCTCAGCTTCAGCCAATGGCTCTCCGCCAATGGCGCTTTGGCCCTCCCGGACGGCTGACTCGTTGCCGGACAGCCGGATATACAGACGTGCCGGTTGCCCGGCTGCTGCCGGCAGCCAGGCCGTTGCCGAAACCGGGATCGGGTTGGATCGCCAGCTGAGACACTGCGCCAGGGCATCGGTTTCGGAGAGTTCGAGCACCCGGGTGGCCTCAGATTGCGGGCGTGGCACTACCTTGATGGAGACTTCGACCAATGCCCCCAGGACGCCCAAAGACCCTGCCAGTAAACGCGAGACATCGTAACCGGCCACGTTTTTCATGACCTCGCCGCCAAAGCGCAGAATATTGCCATCGGCATTCAGTAAACGGGCACCCAGTACAAAATCGCCCAAGGCCCCAGCTGCCATGCGGCGCGGGCCTGACATCCCTGCGGCAATACAACCGCCCAGGGTTCCGGCGGCACCGAATCGCGGGGGCTCGAACGCCAGCATCTGGCCTTTGGATGCCAGCAGGGACTCGATCTCGGACAGCGGGGTACCCGCCCGAGCCGTAAGAACAAGCTCTGAGGGTTCGTACCCCACCACACCCTGATAAGTGGAAAGATCCAGCCAGGTGGGCGAATCGGGCAGCGGCTCGCCGTAAAACAGGCGGGTACCCCCTCCACGGATCATCAGCGTGCGTTTTGCCGCACGGGCGGTGACCACCTGCTCTGTGAGTTCGGACAGCGTAAATTCCATGGCGTCGCTTTAGAAACGGGGAATATCGGGAAACCGCACCTCACCCTGATGGACATGCATCTTGCCGTACTCGGCACAACGCACCAGCGTGGGAATAAGCTTCAGAGGATTGAGCAAGCCGTAGGGATCAAAGGCCCGCTTGAACGCAGAAAACGCATCGAGCTCTTCGCGCGAAAACTGGGTGCACATCTGATTGATTTTTTCGAGGCCTACCCCGTGCTCGCCCGTAATGGTGCCGCCCACTTCGACGCAGAGCTCGAGGATGGCCGCACCGAATTCTTCGGCGCGTTCGATTTCGCCTGGCTTATTGGCATCAAACAGAATCAGGGGATGCAGATTGCCATCACCAGCATGAAACACGTTGGAACAACGCAAACCAAAGCGCGACTCCATTTGCTCGATGGCACCCAGTACGCGACCCAGATGGCGGCGGGGAATGGTGCCGTCCATGCAGTAGTAGTCGGGCGAGATCCGTCCTGCAGCTGGAAAGGCATTCTTGCGGCCCGCCCAGAATTTGAGGCGCTCGGTTTCGGATGACGACACCTGCAGCCGGCTGGCGCCGACCTCCTTAAGGAGTGCTTCGACACGATCGATTTCTTCGGCGACTTCGTCGGGCGTGCCGTCGGACTCGCACAATAAAATTGCCTCGGCGTCGAGATCGTAGCCGGCGTTGACGAAGGGTTCGACCATATGCACGGAGCGCTTGTCCATGAGTTCGAGGCCGGCCGGGATGATGCCATCGGCAATGATGCGCGTCACGCCCTCACCGGCGAGCTCGACACTGGGGAAGCTGGCCATGATGACCCGGGCCAGCTGAGGCCGTGGAATCAGCTTGACGGTGACCTCTGTGACCAGGCCCAGCATGCCCTCTGAACCAACAAACGCCTGCAGAAGGTTGAGGCCGGGTGCATCGGGCGCTTCGCCACCCAGCTCGATGACCTCGCCTTCGATGGTGACTACACGCACCCGAATCACGTTGTGGACGGTCAGCCCGTATTTAAGGCAATGCACCCCACCCGAGTTTTCGGCCACGTTACCGCCAATCGAGCAGGCAATCTGACTGGAGGGATCGGGCGCGTAATACAAACCGTGCGGTGCAGCAGCCTCGGAGATGGCCAGATTGCGCACTCCCGGGCCAACCACGGCCGTGCAGGTGGCGGGATCGAGCCGCACAATGCGGTTGAGCTTGGCCAGGCCAATTACTACACCTTGAGGATGCGGGGTGGCGCCGCCAGACAGGCCGGTGCCCGAGCCACGCGGCACCACGGGCATGTTGTGCTGCTGACAGGCCTTCAGAATGGCGATGACCTGGGCTTCGTTTTCGGGTAACAGCACCACGGGCGGCTGTTCACGATACAAGGACAGGCCGTCACACTCGTACACCTTGGTCTGGTCAGATCGGGTGAGAATGCAATGAGCCGGGATCTCCGCGGCAATCTGAGCCAGAAAGCCGGGAAAATCAGGCACGATGGCCTTGGACTGTGATGCCGGAGTAACAACATCCATACATTATCCTTTGGAATCAGGTGCGCGAAGGCGGCGGCAGCATCTTACCCGGGTTAAGCACATTGCGCGGATCGAGTGCCTGCTTAAGCGCACGCATGACATCCAGGGCGTCTTCGCCATGCTCGGCCTGCATGAACTCTTGCTTATGCAGGCCAATGCCGTGCTCTCCGGTGCAAGTGCCTTGCATGGCAATGGCCCGCTGCACCAGGCGGTGGTTCAGGATTTCGGACTCTTCCCACTCGGCGGGGTTGTCGGGATCCAGCAGCATCAGCACGTGGAAATTACCATCACCGACATGGCCGACAATGGTGTACGGAAAAGAGGCCTGATCGAGATCTTTGGCAGTTTCGCCGACACACTCGGCCAATCGGGAGATGGGCACGCAGACATCCGTGGTGCTGGAGCGGCATCCAGGGCGCAACTGCAGGCCGGCAAAATAGGCATGATGGCGTGCCGTCCAGAGGCGGCTGCGGTCTTCGGGGCGCTCGGCCCAACTGAAATCCTGCCCGCCATGATCGTGCGTGATTTGCTGGACAGCCTCGGCGTGCTCGCGGACCCCGGTGGCACTGCCGTGGAACTCAAACAACAAGAGCGGGGACTCGCGCAGATTGAGATGGCTATATTGGTTGGTGGCCCGCACGGCCCCGGTGTCCATGAACTCGACCCGTGCCACCGGCACACCCATCTGAATGATCTCGATGACACTGCTGACTGCGGAATCAAGGTCGGGGAAATTGCAGATGGCCGCAGAGATGGCTTCGGGCTGTGGGTACAGGCGCACGGTGACTTCGGCAATGATGCCCAGCGTGCCCTCGCTGCCCACAAACAGACGGGTGAGATCGTAGCCGGATGAGGACTTGCGGGCGCGATTGGCTGTTTCGATGACGCGGCCATCGGCCAGCACCACTTTAAGCGTCATGACGTTTTCGCGCATCGTGCCATAACGTACCGCATTGGTACCCGAGGCACGCGTGGCGGACATCCCGCCCAGGCTGGCATCGGCGCCAGGATCAATGGGAAAAAACAGGCCCGTGTCTTTCAGGGCCTCATTGAGCTGCTTGCGGGTAACACCAGCTTGCACCGTGGCGGTGAAGTCTTCGGCATGGATGGCCAGAACCTGGTTCATCCCGGAAAGATCGAGACTGACACCACCCTGCACTGCCAGCACATGGCCTTCGAGGGAAGACCCGACACCGTAGGGAATCAGGGCGACGCCATGCTGATGGCAATGACGGGCCACCCACTGGATGTCTTCGATCGACTGGGCGAACACCACTACATCGGGCAGCATGGGGGGATAAGGAGACTCGTCGCGACCATGATGCTCACGGACGGCCTGGGCCACCGAGCAACGATCAGCGAAATGATCCTGCAAGGCGGCCACAAAGCCTTCGGGCAGCGGGCGCGACTGCTGGGCGAAATGTAAGGTATCCATCTTTATCCTGAGAGGGCCTGCCGGACAGGCCCGGTGTGCGGCGATAAATAATCAGGCGGCACTACCCACGGACTGCGAACGGGTGCCCGCCACTTGCTGGCGACGCTTTTGTACCGCCGCCGCCAATCTCTCGAGCAACACCACGGAGGTATCCCAATCGACACAGCCATCTGTAATGCTTTGACCATATACCAGCGGACGGCCGGCAACCAGATCCTGGCGGCCACCCACAAGGTGACTTTCGATCATAACGCCAAACAGCCGGCTATCGCCCGATTCGATCTGCTGACTAAGGTCTTCGATAACCTCGGGCTGACGGGTGTAATCCTTGTGGCTGTTTGCGTGGCTGGCATCCACCATCACACGCGGGCGCATGCCAGCTTTCTCGAGCGCCTCGGCGGCTGCTTGCACAAACTCTGCCTGATAATTGGGCGATTTGCCGCCGCGCAGAATGACGTGGCAGTCGTTGTTGCCCCGGGTGGCCACAATAGCCGAATGCCCACCCTTGGTGACCGACAGAAAATAATGTGAATGGGCCGCCGCCTTGAGTGCGTCGATGGCAATCCGGGTATCACCCGTAGTGCCATTTTTAAAGCCCACCGGGCAGGACAGGCCAGAGGCAAGTTCGCGGTGCACCTGACTTTCGGTGGTGCGTGCGCCAATGGCACCCCAGGAAACCAGATCAGCAATATATTGCGGCGTAATCATGTCGAGAAACTCGCACCCTGCCGGCAAACCCAGGGCATTGACATCAATCAGAAGCTCTCGAGCCGTACGCAGGCCCTGATTGATATCGAAACTGCCATCCAGACCTGGATCGTTGATCAGGCCTTTCCAGCCCACCGTGGTACGCGGTTTCTCGAAGTACACACGCATGATGATTTCGAGATCGGCGGCAAAGCGGGTGCGTTGTTTGGCCAGACGCCGGGCATAATCCAGGGCTGCCTCAGGATTGTGGATGGAGCACGGCCCAATGATCACTACCAGACGGTCGTCCTCGCCGTACAGCACATCGTGCACGGCACGCCGCGACTCGTGGACGGTACTGGAAATCTCGGGCGAACAGGGAAACTCACGCATGACATGCGCCGGGGGCGCGAGTTCGCGGATTTCACGGATGCGGATATCGTCGGTATTGTGTGACACAGTCTTGCTCCAATCAGAATCCCGGTGCCCAGGCCAGCAACAAAAAAGCCGCCTGGCGGTGCCGGCGGCTTTTGGGGAATTTTTTGACTACCTTAACGTACAGCGATTCCCTTCCTCCACCAGCGGTTTTGGAAACGTAAAAAAATAAAAGAAATATAGGGTCGCGTGCATTGGGCAATCCTAGCACAGCAAAAACGGGACAGCAAGCGCCAATCAGCTCTTATATAAGAATTGATTCGTGCTCTAATCATTCTATAATGTATCGTTCGTATAACAATGGTTTGATGTGTAGACATTAAGCACCAGGAGACCCATATGAAAACGACACTAAAAACCTGCCTGATGGCCATTACCACCGCCGGCGTGCTGGGTTTGGGGGCCGCCTCGCAGGCTGCAGATTTGGCTGCCATCCAGAAGTCCGACACGATCCGCATTGCGGTTGCCAATGAGATCCCTTACGGGTACATGGACCTTAACGGCCAGGCCAAGGGCGTAGGCCCCGACGTAGCCACCCACATCGCCAACGCCCTGGGCATCAAGAACATCGAATGGACCACCACCAGTTTTGGCTCACTGATCCCTGGTCTGCAGGCCAACCGTTACGATATGGTGGCTGCCGAAATGGCTATCTTGCCCCAGCGCTGCGAGCAAGTTCTATTCTCCGAGCCAGACAGCTCGTATGGCGAGGGGCTGCTGGTAGCCAAGGGCAACCCCAAGAACCTGCATGATTACGCCAGTTTCAAGGATTCCGGCAACAAGATCGCCATCATGGCGGGTGCTGATCAACTGGAAATGCTGCAGGCGCTCAAGGTGCCAGCCGACCAGATCGTCACAATCTCCAGCAACGCCGATGCGATTTCCACGGTATCCACAGGCCGTGCCGATGGCTACGCAGCCACCAGCCTGACCGTCAGCCAATTGGCACACAAAGGGAAAGAGAAGGTCGAAGCAGCCGCAGACTTCAAGGATCCAGTGGTGGATGGCGCGCCTGTGCGCAGCTGGGGCGGCTTTACCTTTGCCAAGGATTCCACGGCATTGCGTGACGCAGTGAACGCCGAACTCGCAAAGTTCAAGAAAACTGACAGCTGGAAAAAAATCATGGCCGAGTATGGTTTCTCGGCTGAAGACGCCTCCCAGTCCTTCGAGCGCTCCACCGCCCAATTGTGTAAGGGCTAAGACCTTTACTCATGGAATGGACTGCTTATCTGCAGCCCCTTCTGGTCGGGGCCAGGGTCACGGTCGAGCTGACCGTGTACTCGACCATCCTGGGGGCTGTGTTTTCGTTTCTGTTTGGTGTCGGGCGGCTCTCGCACAATATCGTCTTTCGATGGCTGTCCATCGCCATGATCGAGGTGTTTCGCGGCACCTCGCTGCTGGTGCAACTATTCTGGCTGTTTTTTGCTCTGCCGGTGCTGGGCCAGTCTCTGGGTATTGATTTGCGCCTGCCCGCGGTGGCCGCAGGAACACTGGCACTCAGCCTGAACATCGGGGCCTATGGTGCGGAGGTGGTGCGTGGCGCCATCCAGGCTGTACCCAACAATCAGTACGAAGCCGCCAAGGCACTGGACTTTACCCCACGACAAACCCTGTGGCGCATTGCCCTGCCCCAGGCCATCCCTGAGATGCTGCCCAGCTTCAGCAATCTGGCGGTGCAAAACCTGAAAGACACCGCCCTGGTATCACTCATCGGATTGGGGGACATGGCGTTTCAAGCCGAACGCATCCGCAACCTGACCCAGGACAGTGTCTCTATCTACACCTTGCTGCTCTTGATGTATTTCGGCATGGCATTGGTTCTGGCCGGCCTGATGCGGATTCTGGAAGTCCGAGTGGGCCGCTGGCGCCAAAAAAGAATCTAGCACCCCCACGTTTTTCATCCTGGGGTGAGGCAAGCGCCCATCAGCCACCACATCCCCTTTGTACACAGGAACTCGGCATGCTATTTGGCATCGAATGGAACACCGCAAATGACTGGGTTTTTGCCTGGTCGATCTTGCCTATCCTGCTGCACGGTATGCTGGTGACCATCGAAGCCACCTTGCTGGGGTTTGTGGTGGGTGCAGCTCTTGGCCTGGTGCTGGCCGGCCTCAAGGGCGCGCGCCTGCGGATCATCTCATGGCCCGCCCGGCTGCTGACCGAATTTTTGCGCGACACTCCACTGCTGGTACAGCTGTTTTTCCTGTATTACGTGCTGCCTGAATACGGTCTGGTGCTGCCGGCGTTTTTAACCGGCGCACTGGCCCTGGGCGTGCAATACAGTGCATACATGTCAGAGGTCTACCGCGCAGGGCTTGAATCCATCACTCATGGCCAAACTGAAGCCGCACGTGCGCTGGATATTTCGCCCATCCGGACCTTTGGCGTCATTATTCTGCCCCAGGCGATTCCCCGCATCATCCCCGCGCTAGGCAATTACCTGGTGTCCATCATGAAAGACGTCCCCGTCCTTTCGGTGGTCTCCATCCTCGAAATGCTGAATGTCGCCCGCATTATTGGCGATCGCAGCTTCAATTACATGGTGCCCCTTACCATGGTGGGCATTCTTTATCTGATCCTCACGCTAATCGCCTCGGCCGGAGTGCGGTACCTGGATGAGCATCTGCCCAAGCGCGGCATTCCGCTGCGCGGCTAAGTCTCGCCAGTTTCAACGCCTCAACGGAGCACGCCCAAACATGAACACAAAGACGCAAACCCCTTCGCAAGAACCCATTATTGTCATGGACAAAGTGGTAAAGCGCTTTGGTGAAGCCACAGTATTGAATCAGCTTGATTTTCAGGTGGCCAAAGGAGAGAAAGTCACCATCATCGGGCCTTCCGGATCAGGCAAATCCACCGTATTACGGATCTTGATGACCCTCGAAACCATCGATGACGGCCTGATTTACGTAGCCGGCAAGCCGCTGTGGCACGAATACCAGAATGACAAGATCGTGCCCGCCAGTCAGGCACACCTGCGAGTGATGCGCAAGGAAATGGGCATGGTGTTTCAGCAATTCAACCTGTTTCCACACATGACGGTACTGCGCAACATCACAGAATCTCCCATCCACGTCCTCGGGTTGTCGCGCGAAAAGGCACGCAAGCGTGCTTACGAGTATCTGGATCTGGTGGGCATGACAGAGCACGCCGAAAAATTCCCCAGCCAGCTCTCGGGCGGCCAGCAACAGCGTGTGGCCATTGCCCGGGCACTGGCCACACGCCCCAACATCATGCTGTTCGATGAACCCACTTCAGCACTGGATCCGGAACTGGTGGGCGAGGTACTGACCGTCATTCAACGGCTCTCTGAAGAGCACGACCTGACCATGCTGCTGGTGACACACGAAATGGAGTTCGCCCGCCAGATCTCTGACCGGGTGTGCTTCTTTGACAAAGGTGTTGTGGTCGAGCAAGGCACACCCGAAGAGATCTTTACCGCTCCCCAGGAGGAGCGGACCCGCGACTTCCTGAGAACATTCATGGAAGCACGCCAGGGCGGCAATTAGGCTGCCACCGCCAGGGCCGAAAGTGCTTTGATGTCTTTCCGGGCCGCAATGTGCTCGGGCCGGGGTGCCATGCCATGAAATGGCGCCACCAGCTGATTTTCGACACTGTTATAGACCATAAATACATTGCTGCGCGCCCAAGGCGACAAATTGCCCCCCGAGCTGTGCAGCGTATTGCAGTCGAAGAACACCACAGACCCAGCCGGCGCAGTCACTGCCTGCAGACCGCCCTGCTCTGCCAGCAGACGCAGGCTCAGGGGATCCGGCACACCGATATCCTGACGTCGCAGCGATGTTTTGTAATTTTCTTCGGGGGTTTCACCCACGCACGCCACAAACTGCCGGTGCGATCCCGGTATCAACGTGAGCGGCCCATTAAATGGCGTGTTGTCGGTAAGTAAAACAGAGCAGCTCAGCGCCCGCATCGCAGGCATGCCGTCTTCAACGTGCCAGGTTTCAAAATCCGAGTGCCAATAAAACTCTTTGCCATCCAGTGCCGGCTTCATATTGACGCGTGATTGATGGATATAGACCTCGGAGCCCAGGATCTGACGCGCCACCTCCAGAAAGCGGGGGTCTCGAGGCAGATCTGCCAGACGCCGGCCCAGCTGATGCACACGAAAAATCGAGCGCAGGGCCGTACCGCCTGGCTCACGGATGACTTCTTCGCCTTCCCGCACCGCGGGGTTGTTTTCCAGGCCAGCGGCTTCCTCACGCAAGGCCTCCACCTCCTGCGCCGTCAGCACTTCAGGCAAGACCAAAAAGCCGTTTTGCTCATAAGACCACAACTGCTCGGGAGTGAGCGCATGTGCATACCGACCTTCTTCGTAAACCACCGGATCGCAGCGTGCAATCAGCGCAGCGGCACGCCCGACACGCGAAACATAACTATCCTTCATGATGAATTCTCCTGCTCAAAAGCCGACGGCCCGCCATCGATGCGAGCCGTTGGGCTACCTGCTTTGCACAACAACTAGACGGTGGTTTCGAGGGGATACACGCCGGAGGCGTCATGAACTTCTCGCCCGGTTAGTGGCGGATTAAACACACAGATCACGCGCAAGGGCTTTTCGCCCCCACGCAACCAATGATCATCATGCTGATCCAGTGCGTACACGACACCCGGGCCGAGGGCATATTTTTTACCATCGGCAATGGTTTCGATTTCGCCATCGCCCTCGATGCACCAGACGGCTTCCAGGTGATTCTGGTAGTGGATGTGGGTTTCCGTTCCAGGAAAAATAATGGTTTCATGGAAGGAAAACCCCATCTTGTCGTCTGCCAGCAAGACCCGGCGGCTGGTCCAGTTATCGGTGATGATTTCCTGATCTGTCCCAATGACATCATTGACGTTACGTACAATCATGCGCCACCTCCCGCCACTTTCAGAACCCGCGGCCGCTTGCCCATCGAGGACAGCACATCGTTGGTGCAGCGTTCGAGCACCTCAAGCCCCTGCTCCAGTTGCTCGTGGGGGATCGTGAGTGCAGGCAATACCTTCAGAACCTCATCATGTGCACCAGAGGTTTCGATCACCACACCTTCTTCAAAGGCACGGTGAGCAATCTTGTTGGCGATGTCGTCTCCCACGGGCGTCACCAGACCCTGAATCAGGCCACGGCCGCGCACCGACAAACCGGCACCACGGCAGCTGTGAACCAGATTTTCCAGCCAATCGCGCACCAGGCGCTCTTTGACGGCGACCTCATCAGACAATGCCTTGTCCGACCAGTAGGTTTCCATCGCCTGCGCAGCCGTCACAAACGCCAGGTTATTGCCGCGGAACGTACCGCTATGGGCCCCCGGCTGCCAGATATCCAGCTCGGGCTTGAACAACACCAACGACATCGGTAGACCAAAGCCGGACAAGGATTTTGACAGGGTGACAATATCGGGCGAGATGCCCGCGGCCTCAAAGCTGAAGAAACTGCCGGTGCGCCCGCAGCCTACCTGAATATCATCAACAATCAGCAGCATGTCATGCCGGCGGCAGAGGCGCTCCAGCTCGCGCAGCCAATGTTGCGAAGCCACATTGACGCCACCTTCGCCCTGCACTGTCTCGACAATGACTGCAGCGGGATGATCCAGGCCGCTGCTGGGGTCATCGAGCATACGCTCGAGGTAGGCCATGGTATTGACATCAGGCCCGAAGTAGCCATCAAACGGCATGAAGCTGGTGTTACCCAGGGCCACGCCTGCCGCCTTGCGAAATTTCTGGTTGGCCGTGGCCGCCAGAGAACCTCCCGACACCCCGTGAAACCCGTGCGTGAACGAAATAATGTTTTGCCGACCTTTGACCTGACGGGCAAGCTTGAGTGCTGCCTCTACTGCATTGGTACCGGTGGGCCCCGTAAACTGCAGGGTGTATTCCAGGCCTCGGGGCTTGAGAATCAGCCGATCCATGGTCTGCAAAAAATACTTCTTGGCGCTGGTAGCCATATCCAGCCCGTGCACCACGCCATCAGAGCCCAGATAATCCACCATGCGCTCACGCAAGGCCGGATTGTTATGGCCGTAATTGAGGGTACCTGCGCCACTGAAAAAGTCGATATACCGCTTGCCGGCTTCATCGATAAGCTCGGAGCCCCGTGCTTTTGAAAAAATGACCGGAAACGACCGGATGTAGCCTCTGACCTCCGACTCCATCCGGTCAAAAATTTTTAAATCCATACTACCCTCCTTGTTGACGTTCGAATAGACGACAGCAACTCAACGCACTGCCGACAAGGAAAAGGGACCAATACGCAACAGAGGTTCAGCCTCATGCGCGTCAGCACCAAAAAGATCAACCCCGAACAACTCGTGCTCTTCGATCGGGGCCTGCAATTGACTGGCCAGGCGCGAGAACAGACGCCGCGACGCCTGATTGCCCGGACTGACGGTGGTTTCCATCCAACGTACGGTACCCAGGCCAGGGCGGCTCAGCAAGCCAAGCAGCATCTTCGATCCCAGGCCTTGACCACGGGCCCGCGGGTGCACCGCCACTTGCCATACAAAGAGCACATCACTGCGCTCTGGCGGGATATAACCAGACACCATGCCCAGCAGGCCGAGTTCGTCCTGGGCAACGATGCAGGTATGGGAAAAATGCTCTGCCAGTAATAAATACAGATAGACAGAATTGAGATCCAGCGGTGGGCACTGTGCCACCAGCTGATGCATCGCTGGCCCATCGGGCCTGCCGGGAAGACGCAGCTGGAAAGCAGCATCCCCCGGCGAAGGAGTGTCTGTGCTCAAACCACCAACCCAGACTCGGGAGCTACCCCGGTAACCGGCACATCCAGCATGGGTGATTGTGCTTCCGAGGCTGGGATCAGATCGGTATCGGCTTCAATCAGATCCACCACACGCTCGAGTGAAAGCGTGATGGTGGCTCTTTCGAGTTCTGGCAGCGCATTGAGGGACTCTGCCAGTTTTTGTTGCAGGGGTGAAGGAGTGTCGTGCGCCAGCTGTCGACCTGCATCGGTGGCACTGACAAAGACAATGCGGCGGTCGGCGCGGCCGCGTTCGCGGACGATCAGACCTTTGTCTTCGAGACGATCCAGAATACCCACCACTGTACTGGCACTGACGTGAACCTCACGGCTGATGGCTGTGGCGGTTAGCGGGCCTTTGTCGATAACAGTGTGCAAGCACACCAGCTGAGGACCTGTGATGTGGTTGCAGGCGGACAATTGCCGGGAATGCAGGGCCACTGCCCGAGTAATGCGACGTAAGGCTCTCAAGATGCGCAAGTCATATGCTTGCTGCGCACCCGCTTCGGTATTCATGGCGAGTTCCACTCCTTCTAAATAATTTCGACTGAAATCATAAGTCTATTAATCATCAGAGTCAAGAATGATTGCACCTTCTTACCCCTGTGCATGGCCACAAAAAAACACCCAAAAACACGCGTGAATGCGACTTTTCGGGTGTTTCGAACATAGACGGGCTGTCAGGCAGGCATCCTGCCCGACAGACCAGGACTAGTGCCCCGAGTTGGGGTCAATCGCCTCGTCACTATGAAAGATTTTGCGGTCTGCCTTGCCTTCGACAGTAAGGAAGCCCGCCACGCCCTTCTCAACACGGGACAGGGCATGATCCACCAGCAAATAACGGCCGGGATAGTCGGTTTTAAATTCGACCATGGTGGCCCCACCAGGTGGCACCATGGTGGTTTGCACATCTGTCAGGGGCTTGCTGGTGAGAGAAGCCTGGTCGTATACCTTGTCGAAAACCTCACCAATGATGTGAAAACTCGAGATCAGGTTGGGACCCCCCACGCCAAAGAAGATACGCACGCTGTCGCCCACTCCGGATTTCATGTTGTATACCTTGGTCAGGGCATCCATCGAACCGTTGAACATCACATGCTCGGGATTCTCGGCCAGCAGCTTCTCGAGAGAGAACTCTTGCAGGCCACTGGCACCGTGCGACTGGGCCGTGTAGAGCTCGCCCTGCATCACATAGAACTCATGATCAACCTTGGGCAGCCCTCCCTCGGGTTCGACCAGAATCATGCCGTACATGCCATTGGTGATGTGCTGCGCCACCATGGGGGTGGCGCAGTGATACACAAACAGGCCCACATGATTGGCTTTAAACGTAAACGACTTGGTTTGCCCCGGAGCCACCTGAGTGACAGCCGCCCCGCCGCCCGGACCCGTGACCGCATGCAAATCGATGGAGTGGATATGCGTGCTGTCTTTGGCATTGGTGATGTTCAGGGTAACCGTGTCACCCACGCGCACACGGACAAACGGCCCCGGCACCTTGTTGTTAAACGTCCAGAAACGATAGGTGGTGGTGTCGCCCAGGCGGCCTTCGATCTCGGTGGTCAGGAGATCAACCGTTACGTTCTTGGGCCCACGCTTACCCACCGGTGTACCCACCTGAGTGGGGTCGTGTGCAATCTGTGGTGCCTTGGGGGTAGTGTCTTCGACAATATCACCCACAACCACCTTGCCCACCATCCCGGCAGCCTTGTGGCCTGGCAGCGTGCAGTAGTACTCGAAGGTGCCATTTTTGGACGCACGAAACACAATGGCTGTGGCGGCGCCTTTGCCAGAAATATGGTCTGACTGCGCCTTGAAATCCGGCACGGCAATATCGTGGGTGGCGCCGTCGTCGTTGATCAGGTTGATCTGCACCACCGCACCTTCGGGCACCCGAAGATCAGGATTGATCTGATCAGAGATCTCTCCTTTGTCGCCAATAAACACCAGCTTGCCATCAGCAATCGCTGTTCGCAATGTAAAGGTGACATCCGGTTTATAGGTGACATCCTGGCTACCGTGGCCATGGCCGCTTGGGCCTTCGTCGGCCCAGGCCGGACCAAAGCCCAGCCCAATTGCCACCAGTAAAAGGCCGCCAAAAAGGTGTCGGATCACTGACATGTTTTCCCCGTAGTGAAATGAAGTGGTTGCCTGCGCTCCTAAAAAGTAGAGGCTTCAAGCAATAGCGCTACTTTACAGTGTATCGTCAGCTAATATGCCGAGGATTCACCAGCTACATCGACAAAAAGCAAGTAGCAGAGGCATGTTGTCTGCATTAACCCGCCGAATGGCACAAAAGCAGCCGCAGAGAACCTATAATTCCTTTAAATATGCAGGGCTTCTTCTTGCATGCCGTTTATTTGGATGCCAATTTGCAGTCCGACCACTTCGCCGCCAGACCCGTCGCTCGCATGACGTCGATCAAGCGCGTCCCCGTGACTCCCGACGCCACCCGCTGCTCCACATGCATGCTCAATGCAATCTGCCTGCCCTTGGGCATGGTGCGTAGCGATGTGACCAAGATGGACGAACTCATCAAAGAGCGTCTGCGCGTACCCAAAGGTCGCACGCTGTACCGCCAGGGAGACCCTGCAGAGGCCATCTATGGCTTGCGCTCGGGCTCGATGAAAACCCAGATCGAAGACGCTGCCGGCCTGATACAAATCACAGGCTTTCTACTGCCTGGCGAGATCCTCGGCATCGACGGCCTGATGAACGCCGCCCAGTTGTCGCACGCCATTGCGCTCGAAGACACTGAAATCTGCGTTATCCGCCTGGACGAAATGGATCAGGTAGCCGCCGAGCTGCCCAGCCTCAACCTGCAGCTGCGCCGCCTCATGAGCAAGGAAATCAGCCGCTCGCACCAGCAACTGCTCACCATCAGTGGCTTGCGTTCCGAACAACGCCTGGCAGCGTTTCTGCTTAATCTGTCGCAACGGCTCAGTGCGCTGGGGTACTCGCCCTACCAGTTTTTCCTGCGCATGAGCCGCGAAGAAATTGGCAACTTCCTGGGGCTTACCCTGGAAACGGTCAGCCGGCTGTTCTCGCGATTTGCCCGCGAAGGGCTGATCCGCATCCAGCAACGCGAGGTGCAAATCCTGGACCTCACAGGCCTGCAGAATCTATCGGGCGGCGATTGCGCCTGAGCCTGCAACCATTGGCCAGCAGGCAACTGCACATCCGCCTGCATTAAAGCAACACCAGAAACCTCGCAAAGAGGCCCGCCTTCAGGCGACCTCACAGCTCCTGGTATTAATCCAGCGGTTCGTCAAATTCGTCCAGCAGCACACCACGCGGAGCAATCCGTAGCGTCAGGGCACTGGACAGCGCCGCCATAACCCAAAACAGGAAAAACCCCAGGGTATAAACCGTGGGCCGACCTGCGCGAAACTGCTCTAGAAAGACCACGTCCATTGGATCCACCAGCGCAAACACCACGGCGCTGGTGACGCCCGCCATCAAAAACGACGGCCATAAAATCCACATCAGATAATGAGTTTTCAATGCGGGTCTCCTTGACTCAACAGATATCGCTATCGGGCATCCTGTACGGGGGGGGCCACCACCAGCCCCTGACGCACGCCACCATCATGGATTTCCTGGCCGCCATAGGCCTGAAACGCCAGCACAATGGTGATCAGACAGGCCACCACCACTATCGCGGGCCCCAGCAATAACAGCCAGGGCCAACGATGACGCCACCAGGGCTGACCCTCGGACAGCAACCGGGTATCTTTTACAGGGGCGGACACAGGCTTATCGGGGAACATAAAAACTGGATTGCTCTATCACTGTGGTGTCTTGCTGATCCGCCCGCTGGCCCACGGCCTGAAAGTGGATGTCATATAAGCCAGGGGAAAGCCCTGCCGCCGGTGCCCGCAAGACCACCGGCACCAATTTGTTGGAGGAGCCCTCAAGCTGCACGGTTGTGGCACCTTCATCGGCCGTGTGCAACTGCAAGCCCGCCACACCCGCAGCCGACAGATCGAGCACAACCGGTGTTTCGGACGAGTTGATGATCTGGAGACGGTAAACGTTCTCGATCTGGCCACCGGCCACCTCACGCCCCAACGCCCCGCGATCACGGATCACATCCACACGCAAGGTGGTGCGATTGGCCAGAGAGAACACAAAGCCAATGGCAATGGCACCCAGCAGCGCCGAATACGCCAGCACACGCGGACGCAGCAAGCGACGGCGCACCTGCGGCTGAGACAGACGCTCGGTGATGGCATTGCCGGAGGTGTAACGGATCAGGCCAGGTTCGTAGCCCATTTTGTCCATGACGGAATCGCAGGCATCCACACAGGCGCCACAGCCGATGCACATGTATTGCAGGCCATCACGGATATCAATACCTGTGGGGCACACCTGGACACACAGACTGCAATCGACACAATCGCCCATGCCGGCTTCTTTGTGGTCGATCTTGCGCGAGCGGCCTCCGCGAGGCTCGCCACGCACGTGATCGTAGGTGACCACAAACGTGTCGTCGTCAACCATCACACTTTGAAACCGGGCATATGGGCACATGTACTTGCAGACAGCTTCGCGCATGAAGCCCGCATTACCCCAGGTGGCAAAAGCATAGAACAACATCCAGAACCACTGCCAGGGCCCAAGATCAAAGGCCAGTAAATGGGCGCCCAGCTCGCGGATCGGGGCAAAATAGCCGATGAACGTATAGCCCGTCCAAAGAGCCAGCAAAATCCAAAGCGTATGTTTGGCGGCCTTCAGGCGCAGCTTGCGGGCATTCCAGGGTTGTTCGTCCAGGCGGATGCGCGCCAGCCGGTCGCCCTCCACCTGGGTTTCAATCCACATGAAGAGCTCGGTGTACACCGTTTGCGGACAGGCATAACCGCAAAACAGGCGCCCTGCCATGGCTGTAAACAAAAACAGGGCAAACGCCGACAGCACCAGCAGCACGGCAAGATAAATAACATCCTGAGGCCACAACACCATGCCAAACAGGTAAAACTTGCGTGCGGCAAGATCAAACAGAACCGCTTGCCGATCATTCCATTGGATCCAGGGCAGACCATAAAAAACAGCCTGGGTCAGAAACACCATCAAGACCCGGATCTGCGCAAAATGCCCCTGCACCGAGCGTGGGTAGATTTTGGAACGGACCTCGGCCAGCGCCTTCTCGACTTGCGGCGAGGTGCCTCCACCACCGGATCCTTTGCGGATCCGGCGCACTGGCTGCCAGTTGGCCTCCGACGCACCTGAGGACTGGCTGCCTGGTGAGGTATCTTTGTTTGTCATGATCTTTGCCTGCCAGCCTAACGGTTTGATTGCCCCCAGACCCAGGCTGTCAGCAGACGGATCTGCTCGGGGGTGAGGTAAGTTTCCTGTGCCGGCATCTGGTTATCGCGCCCGTTAAGGATGGTTTCCGTGATGGTGGCCTCGGAGCTGCCATACAGCCAGATGTCGTCTGTCAGATTGGGCGCGCCCATCAGCGGATTACCCTTGCCTTCTGCACCATGGCAGGCAGCACAATAGGTTTCAAATCCCCGCTTGCCGGCGTTAAGACGCAGCGGATCGTGGGCCAAGCCGGACAAGGCCCGCACATACTGGGCAATGGCGGAGGCATCCTCGGGCTTGATCATGGCTGCCCAGGCGGGCATTACCCCGTGGCGTCCTTTGGTGATGGTTTGCAGGATCTGCTCGGGTTGTCCGCCCCACAGCCAGTCTGCATCCGTGAGATTGGGAAACCCTCGCCCACCCTTGGCATCAGAGCCGTGGCATTGTGCACAGTTATTGAGAAACAGCCGTTGCCCGATGGCACGGGCCTGATCGTCATTGGCGATCTCGGGGACAGGCATCTCTCGAAAGCGCTCGTAGACCGGCTGAATCTGGGCATTGAGCGCCCGTTGATCCTGCAAGACTTCCTGGCCGGCTGTAAACCCAAGCAGGCCCTTGTAGCTGCCCAGGCCGGGATAAAGCACCAGATACCCCAGCGCAACGGCACACAACAGCAAATACATCACCGTCCACCACCGGGGCACCGGGTTATTGAGTTCGGTGAGATCACCATCCCAGACATGACCGGTGCTTTCGACTGCCTGCACATCACGCTTGAGCCAGGCCCGCTGGGAAAACAGCAGGTACACGCACCAGACAATACCCCCCAGGGCAATCACCGCAATGTAGTAGCTCCAGAAACTGCTGATGAAATCACTCATGGGTATCCCCGATTGGCTGGTTTTTTTGATATTCCTCGGGCAGGGAAAATGGCAACTGCGCCGCCTGACGATTGGCCTCGACGCGGTGAGCAGACCAGGCCCACCAGACAATGCCAATAAAGGTAATCATGGCCAGAACAGTGACAAACCCGTTGACAACAGCCAACATCTCAACGCCCCCCACTTGTCATGACGTCTTCGGCGGCGGCACGCCCGCCAACCCCAAGCCCTTGCAAATAAGCCACCACGGCGTCTTCTTCGGTTTTGCCCTTAAGCTGCGCCGGAGCGGCAGCGATATCCTCATCGGTATAGGGCACGCCCAGTGTGCGCAGCACCCGCATGCGTTCCTGAACATCGGCGCCAGCGACACTGTTGTGCTGCAGCCAGGCATAGGCGGGCATGTTGGATTCTTTCACCACATCACGCGGGTTGCGCAGATGGATGCGGTGCCATTCATCCGAATAGCGTTGGCCCACGCGCGCCAGATCGGGGCCGGTACGCTTGGATCCCCAAAGAAACGGGCGCTCATAGACGGACTCGGCGGCAATCGAGTAAGGCCCGTAGCGCTGCACTTCGGATTGCAGCTTGCGGATCTGCTGGGAATGGCAACCCACACAACCTTCGCGGATATAGACGTCCCGGCCCACCAGACGCAGGGGCTCGTAGGGGGTGACACCCGGCACCGCCGTGGTGGTGGAATGCTGGAAAAACAGCGGAACGATCTGAACCAGCCCCGAAAACGAGACCACCACAATGCTGAAGATAATCAGCAACCCGACATTGCGCTCGAGGAGCTCGTGTGAAAAGCGTTTTTTCTTGCCAGACATGGTCAACTCCTTAGGCCGATGCCGGAATGGCGGTTGAAACGGAATGAGCATCCGGCGTATGAAGCGGCACCTCGGGGTTGACACGCACCTGGCCCCGGACGGTCAGCCAGGTGTTCCAGGCCATCAGGCACATACCCGACAAGAAGAACAGGCCACCAATCATGCGAATGGTGTAGAAGGGATAGGTGGACTTCACGACCTCGACAAAGCTGTAGGTGAGCATGCCGTCGGCACCCGTGGCCCGCCACATCAGGCCCTGCATCACGCCGGCAATCCACATCGAGGCGATATACAGCACCACACCCAGCGTGGCCAACCAGAAATGCAGGTTGATGAGATCAGGCCGGGCCATGGATTCGCGGCCATACAGGCGCGGGATCAGGTAGTACAGCGAGCCAAAGGTGATCATGGCCACCCAGCCCAGGGCCCCGGCATGCACGTGGCCGACGGTCCAGTCGGTGTAGTGTGACAGCGCATTGACTGTGCGGATGGACATCATCGACCCCTCGAAGGTTGCCATCCCGTAAAAGGACAATGCCACGACCAGGAACTTGAGGATGGGATCGGTGCGCAGCTTGTGCCAGGCCCCGGAGACCGTCATGATGCCGTTGATCATCCCGCCCCAGGAAGGAGCCAGCAGGATCAGTGAAAACGCCATGCCCAGAGACTGCGTCCAGTCGGGCAATGACGTGTACAGCAAGTGATGCGGCCCGGCCCACATATAGGTAAAGGCCAGTGCCCAGAAGTGGACAATCGACAGCCGATATGAATAAATCGGCCGCCCGGCCTGCTTGGGCACGAAGTAATACATCATGCCCAGGAAGCTGGTGGTAAGAAAGAACCCCACCGCGTTATGGCCGTACCACCATTGCACCATGGCATCCTGAACGCCTGCATAGGCAGAATAGGATTTCCAGGCAGACACCGGGAGCTCGAGGTTGTTGAAAATATGCAGAATCGCAATGGTGAGGATGTAGGACCCAAAAAACCAGTTGGCCACATAGATATGGCGCACGCGACGCTTCGCGATAGTGCCAAAAAACACAATGGCATAGGCCACCCAAACCAGCGTGATCAGGATATCCAGCGGCCATTCGAGCTCGGCGTACTCTTTGGTGGAGGTAAAGCCCATGGGCAGGGTGATCACTGCACCCACCAGCACAGCTTGCCAGCCCCAAAAGGTAAAGGCTGCGAGCTTGTCCGAAAACAACCGTACCTGACAGGTGCGCTGCACCACGTAATACGAGGTTGCAAAAAGCGCACTGCCCCCAAAGGCAAAAATCACCCCGTTAGTATGCAGGGGGCGCAGGCGGCCATAACTTAACCAGGGCGTATTGAAATTCAGCTCAGGCCAGATCAATTGCGAAGCAATCAGCACGCCCACAGCCATGCCGACGACACCCCAGAAGATCGTGGCGATAGTGAACTGACGCACCACACCGTAATTGAAGGTTTCGGCCGGCGAACCTGGTTGTCCGGTCGTTGCCATAAGTGTTCCCCTCAGAACAAAGATAAACGTTTGATTTTCAGCAAGCTGAATAATCCCTGAACCTGCTGATGCTAGTTTTGATTTACATCAACTTCTTGTGAGCTCGTGCCGGGCAAGGCCGCATCGTCATCCCGAAAAATGGCCATGCCGGCTTCTTGCGCATCGTCAAACTGGCCGGCGAAGATGGCCCACCAAAATGCCACGCCGATCCCCAGCACAAACAGCAGGGAGATGGGCAGCAGCAAAAACAAAGCATCCATGACGCACCTAGCGGGCCCGTGCCAGCTGTGGCAAAGCCCGCGGATGCACGTGGTGCACCAGACGCCAGGCATTGGCAGCAACGGCGACAGAAGACAACAACATCGTGATGGCGGCCAGCCAGGGCTGCACCCAGCCCATGGCAGCCAGCGGGGTCATCAGCACATGCCACGCCAGCGAACCCATCAAGTTTTGACGGGCGATCTGTTGCATCCGGCAATCAGCCCAGGCATCGTCAGCAGGACAGCTGCCACCACCTGCGCTAACTTGCGTTGTTTGGCCAGACTGAGCGCGTAACCAGGCGGCCTGACGGGCGGCCTGAGCCGCGGGAATGGACATGGCCAGGGCACAGGGACAGCTCATGACCAGCAAAGCCACGGTGACCGCCACCGCATGCTGGGGTTGCCAGACCCACCACCACAAACCCACCAGCGCCGCGAGCAACAACTGAATGCAGACAAACCAGAACGCAAGGCGGTCTCCCAGGCGCATCAGGCCCGGATCAATCGGGGCATGTTGGCCCACTGCCTGCCGGGCGCAATACTGGAGAAATCGCGCACTGAGCAAAAACGCCACAAACATGGAGACCGAATCGAAGTAGACTTCGCCCGCACCTTGCCAGGTGGCCCAGGCACTGGGTACAAAGGCCGCCAAAATACCCAATGCAACCGGCACATCCATCCCCACCCGGCCCCGCCGGAGGCTGGCCCATGCGCCGCGCCAGACCGGCCAGGCGCAATACAGCACCAGCGGCACGCACAAGATCAGGCTGAGCCAGTTCATCAGGACAATGGCATCCTGAAGCGTAAGCAGGGATTGGGCAGACTGCACACCAGGCCGTAGATATCCTGGAAAAGCCAGCATCATCACTTGCATCATGATGAGCCACGCGAGCCCGGTTTGAGCCAGCAAATGGCGCCGTGCCCGGCGCTGGGCGTCGGACATATGCGGCGGCGGAGAGAACAGTGAACGGGCTTGCATAGGCCGGACTATAGCCAGCCCACTGGGGGCAAACTTTGATCTGCATCAATTAAGACAGACATAAAAAAAGGGAAGGCAAACGCCTTCCCAAAAGCACTCCGCAGGGGGGCCCCTCTGCCCCCCTGCCCTCTCATTTTTAAAACTCAGGCAACATCCACCGCCGACGCGTGATCAAACTGCGCTTCTTCGGTTGAACCGCTGAGAGCGGTTGTGGAGGACTGGCCCCCTTCGATGGTTTGTGTCACGGCGTCGAAATAGCTGACACCCACTTCGCGTTGATGCTTGACTGCCGTAAAGCCCTTGTCAGCTGCGGCAAACTCTTTTTGCTGCAGTTCAACAAATGCGCTCATCTGGGTCTGGGCATAACCGTGGGCCAGCTCAAACATGCTGTAGTTCAGGGCATGGAAGCCCGCCAGGGTGATGAACTGGAACTTGTAGCCCATGGCGCCTAGTTCACGCTGAAATCTTGCAACCGTGGCGTCGTCGAGGTTTTTCTTCCAGTTAAACGAGGGCGAGCAGTTGTATGCCAGCATCTTGCCCGGAAACTGACGGTGGACTGCTTCGGCAAACCGGCGCGCGTAGTCCAGATTGGGCGTTGACGTTTCACACCAGATCAGATCGGCATAAGGTGCATAGGCCAGGCCACGGGCAATCGCCTGATCCAGGCCGGCACGAGTGCGATAAAAGCCCTCGACCGTACGCTCGCCAGTCACAAACGGAGCGTCATTTTCGTCGATATTGCTGGTGAGGAGGTCCGCTGCTTCGGCGTCCGTGCGGGCCACCAGCAAAGTGGGCACATTGCACACGTCGGCTGCCAGGCGGGCGGACACCAGCTTGGCGACTGCCTCACGGGTGGGCACCAGCACTTTGCCACCCATATGGCCACATTTTTTGACCGAGGCCAGTTGATCTTCGAAGTGCACCCCAGCCGCACCCGCTTCGATCATGGATTTCATCAGTTCGAAGGCATTGAGCACGCCGCCAAAGCCGGCCTCCGCATCCGCCACAATGGGCGCAAAATAATCGACATAACCCGCATCCTCCGGATTTTTGCCTTCCATCCATTGGATCTGATCGCAGCGCGTAAGCGAATTATTGATGCGCTTGACCACACTGGGCACGGAATTGGCGGGATACAAGGACTGGTCGGGGTACATCTCGCCGGCAATATTGGCATCACCCGCCACTTGCCAGCCAGAAAGATAAATTGCCTTGAGACCGGCCTTTACTTGCTGCATGGCCTGGTTGCCGGTAAGGGCGCCCAGCGCATTGACGTAGTCTTCCGAGTGCAAAAGAGACCACAGTTTTTCGGCACCGCGACGGGCAAGCGTATGCTCGACCACCACCGAGCCACGCAGGCGTACTACTTCGTCGGCACCGTAGCCGCGCTTGATACCCTGCCAGCGGCTGTCTTCCGCCCAGCTTCGCTGGAGATTGCGTACTTCTGTTTCACGAGAGGTCATGGTGTTGCTCCTGAGTCAGTCAAAACAAGAAACCGTTGAGAAACAGTCTACGCGTCTGCTGCAGTGCAACCATGTTCTATATCTTATATAAGACATAAAATATTATTTTTATAAATCAATTACTTAATAATTATTTTTCATGTTATGAAATGATTATTCTAATTATGAAAGGAAGATGATTGCATCGCAGCATTATCTTTTCATATTCTAAAACCATGCTTTCATCATGTGAAATATAGGGACGCGGACAGTACAATACGGCATCCCTCTCCTTAATTTGTTCACACTCCGGTTTGCCATGGATACCTCCCGCCTTGCCCAAAGCCCGCTAGGGCAGCGCTCTGAAGGCGCTGACCACTACGAGCCAGACCTTTTGTTTCCCATTGCCCGGGCAGACACACGTGCAGGGTATGGCTGGCCTCAAGCACCGTACGGTGCAGATATCTGGAATGCCTACGAGCTTTCATGGCTAAACGCCAAAGGGCGCCCGGTAGTGGCCATGGGGCGTTTTACCGTGCCCGCAGACAGCACGCACCTGATCGAGTCCAAGTCTTTAAAGCTGTACCTCAACAGCTTCAGCAACGAGCGCTTTGAGTATGCCGAGATTGTGCAGCAACGGATCCGCACGGATCTGAGCCGTGCCTGCGGCAAACCGGTGCATATAGAGATTTTGTCTGTCCGGCCGGCATTTGAACTCAGCTGCGCCCCGCTGCGCGGCACCTGCATCGACGACCAGGACATCGACTTTGAACCTGTCAAGGAACCCACACCGCAGGCCTTGCAGGTAGCAGATCGCGCACCTTTTGTACGCGAGACGCTGGTAACCGAGTTGATGAAATCCAATTGCCCGGTAACGGGGCAACCCGACTGGGCCAGCGTGCAGATCCAGTATGCCGGGCCACGCCTGGACCATGCCGGCTTGCTGAAATATATTGTGTCGCTGCGCGAAAGCCGCGAGTTTCACGAGCTGTGCGTGGAGAAGATTTACGGTGAAATCATGGCACGCTGTGCACCAGAAGAACTGCTGGTGTATGCCCGATATACGCGGCGCGGAGGCCTGGACATCAACCCCTGGCGTGCCAACACCCAGCCAAAAGACATCAGCCAAACCCGCACCTTGCGCCAGTAATCGGACCACCCGCCAATCACGATAGCGAGGCCCCATGTAAAAAGGCCCGCACGTATGCTGTGCGGGCTTGGGTGCTGATTACTGACTGCGGCTGCGAATCTCCGGCCAGGCCTTTTGCAGGTAATAGCACATCGACCACACCGTGAGGATCGCGGCCACCACGATCAGGATCTGCCCCAGCAACCGCACCGGGACGCCCTCGATGGGCTGCCAGTACAACAAGCAAGGAATGGCGATCATTTGGGCTGCCGTCTTGAATTTGCCCAGACGGTGCACGGCCACACTGCGACTGGCACCAATTTTGGCCATCCATTCGCGCAAGGCGGAGATCGTGAGCTCTCGGCCAATAATAACCAGCGCAATCAGTAAATCTACCCGCCCGAGATTCAGCAGAATCAAAAGCGCCGCCACCACCATGAGCTTGTCGGCGACAGGGTCGAGAAAAGCGCCGAATGCGGAAGTCTGGTTCCAGCGGCGCGCCAGGTAGCCATCGAACCAGTCGGTGACGGCCGCCACAATAAACGCCACAGCCGCCGCCGTGTCACGCCACCCCGATGCAGTCCAGGCATCCGGCAGGTAATAGAGCGCCACAAGCAGCGGAATCATGGCAATGCGCAGCCATGTCAGGGCAATAGGGATATTGAACGGCATGATAGACGTAATACTACCCCAAGCGAGGGCCGCGCACGGCACTAACGCAAGGCATGATAGATACGTTCCGCCAACTGTCGCGAAATCCCATCAACGCTGGAGAGCTCTTCGATGCTGGCATCCACCACGCCAGAAAAACCGCCAAAGCGGGCCAGAAGTTTTTGGCGCCGATGCTGGCCAACCCCCTCGATCTCTTCGAGGCGGGAGACGTTGCGTGCCTTTGCGCGACGTGCGCGCATGCCGGTGATGGCAAACCGGTGGGCCTCATCACGTACTTCGGCCACCAGCATCAAGGCTGCGGATTCGACTCCCAGCGCCACTGAAGGCCGGCCATCCACAAACACCAGTGTCTCCAGGCCCACCTTGCGATGGTCTCCTTTTTTGACGCCGACAATGCGGCTGACATCCAGCCCAAGCTCTTCGAAAACCTGCCGGGCAATGCCCACCTGCCCTTCACCGCCATCGATCAGGACAATATCTGGCAAGATGATGTCGCCTTCGGCTACCCGGCTGTAGCGGCGGGTAAGCGCCTGGCGCATGGCAGCGTAATCGTCTCCGGGCTGAATGCCGGCAATATTGAATCGCCGGTACAGCGAATGCTGCATGGCATGGTTTTTGTAGACCACGCAAGAGGCTTGGGTGGCTTCTCCGGCCGTGTGACTGATATCGAAGCATTCGATGTGCAAGGCGGCCAGTGCATCCTCGTCGGTATCCAGATCCAGTTCTACCGCCAGCGCAAGCGTACGGGCTTCGCGTGCACTGGATTCTGACAGGCGCTGTGCCAGCGCCATACGGGCATTGCGCTGGGCCTGTTCAAGCCAACTGCGTCGCGTGCCCTGCGGACGCGTCAAAATCCGCACCTTATGGCCATGTTGTTCCGACAACATGGCAATCAGATCAGGATCCGGCACGCCGTGTGAACACACCAGCACTGGCGGCACTGGATTGTCGGCATAGTGCTGCGCCAAAAAAGCAGCCAGCACATCTTCGGCGGTTTCATCCTGCACCTGGGTGGGAAACAATGGCTTGTCGCCCAGATGCCTGCCGGCACGCACCATCGCCAGATTGACGCACACCCGCCCTCCCGAGAGCTCGATGGCGATGATGTCTGCACTGTCATCCCCCACCTGCTCCATGGTTTGCTGCTGCAGTACCTTGGCCAGGGCCCGCATCTGATCGCGCAAGACCGCCGCCTGCTCAAAATCCTGGCGCTCCGCGGCCGCCGTCATACGCTGCTCGATTTCCTCGAGCACCTCGGTGGTACGCCCCTCGAGGAAGCGGATGGCCCGCTGGACGTCAGCCTGGTAATCAGCCAATGAAATCAGGCCCACACAAGGCGCCGAGCACCGGCCAATCTGGTACAGCAAACAAGGCCGCGTGCGGTGTGCGTAGACGCTGTCCTCGCAGGTACGCAGATGAAACACCTTCTGCAGAATCTGGATGGTCTCCCGCACAGCCCATGAGTTTGGATACGGCCCGAAAAAATGGCCTTTCCCCTGGGTACTGCCACGGTAATACACAATGCGGGGCGCTTCGTGGTCGGTGATGTGCAGGTAGGGATAAGACTTGTCATCCCGAAACAGGATGTTGTAACGAGGCTTGAGGCGCTTGATCAGGTTGTTTTCGAGGATCAGCGCCTCTGCTTCAGTGCGCGTGACGGTGACCTCGGTACGCACCACCCTCGCCAGCATGTGCTCGATACGCGGGCCATGCCCGGATTTTTGAAAATACGAGCTTACCCGCCGTTTGAGATCCCGGGCCTTGCCCACATACAGGACTTCACCCTCTGCATCCAGATGGCGATAGACCCCTGGCAGATGAGGAAGATCAGCCAGGAAGGTTTTCAGATCGAAAGCTTCGGGCACGCAGATATCTCGGGTCAGACAAAAGGGCTGTCCAGCCAGGGGCTGCCTGGACAGGCATCAGGCGCTGGAGACGACGCACCGCCTGAGCATCCACAGGCCGGCCATCCAGGGCAATAAGCAACTGATCGGCCAGATCGGGGCGATTGCACACCAGCACCATATCGCAGCCGGCATCCAGGGCAGCTTTGGCTCGGGCATGGATATCGCCGGCTACGGAGGCGCCCTCCATGGTGAGGTCGTCGGAAAACACCAGGCCGTCGTAAGAAAGCTGCTCGCGCAAAATGCCTGTTACCCAGCGACGTGAAAACCCGGCGGGCTCGGGTGAGACCTGGGGATAAATCACATGGGCCGGCATCACCGCAGGCAAAGTGAGGTCTCCGAGCCAGGCATAGGGAGCCGCATCTGCCTCGAGGATTTCTGACAGCGGGCGCTCGTCGACCGGTATTGCAAGATGGGAGTCTGCCGCAACAGCGCCATGGCCCGGGAAATGCTTGCCACACGCGGACATCCCTGCCTGGGACATGCCCTGAATCAAGGCCCGTGCCAGCAGCGACACCACCCAGGGGTCTTCATGAAAGGCGCGATTGCCGATTACCTGGCTGACCCCGTAATCGAGATCGAGCACAGGGGTAAAACTGAAGTCTACCCCGCAGGCACGCAGCTCGCTGGCCAGCACGAAGCCGGTTTCAGTGGCCGCACGCAAAGCCTCTTGAGGCGAATCGTCATACCAACGCCCCAAGGCACGCATGGCCGGCAAGGGCGTAAATCCATCGGTGCGAAACCGCTGCACGCGCCCACCTTCGTGATCCACGGCTATCAATAGCGGCTGTGTGCGGACACTGTGAATATCTGCGCACAGAGCGGTGAGCTGGTCGCGACTGGCAAAATTGCGGGCAAACAGGATGACCCCGCCTACCTGGGGATGGGCCAGGCGCAAACGCTCGGCCTCATCAAGCTGCAAGCCTTCCACATCCACCATCACGGGGCCCGGAGGCAAAGTTTGGGACATAGTCATTTGATATCAATAAGTAAGATTGGCCACATCAGCCTTCGGCCGATGTAGTGCGCGGGGCTTCGACCACCACAAACGCAGCCACCATATCGGCTTCGTCTGTCATGGAAACATGCGCGTACCCAAAGCGGGCGTCATACCAGTCTTTGAGCGGGCCAGAGAGATGGATTTCGGGGGCGCCACCCCGGCGGTTGAGGATCTGCACCCGCGACCACGCCATGGGCATGTGAATCCCCAAGCCGATGGCCTTCGAAAAAGCCTCTTTGGCGGCAAACCGCGTAGAGAGATACAGAATGCCGCGTCGCGGATCACGAGCTGCCCGCCGGGCATGCACCAGTTGCTCGTCCGGCCCCAACACCCGCTGCACCAGCCGCTGACCATGGCGGGCATAAATACGCGCCATCCGCTCTACCTGCAAGAGATCCGTGCCGATTCCGGCAATTGCTTGTTGTGCCAATGCGGCCTCCGTCAAACCTGCCTGCGCAGCGTTGCCCAAAACCTCATATAGGCATCAGGCGGCCCATCAGGGCTTACAGCCGCAAAAAGTGCTCGCGATAATGCTTGAGCTCGTTGATGGATTCTTGAATATCGGCCAGTGCCTCGTGTTTGCCCACCTTATTGAAGCTGCGGTAGACCTCGGGTTTCCAGCGCAAGGAAAGCTCTTTGAGCGTGCTGACATCGAGGTTGCGGTAATGAAAATATGCCTCGAGTGCCGGCATGTATTTGACCATGAAGCGGCGATCCTGCCCGATGGTGTTGCCACACATGGGCGATTTTCCGGCGGGTACCAGGGGCGCAAGGAATTCAAGCAAGCAGTCCTGGGCCTGGGCTTCGGTAAGGGTAGAAGCCTTGACCTTGTCGATCAGGCCGCTTTTGCCGTGGGTGGATTGATTCCATTTATCCATACCATCCAGCACGGCAGTATCCTGGTGAATCACCAGCACAGGCGCCTGGGCAACCACCGTAAGATCGGGCTCTGTGACAATCAGGGCGATTTCGAGAATGCGTTCTTTTTCGGGATCCAGGCCGGACATTTCCATATCCAGCCAGATCAGGCGCTGATCATTTGCAGCCATCACCTATAATCCTTACAAACAAAACCCAATTTTCGCATATTGCCCCGCCGGACATGCTGACTTATCTGTTTCTCGCCTGCCTGATCAGCGATCTCCTCATCCGTTACTGGCTGGCGCGACGTCAGATCCGGCACGTGCAGGCACACCGCAATCAGGTGCCACCCGCCTTCGAAGGCCATATCGGCCTGCACAGCCACCAACGCGCGGCCGATTACACCGTGGCACGCAGCCAGCTTTCCATGATCGAGCGCATCACCGAAGCTGGCATCCTGCTGGGCTTTACCTTGCTGGGCGGCTTGCAGGCACTGGATATTCACCTGGGTCGTCTGATCGAATCCGATCTCTTGCGTCAGTTGGCACTCATGGGCTGCGTACTGGCCATCCTGGGTGCGGTGGGGCTGGCGTTCTCGGCCTGGCGCACGTTTCACCTCGAGGCACATTACGGCTTCAACCGCATGACTCCCCGCCTGTTCGTGTCAGATGCCCTGAAAATGGTGTTGATCACCATTGTGTTGGGCGCCCCCTTGCTGGCGGCCATTTTATGGATCATGGGTACCACGGGTACCGATTGGGCCTGGTGGGCCTGGGGCGTGTGGGTCGGCTTCAATTTGCTGGTGCTCTGGCTGTATCCCAGCTTCATTGCCCCTCTGTTCAACCGCTTCACCCCCCTGGATGACCCCGAACTCAGCCAACGGATCCATGCGCTGGCAAAGCGTTGCCATTTTGGGCTGTCGGGGCTGTTTGTCATGGATGGGTCACGCCGATCGGCCCACGGAAACGCTTATTTCACTGGTTTTGGGCGCCACCGCCGGATTGTGTTTTTTGACACGCTGCTGTCAAGGCTTGACGCAGATGAGGTAGAGGCCGTGCTGGCACACGAACTAGGCCACTTTGCCCACCATCACATCCTGCGCCGCATTATCGTCAGCTTCATTACAGCCGGCATTTTCTTGCAGCTGCTGGCCTGGTTGTCCACACAGTTATGGTTTTACACGAGCCTTGGCGTCATCCCGCAGCTGGGCCGTGCCAACGATGGCCTGGCCTTGGTGCTGTTTATGCTGACACTACCCGTGTTTACTTTTTGGGCCACACCATTGGCCAGCTTCCTGTCCCGCCGCGATGAATTTCAGGCCGACCGCTATGCGGTGCAGCAATGTGGTGCGCAGCCGCTGGGCAGGGCGCTGGTAAAGCTGTACGACGACAATGCCGCCACGCTGACGCCAGACCCCCTGCATTCAGCCTGGTACGACAGCCACCCCTCGGCAGCCGTGCGCATCAACCACCTGCAACATGGGTGAAACCACCCTGACGGGGCGAGTGGTCTCCGCCCACGGCCGCCACTACCGGGTTGCCATCCAGCCGTCCGGCGAGACACGGCATTGCTATCCACGCGGCAAACGCACCGGCATCGCCGTGGGCGATAACGTCCAGATTCTGCCCGAAGGCCAGCAAGAAGGCCTGATCACCGAGATCCTGCCGCGCCGCAACCTTTTCTATCGATCAGACGCCCAACGCAGCAAGCTGTTTGCCGCCAATATTGATCAGCTCTTGCTGGTTCTGGCCGCCGAACCTGTCTTTTCAGACGATCTCCTGGGCCGGGCACTGGTGGCCGCACACAGTGCCGATATCTCGGTCGTTATTCTGCTGAATAAGGCGGATCTGCCCGGCACTGCGGCTGCCCGGGCACGCCTGGCAGTACCAGAATCCCTGGGTATACCTGTACTCAGCCTCAGCGCCCTGGATCACGCGCAAGTGCACGCACAACTGGACGCAGTACTAAAAAATCAGTGCACGCTGCTGCTTGGGCAAAGTGGTATGGGTAAATCAACCTTGTTGAATGCGCTGGTTCCTGAGGCACAAGCGGCTACACAGGCGCACTCTGAAGCCCTGGGCACCGGCCGGCACACCACAACGCATACCCGGTTGCACCCTCTGCCAGGCGGGGGCGATATCATCGACTCACCAGGGTTTCAGGCATTCGGTTTGCAGCACCTGGCACCACACGACATTGCACACGGGTTTCCGGAGTTCGCGCCCGCAATAGAACACTGCCGGTTTTACAACTGCACGCATCAGCACGAGCCCGGATGCGGGGTATTGGCCGCCATGGCCAGTGGCCAGATTTCTGTCAACCGCCACGCCCTGTATATGCGCATTCTGGCCGAAAACCAGGCTGCCAAGCGATACTGAACACCGGGCACGGCAACACCTACTGACAGCGGGTGTGCAAATCGGGCGCGGTGACTCAGGTTTTTGAACGGGCCTGTGCCGGTACGGCGAGCAGGCGCCCTGGCGCCACAGAAGATGCATCTGGACGAGAGCCGCTCGCCACGCTTGACCCAGACGGCAGTGTGTCTGGCAGCGTGGGAAGACCCGCAGAAGCCGCAAGGAAATAATAGAAGTTGCGCAGCAGGATGGCAGTGGCACCCCAAATAAAATGCGACCGCCAGCACACCGAGAAATAGCAACGCCCATGACCCAAAGAGGTTTGCAACTGGTGCAGACGATGCTGTGCGGGATCCATCAAAACCGCCAGTGGCACCTCGAACACCTCGGCAACCTCGGCGTGATCCGGATGCACCTGAAAACCTGGCAATAATTCTCCCACCACTGGAGTCATCAAAAACTGCGTGGTGGTAAGCAAGGTGGGCTGCACACCCATGACCTGAATGAATTGCGAGCCCACACCGATTTCTTCGTGGGTCTCACGCAGCGCTGCAGCGACGGGGCTGCCATCTTCGGGTTCGATACGTCCGCCAGGAAAACTGATCTGCCCTGCATGATGGTGCAAGTGCTCGGCACGACGGGTAAACAATACCTGCAGGCCATCGGCCCGTTGCACCAGGGGGACCAAAACAGCAGCCTGGCGGGCCTGGGCAGATCCGGGGTTATCGGGGCCAAAAGCTTGCGCAAACAGGGGCTCTACCTGCCAGTTGACGGCGCGATCAAAAGCATCCCGAATGTAATCCAGCTGAAGGCATTGAGCCGGCAATGGCGGCAAGGGCAAACAGGGCAGCACGGGTTGCCGGGTGGGGTCAAACCCTGCGGCCTTAATGGGCCTTGGCGAAGGAACCGATGGTGTCATGACATCCATGCATTAAAAACCAGGCAGCAATTGCTGCAGGATCTGTACGGGGATGCCCTGCACCCGGGTGCAAAAACAAAGGCACCCTGACGGGTGCCTTGTTGGCCAAGCAAAGACTGCCAGGATCAGGCAGATTTGCGGACCAGCTTTTCTTTGATGCGAGCGGCCTTACCCGTACGACCACGCAGATAGTACAGCTTAGCACGACGCACATCACCACGGCGCTTGACTTCGATGGAAGCAATTTGCGGGGAGTACAGCTGGAAAGTACGCTCGACGGCTTCGCCAGAGGAGATCTTGCGCACGGTGAATGCCGAATTTAGACCGCGATTGCGACGGGCAATGACCACGCCTTCGTAGGCCTGGGTACGCTTGCGCGTGCCTTCAACCACATTGACACCGACGATAACGGTATCGCCAGGGCCAAATTGAGGGATGGTACGGCCTTCAGTAAGGCGCGTAATTTCTTCTTGTTCAAGTGTTTCGATGAGATTCACAATGGGCTCCGGGCATCTTGGCTGCGGCTATGAAATTAATGAGTTGCCACACCAGAGGATGCAGTAAGCACGAGATTATATCAGAACTATAGCCCCACTGCCGCACCCATCCACATCAGGCCTGGAATCATCGCTGCCCACGCCACGACCATAAAGATATCGGCTACTTTGTTTTTCATGGGGTCTCCTTTACTGTGTTTTTGATCAGTACATAGATACTGTACAAAAAAACAGTTAAGGCGGCAAGCATTTAATTATATTTGCCCATGTCCCTACTATTTACATCCCGCCCAAGCGCAAAAAAGCCATGCCTGGACAACGCCGGGCATGGCTCAGGACACCGCATCCGGCATCCGTCACACCGGATGGGCGAGCCCTGTCAAAGCCTCACAGATTGGGTTGGGGCGTGGTGCGCAAATACGACCGCACTTCTTTGTAGCCCTTGGGGAACTTCTCTTTCAGGACGGCAGGATCCTTGATCGACGGGGCAATGATCACGTCTTCGCCTGGTTTCCAGTTAACCGGGGTGGCCACGCTGTAGTTGTCTGTCAGCTGGATGGAATCCAGGGCGCGCAGGATTTCATCGAAATTACGCCCGGTGCTGGCCGGATAGGTAAGAATCAGCCGGACTTTTTTCGCCGGATCAATCACAAAAACAGACCGTACGGTGGCCGTGGTGCTGGCATTGGGATGAATCATGTCATAGAGTGTGGCGACCTTGCGGTCTTCGTCGGCCAGGATCGGGTATTGGACATCCGTCTTTTGGGTGTCGTTGATGTCCTTGATCCAGTCGATGTGAGACTGTTTTCCATCTACCGAGACGGCAATCACCTTGGCGCCGCGTTTGGCGAAGTCGCCAGACACAATCGCTGTGTAGCCCAGCTCGGTGGTGCACACCGGCGTGAAATCGGCCGGGTGAGAAAACAGCACGCCCCAGCTGTCACCCAGCCACTCATGAAACTTGATTTTTCCAAGGGACGAGTCTTGCTCGAAATCGGGGGCGGTATCGCCCAGACGCAGTGCAGCCATCAGGTGCTCCTTAGGTGAACGCTGCCCGGGGCATCCGAGCAGCGAAATCATTTAGACACCTAATATTCTTGCAGAATATAAAACACCCTTAAAATACTTTAAGGTTATAACTATATTTGCATCTGGCCGGCATATTGATTGGCCAGACCACCTTGTTGAATACTGCTATTGAACGCCTGGGCGCGTGGCAGCACATGAACCGCATACTGCACTGCCGTAGCAATCTTGTTGAGATAAAAGGCGTCAGTCGACCCCTGCCCGATTGCTTCTGCGGCAGCCAGCGCGGCACGGGCCAGCTGCCAGCCGGCATGGGCCGTGCCTGCCAGCATCAGACAAGGCACGCTGCCGGTGAAAACCCCCCGAATATCCTCGCGTACATGGGCCAGCACAAAACCGATGGCCGCCTCGTAGGCTTGAGCTGCGGCCTGCAACTGTGCGGCCAGCAGACTGAGCGCCTCGGCGTGAGCGCCTTTCGCCGCCTGCAAGGCCGCCACGGTGTCGCGCATCCCGGCAATTTGTGCCAAGGCTACCTGCCCGGCATCACGCACAATCTTGCGGCCAATAAAATCATTGGCCTGGATGGCTGTCGTGCCTTCGTAGATGGGCAGAATGCGCGCGTCCCGGTAATACTGGGCAGCCCCGGTTTCTTCGATGAAACCCATGCCACCATGCACCTGCACACCCAGCGACGCGACTTCAACCGAGGATTCGGTTGAAAATGCCTTGACGATCGGGACGCTGTACTCGTAGATGGCCTTGGCCTGCGCCTTGACGTCAGGGTTGGTGGCATGAGCCGCCTTGTCGCGGTAGCCCGCGGCCACATAGGCAACGGCCCGGGTGCCTTCGGTCAGCCCCCGCATCACGCCCAGCATTCGGGCAACATCCGGGTGATGCGCAATCGCCACAGGACCGGCAGAGCCCTCAAGCGCATTGCCCTGGACGCGGTCAGCCGCGTAAGCACTGGCATGTTGCAATGCCCCCTCGGACACGGCCACACCCTGCAGCCCCACAGCGTAGCGTGCGGCATTCATCATGATGAACATGTACTCAAGGCCGCGGTTTTCTTCTCCAATCAGGTAGCCAACCGCACCCTCTCCCACCTCGCCCTTGCCAGAACCGTACAGCAGCACCGCCGTTGGGCTGCCATGGATGCCCAGCTTGTGCTCTAGCGACGCACAGTAGACGTCGTTGCGGGCACCCAGCTCTCCGGCATCGTTGACCAGGCGCTTGGGCACGATAAACAACGAGATCCCCTTGACCCCTTTAGGTGCATCAGGCGTGCGAGCCAGCACCAGATGAATGATGTTCTCGGCCATGTCATGATCGCCATACGTAATGAAGATCTTCTGGCCGGTTATGCGGTAGCTGCCATCCTCCTGGTGGATGGCCCGGGTCTTGAGCAGGGCTAGATCAGACCCAGCTTGTGGCTCGGTGAGATTCATGGTGCCCGTCCAACGGCCTTCCAGCAAAGGAGGGATATACAGGCTTTTTTGCGCGTCTGAGCCCACCATGGTCAGGGCTTCGACAACACCATCGGTAAGCAGCGGACACAGTGAAAACGCCAGATTACCCGCATTGAGACTTTCGGTGACTGGCGCAGCTACCAGCTTGGGCAAGCCCTGCCCGCCAAACTCGGTGTCGTGCGGCAAACCTTGCCAACCACCCTGCACAAAGGCCTGAAATGCCGCTTTGAAGCCCGGCGTAGTTGTGACTTCGCCATCGTGCCAGCGCGCAGGCTGAGTATCCCCCACACGGTTCAACGGAGCGATTTCCTGCTCGACAAACCGGGCGTTTTCTTCGAGCACGGCCTCAACCAGATCGTCGCTCACCTCTTCGTAGCCTGGCAGGGCCAACACGCCGTCCAGGTCGGCCAGTTCGCGCAGAATGAAACGGATATCCTGAATAGGTACCTGATATGACATAAGAATTCCTGTAACGACAAAGCCGGGCACATACCCGCCCGCGGTGCGATGAGGTGAAACGGGCCCCGCAAAAGCGGAGCCCGCCTTGTGGTGATGCCTAGAGCGCTTTCACCAGTTCGGGGACGGCCTCGAAGAGATCGGCCACCAGGCCGTAATCGGCGACACCAAAAATAGGTGCCTCGGCGTCTTTATTGATGGCAACGATTACTTTGGAGTCTTTCATGCCGGCCAGGTGCTGGATGGCACCAGAGATACCCACGGCCACATACAATTGCGGCGCCACGATCTTGCCTGTTTGGCCCACTTGCCAATCGTTGGGGGCATAGCCGGCATCCACTGCCGCGCGCGAGGCGCCCAGGGCTGCACCCAGCTTGTCGGCCAGGGGATCGAGGATCTTGAAGTTTTCGGCACTGCCCAAACCACGACCACCAGACACCACCACCGAGGCGGCGGTGAGATCAGGGCGATCGCTTTTGGCAAGCTCGCGCCCCACAAAGGACGATTTGCCGGAATCTGCCACAGCATCCACTGGCTGAATCGGGGCATTACCGCCCTCGGCGGCCACCGGATCAAAGGCCGTCGTGCGCACCGTCAGTACTTTTTTGGCATCGGCAGACTGCACGGTGGCCAGTGCGTTGCCCGCGTAAATGGGGCGCACAAAGGTGTCGGGAGATTCGACGGCGACGATGTCGGAGATCTGCGCCACATCCAGCTTGGCCGCCACCCGAGGGGCCACGTTTTTGCCTGAGGCTGTGGCCGCAAACAAAATGTGCGAATAATCGCCCGCCAACGCCAGCACCTGATCCGAGAGATTCTCGGCCAGGCCATCGGCCAATGACGGGCCATCAGCCAACAATACCTTAGCCACAGAAGCCAGCCTCGCAGCCTGCTGTGCAACGGCTTGTGCACCTGAGCCCGCCACCAGCACATGAACCTCTGAACCCAGGGCTGCTGCGGCAGCAACGACGTTTTGCGTAGCGCCGCCCAACTGGGCATTGTCGTGTTCGGCTATAACCAGAATACTCATTTAGACCACCTTTGCTTCGTTCTTCAGTTTGTCCACCAACGTCGCGACGTCGGGCACCACAATACCGGCAGACCGGGCGGGAGGCTCGGTTACCTTGAGCGTCTTGAGGCGGGGCGCGATGTCGACACCGAGGTCGGCTGGTGCAACGGTTTCGAGGGGCTTTTTCTTGGCCTTCATGATGTTGGGCAAGGTAACGTAGCGCGGCTCGTTGAGGCGAAGGTCGGTGGTGATAATCGCGGGCAAGGCCAGGCTGATCGTTTCGAGGCCACCGTCGACCTCGCGGGTAACCTGAACCCGGCCGTCCTGGAGCTCGACCTTGCTGGCATTGGTTGCCTGCGGCCAATCCAGCAATGCCGCCAGCATCTGGCCTGTTTGGTTGGCGTCATCATCGATGGCCTGCTTCCCCAGAACCACCAGTTGCGGGGCCTCTTTTTGCGCCAGGGCCGCGAGAATCTTGGCCACCGCCAAGGGCTGCAGCTCATCGTCGCTTTGCACCAGAATGCCGCGATCAGCACCAATGGCCATCGCGGTGCGCAGGGTTTCCTGGCATTGCGCCACGCCGCAAGAGACGGCCACGACCTCGGTGGCAGCCCCTTTTTCTTTCAGGCGAGTGGCTTCTTCGACGGCAATTTCATCGAAGGGGTTCATGGACATTTTGACATTGGCGATGTCTACGCCAGTATGATCGGATTTCACGCGGACTTTGACGTTAAAGTCGACCACCCGCTTGACCGGTACCAGGACCTTCATCGAGCTAACTCCAGAAAGAAAAGAAAATTAAATACATGGTTTTAATAACCTCCTAGCGCCCGCACATGTGCCACGACACTGCGTCCAAGAGCTGAAAGGTTGTATCCCCCTTCGAGAAAGCTGATGATCCGCCCTTGGGCAGACCCTTGTGCAATCTCGACCAGGCGTTCGGTAATCCAGGCGTAATCGGCCTCTACCAGCTTGAGGCTGCCCATATCGTCTTCGCGATGGGCATCGAATCCCGCTGATACCAGAATCAGTTGCGGCTGAAATTGGCTTAATGCAGGCAACCAGTGATCGGAGACCAGACGCCGGATGGCTTCACCATCCGAATACGCATCCACCGGAATATTTATCATATTAGGCCCGAGGTTGTCCTGACGGCGGTTAGGAAACAGCGGATATTGATAAAAACTACACATCATGACGCGATCTTCGTGCACAAAGGCTTCTTCGGTGCCGTTGCCATGATGTACGTCAAAATCAACGATCGCAATGCGCTCAAACCCGTAATGTTCTAGTGCGTAGCGCGCGGTAACCGCAATATTATTAAAAAAACAAAACCCCAGGGCCTGACCCGGACGTGCATGATGGCCCGGCGGCCGGATGGCGCAAAACGCTGTCTGGCCGTGTCCGGCCAGAATTTCATCCAGCGCAGTCAGGCCGGCGCCGGCAGCTATCCATGCGGCCTGCAGCGTGTCCGGGTTCATGATGGTGTCGGGATCCACCGGGAAATACCCATGAGCCGGGGCGTGCTGACGCAGATACGCCAGATAATCTGGCGTATGTACCCGCAGGATGTCCTCGGGGGTGGCGGCATGTGCCTGCACAGGCGTCAAAAAGCTCATCAGCCCACTTGCGAGAAGCTGATCGGAAATTGCGTCAAGGCGTAACGGGGATTCGGGATGCCAGGCGCCCATTTCGTGCAGACGGCATACGGGATGGGTAATATAGAGTGTCTCCATAAGGGCGATTATGTTCAGACCAACCCGTATTTTGCAAGTTGCCGTAGCGTCGCTATTTTTATCGGGCTGTGCCAGTAGTGGTCATGTTCAACAGACTTCAGGCACGGACAGCGCTATAAATCAAACAACCGTTTCAAACGATCGTATTAATTCTAGCAGAACTCAATATCCAGGCCAAGGATCTATCCCCAGTGGTGATTTTACCGGGCCCGACGGCCAGCTTCAGCCCGAGCTGCGAGCCTTTGCCCATGAAACATCCACCCAGCATCATTTGCCTCTGGCGGATGTCGAATTTTTGCTGAAATCAGCGCACTACAACGCCAAGGCCGTCCAGCTGATGATGCCCAAGACCACCCACGGGCGGATTCGCCGGGCATGGACCAGCTACAGGAAGCGCCATGTCGACCCCATTCGTATCCGGCGTGGTGCAGCCTTTTGGCAGGCGAACCATCGCACCTTGCAACAGGTAAGTCAACGCACCGGCGTCCCTGAAGCCATCATGGTGGCCATCATTGGTATCGAAACCGTGTATGGTCAATACACGGGCAATCACCGGGTACTGGACACCCTGACCACTCTGGGTTTCCGCTATCCAGACCCCTCACGCCCCGAGCGCCAGACCATGTTTCGGCAACAGCTGGCCGATTTGCTGGTTCTGGACCACCAAGGGGTACTGAATGCCATGACGGTTGAAGGCTCATTTGCAGGGGCCATGGGGCTGCCACAATTTATGCCTGGCAGCCTGATGCGCTACGCGGCCGATGGCAATGGTGATGGCAAGATCGACCTGGCCAGCAATGTGGATGATGCGATCGCTTCGGTAGGCAGTTTCCTGCAACAGCACGGCTGGGTACGGGACGTGCCGGTTTTTGCACCGGTTCGTCTGCCAGCCAACCCGCAGCGTCTGGTTCAGGATGGGCTGACACCCACCACAGATTGGCCCCAGCTGCAGGCTGCCGGCGCGCAGGTGGTGGTTTTAGGCCCCGACAAATGGAAATCCCAGAAGCTGGGCGTGATCGACCTGCGCGACGAAATCCGCGACACCCACGATTACCGCTGCGCAACGCCCAACTTCTTTGCGATTACACACTACAACCGTAGTTATTTTTATGCCGCATCGGTGGCAGATCTGGCCCAGGCAATCCAGGACCAGATGGGTAGCTGAATTACCCGAACACGCCAGTAGAGAGATAGCGATCACCCCGATCGCAGACGATAAATACAATAGTGGCATTACGGGCGATGGCAGCCACACGCAGGGCAGCCACCGCCGCACCTGCCGAGGAAATCCCGCCAAAAATGCCTTCTTCGGCAGCCAGACGACGCGCCATGGTTTCGGCCTGATCCTGCGTAATGGGCTCGAAAGCGGTGATTTCTTTAGGGTGATAGATGCTGGGCTGATAGGCCTCGGGCCACTTGCGGATACCGGGGATGTGCGCACCTTCGGCCGGTTGGGCACCGATCACCTGGATATCCGGGTTACGCCCGCGCAAATAAGATCCCACCCCCATGATGGTGCCAGTGGTACCCATGGCACTGACAAAATGGGTGATCTGGCCATCGGTTTGATCCCAGATTTCGGGCCCGGTGGTTTCGCGGTGTGCACGCGGGTTGTCATCATTTGAGAATTGGTCGAGTACCACGCCACGACCCTCTGCCTGCATTTTCAGGGCAAGGTCTCGAGCGTATTCCATGCCACCCTGGTCGGCGGGGGTAAGGATGAGCTCGGCACCGTAGGCAGTCATGGCGGCGCAGCGCTCTTTGGAAGAGTTGTCCGGCATCAGGACAATCATGCGATAACCGCGCACTGCGGCTGCCATGGACAGGGCAATGCCGGTGTTTCCGCTGGTGGCTTCGATCAGGGTGTCGCCGGGACGGATATCGCCACGGATCTCGGCCTGACGAATCATGCTGAGCGCTGCGCGGTCTTTAACTGAACCAGCCGGGTTATTGCCTTCGAGTTTGGCCAGCACGACGTTGCCGCGCGATGCACCCGCATCACCCGGCAAGCGTTGCAAACGCACCAAAGGCGTTGAGCCAACTATGTCTTCGATCGTGGGATAGGTTTTCATGGACAAAATCATACACCCGCCCCGGCCACAACAGAGCATGTGCCTGAGGGCAGCATAAGCTTATTGCCAAATGATCACCGGCCCTGCCGCGCCCTTGTATGCATGGCACAACGACACGGATGAAAACATGCGGATTAACGTCCGCCCGGCGCCATGTGCATGCCTGTTATCGGGCTGGCTGGCCGCCCGCCGGCAGAGCCGGCGGCAGCCTTGGCCGCCGCCGACCCCTGACCTGATACGCGCGTACCGCCACCATCGATTGTCAAGCCGGCTGATTGCAATGCCTGAGCCCGTCGGGGCCCGATCCCGCGCACCCGGTCGGATAAATCGGTGAAGGACAGGTAGCGGCCACCCCGATTACGTTCGTCGAGAATGATTTGTGCCGTTTTAGGACCAATCCCGCGGATACCACGGAGTTGATCCAGGCTGGCGGTATTGAGATCGACGGCACCCACTGCCGTAGCCCAACTGAGCGCCAGCACACCCGCCAGGCGCGCACTTCGGGAAACGCGCGAGGCAATCCGCGATAAGCGCGGGCGCCGGGCCGTACAGCGTACAGGAACATTAAGGGGTGCTGCGACCGTACTATGCAGAAATGGGTTCATGACCAGACTCCTGATATGGAAGGAAGGTCTGGTCATGATGCAATAAAGGCAGCTGCCCAGGATGCCTGACTGACTGGTTTTGTCCTACCCCTGCGTGCCCGCAACCCAGCCACGCAGCGCAAAAAGTACGTTTATGGCAGCAGCTGGCCGGCGTCCAGCAAGCGCAGAACATAATCCCGTACACCTGTTTGCACATCGACAAACGGTGCGGTGTACCCGCCAGCCGTGCGCAACAGGCCGAGATCCGCCTGGGTGTGGCTTTGGTAGCGGCCTTTTAAGTCTTCGGGGAAAGTGACGTACCGCAGACAACCTTCTTGCACCAGGCCATCAAGCGGCAAGGCGGATTGTCCCTGGTGCAGCCTGAGGGTATTGACCACCGTTTGCGCCACATCGTTAAACGGCTGGGCCCGGCCGGTGCCACAGTTGAAAATCCCGGAGATCTCGGGATGATCGAAGAAATGCAGATTGACCTTGACGACATCATCAATATAGACAAAATCGCGCTGCTGAGCCCCGTCGGAATAGCCATCCCAGCCACCAAACAGGCGCACATGGCCTTGTTCTTTAAACTGGTTCATGTTGTGAAAGGCCACCGATGCCATGCGCCCTTTGTGCTGCTCGCGCGGCCCATAAACATTGAAATACCGCAGCCCCACCACGGGCGCCGTAAGTTTGGGCTTGCAACTGCGCAACACCTGATCAAACAGCAGCTTTGAGTATCCGTAGACATTCAGTGGGGATTCACAACCCGGAGACTCGATGTAGTCGGGGCCGGCCCCATACACCGCTGCAGAGGATGCATACAGCAACGGGACTTCGCGGGCCTGGCAATAATTAAAGAGTTCGAGCGTGACGCGATAGTTGTTGTCCATCATGAAATGGCCGTCGCGTTCGGTGGTGTCCGAACACGCCCCTTGATGGAACACCGCATCAGGCCGGGCGAGTTCGCCGCTGAGGACCTGCCGGCGGAATTCGTCTTTGTGCAGATAGTCTGCAATGTTCAGGTCTACCAAATTGAAAAACTTGTCGCCGTCCGTGAGATCGTCGACAGCAAGAATATCACCAATGCCACGGGCGTTAAGCCCCCGAACCAGATTGCTGCCGATGAAACCGGCGGCGCCTGTAACCACAATCATGTTGAGAGCTCCTGAGAGGTGACGATCGAAGTACCAAGTTTGCCCACCACGATCCCGCCGGCACGATTGGCCCAAACCATGGCCTCATACCAGCCAAGGCCGGCTGCGCGTGCCACTGCCAGCGTGGCCAATACGGTGTCCCCGGCTCCGGAGACATCAAAGACTTCATGGGCCTGGGCGTCAACGTGCTGGCGCCCCTGCTGTGTATAAAGGGTCATCCCCTGCTCTGAACGTGTAATCAGCAGCGCCTCAAGCGAGAGCTCGTGACGTAACGCCTGAGCACGCTGAGTGAGATCGTCTTCGGTATCCCAACGGCCGACGGCATCCTGCATTTCGCTGCGATTGGGCGTCACCAGCGAGGCACCCACATAACGCTTGTATCGATGTCCTTTGGGATCCACCAGCACGGACACCCCTGCCTGCCTGGCCGCCTGGATAAGCGCCTCGACATGCGTCAGGGCACCTTTGGCGTAGTCGGACAGCACCAGCAGATCGTGGGCGCCGACAATCTCCAAAAAATTATCGTGTAAGCGTTGCAAGGCTTGCGAGCTGGGGCCTTGCTCGAAATCGACCCGTAGCAACTGCTGCTGGCGGCCCAGCACACGCATCTTGAGGGTGGTGTCCATGCCCGAAGTATCAATAACCAGCGCATCATTGACGCCCGCCTCGGCACCGAGCGCCTTGATCCTGGACCCAGCCTCATCCGCCCCGATCACCCCCATCAAGGTTGCCTGAGCACCCAGCGCAACAATATTGCGTGCCACATTGGCTGCACCACCCAGGCGGTCTTCGCGCCGAGCCACCCGCACCACAGGCACAGGTGCCTCAGGCGAGATGCGGTCGACTTCGCCAAACCAGTAGCGGTCGAGCATGATGTCGCCCACCACGAGAATCCGGGCTGCCCGTGCGGCAGACAACGGAAAGACGCTCATCGAATTTCCTCCAGACGGCGGGGACGATAGGTTTCCCAGGCATTACAACCCGGGCATTGCCAGTAATAGCGCCTTGCCTCGAAGCCGCACTGACTGCAGGCGTAACGATCAAGGCGCTGGGTATGTTTATGTATCAGGCTGCGCAGCAGGCCCAAATCGGCCCCAGGCACCAACTGTTGAGACTCGGCGGAGGGGTTGTCCTGAGAGAGCTCGACTTCGAGCAGACGGTCAAGCCCCAGCAAGGACGGATGAGCCCGCAATGCCTCACGCGCAAACCCCCAGGCGGTGTCTGCGCCCTCTTGGGTACGCAATGCCCGAAACACCACGTTGAACAGATCAAGTGTGGGCACACGAGCGTATTGGTCACGTAAAACGGCCAGACCCTGGCTGGCCCGATCCAGTGCTGCATAGCAAGCCAATAGCGGCCCGGCCACAAGGCCTGCGTAATCCGGCGCCGAGCTCAGGACCTCTTGCAAATAGACGCGCTGGGATTCGAGATCACCGCGGCGCGCAGCCCACTGTGCCCGCAAGAGCCGGATCCGTGTTTCGGAGGCGGGTGTTGCACCGTTTTGGCGGGCGGCATGCTCGGCAGCATCCAGTGCCTGACTGGCTGAATCGAAATCGACGGGCTCGGCTTCGAGAAATGCCTGAGCACGTTCGCAATGATAGTGGGCCAGTTGAGGCACCGGCTGATCAGACCGGCTGCGCAACTGCTGAACCGCATCAATGGCACGCGGCCAATCGTGTTCGGACTCGTAGATCCGGATCAGCGCGCTGATGGCCCCTTGTGCATGGCGTGTGTGCACAATGGCCTGGAAGCCCTGCTCGGCGCGATCCAGCATCCCCGCCTTGAGGAAATCCTGGGCCAGCTCGAGTTGGGCGTTTTCTCTGTCTGACAGAGGGAGGTCTTCGCGCGAGAGCAGGCTTTGGTGCACACGAATGGCGCGCTCGATTTCTCCACGACGGCGAAACAGGCTGCCCAGGGCAAAATGGAGCTCGGTGGTTTCTGGGTCGAGCTTGGCCACCTCGATAAATGCATCAATGGCACGGTCGGGCTCTTCGTTGAGCAAGAAATTAAGGCCCTTGAAATACGAAGCCGGCAAACTGCGGGTTTCGGAGAGCATTTGGCGAAAATCAAAACGCGCAGCCAGCCACCCCAGGCCAAACAGCACCGGGACAATAATCAACCACCAGAGTTCGAAATCCACGTTGACCCCGTTAGAGCGGCGCCAGAGGCGCAACGGTATCCGGGATGACAGGCCCCGAACCGGATTGCTGGCGGGCCAAAGCATCCTGTGCCCGAGCAAGATCGCGCCGCAGGCGGTTGATCTCGCGGCGACGCCGCAATACCGCGGAAAATGCCACCAGCAGACCAAAGGCAACGCCCAGAACAAAGGCGACCAGCATCACAACGATGAGGGGCACTTGCTGTATGACGTGATCGGCAAAGAAGCCGACATCCACAGGCGCAGTGTTTTTCAGGGCAAACAACAGGACAATGACAAAAATGACCAGGCGCAGCAGCCACACAAGATAGCGCATTTACCAAGCTCCTTGAGAGGGAATCCCGACATTGTAAAGGGAAACCGCACGCAGCCTGGCTTGTCCGACCGCAGGAGCAGGCATATAAAAAAGGCGGCCCGCAGGCCGCCACCGATTATCCATCCCCGCGCCACCCGATGAGGCAGCGATAGGGAGGTTATTCGTTGAAGTAAGGCATCTGATACAAATCTGCTACCGTGGCGGCTTCTTCGGCCGTCTCGGCCACCGGGCCCTGATCGACGCGCTCGCGCAATTCTTTGCCAGGTTTGAAGTGTGGTACCAGCTTGGCTGGCACCAGCACTTTCTCGCCCGACTTCGGATTGCGCCCTACCCGCGGTTGACGCCTTGACAGCGAAAAGCTGCCAAAGCCGCGGATTTCGATGCGCTGACCTTGGGACAACGCATCCGACATCGCGTCGAGCACGGTTTTGACTGCCAGGTCCATGTCGCGGATCGCCAATTGGGGATGACGACCCGCCAGCATGGTGATGAGCTCGGACTTGGTCAGGCCAGGCATCAGTTATCGCGCTGCTGATCGAGTTTGGCTTTCAGCAGGGCGCCCAGATTGGTGGTGCCCGACGAAGCGCTGGCTTCAGTCATGCGCTGGATGGTCTCGGCCGTCTCGGCGTTATCACGCGCCTTGATGGAGAGCTGTATGGAACGCGCCTTGCGATCAATGTTGATGATCATGGTTTCGAGCTGATCGCCTTCGTTGAGCACCGTGGTGGCGTCTTCGACACGACCCGCGGAGATCTCGGAGGCGCGCAGGTAGCCTTCGACGTCGACCGACAGCGTAACCACAGCACCCTTGGGCTCGACGGACTTGACGGTGCCGGTCAGGACAGCGCCCTTGTCGTAGGTAGCCACAAAGTTGTTGAAGGGATCGCCCTCGAGTTGCTTGACGCCCAGGGAGATGCGTTCTTTGTCGGTGTCGATACCCAGCACCACGGCGTCGATCTCGTCGCCCTTCTTGAAGTTGCGCACGGCTTCTTCGCCGGTGTCTGTCCAGGAGATGTCGGAGAGGTGCACCAAGCCATCGATACCGCCAGGCAAACCGACAAACACGCCGAAGTCGGTGATCGACTTGATGGCGCCATGAACTTTATCACCACGCTTGAAGTTGGCAGCAAAGTCTTCCCAGGGATTGGGACGGCATTGTTTCATGCCCAGCGAAATACGACGACGGTCTTCGTCGATTTCGAGAACCATGACTTCGACTTCTTCGCCCAGCGTGACGACCTTGCGGGGGTCGACGTTTTTGTTGGTCCAGTCCATTTCGGAGACGTGCACCAAGCCTTCGATACCGGCTTCGACTTCAACAAACGCACCGTAGTCGGTGAGGTTGGTAACCTTGCCGAACAGGCGGGTGCCTTGCGGGTAGCGGCGGCCCAGACCGATCCAGGGATCTTCGCCCAGTTGCTTGACGCCCAGGGAGACACGTTGTTTTTCTTGGTCGAACTTGAGCACCTTGGCTTCGATTTCCTGGCCAACGGACAGGACTTCGGAGGGGTGACGCACACGGCGCCAGGCCATGTCGGTGATGTGCAGCAGGCCGTCGATGCCGCCGAGGTCGACAAACGCACCGTAATCGGTGATGTTTTTGACGATACCCTTGATGACGACGCCTTCGTGCAGGTTTTCGAGGAGCTTTTCGCGCTCTTCACCCATGCTGGCTTCAAGCACTGCACGGCGGGACAACACAACGTTGTTGCGCTTGCGATCGAGCTTGATGACCTTGAATTCGAGGGTCTTGCCTTCGTAGGGGGTGGTGTCCTTGACGGGACGCAGATCGACCAAAGAACCCGGCAGGAATGCGCGGATGCCGTTGGTCATGACCGTGAGGCCACCCTTGACCTTGCCAGTGATGGTGCCGTTGACGAGCTCGCCGGACTCGAGCGCTTGCTCGAGTTGCAGCCAGGCCGACAGGCGCTTGGCGCGGTCGCGCGACAGGATGGTGTCGCCATAACCGTTTTCGAGGGAGTCGATGGCAACCGAAACGAAATCGCCGTCTTCGACTTCGAGCTCGCCTTGGTCGTTGAGAAATTCTTCGAGGGGAATGTAGGCTTCGGACTTGAGGCCGGCGTTGACCACGACAAAGTTGTGATCGACACGGACGACTTCGGCCGAAATGACCTCGCCAGAACGCATGTTCTGATCTTTAATGCTTGCGGCAAACAGATCAGCAAAGCTTTCGCCGCCCAATGCGGCTTCGGTGGTAAGGGTGGACATGAAAAGTGGATCCATAGGCCCCGAAGGGCAATCATGACACGCCAGGAAAATCCCGGCGGAGTGAGCAAAACCCTACAAGACGCCCCGCCCACCTAGTGGACGAGCCAACCTGCAGGCCCGTGGGCTGATCAGTGATTACGCCAAAGATCAAGCACCTGCTGCACCACCTGATCTACCCCAACACGGGATGAATCGATGGTAATGGCACCCGCTGCCGCAACAAGCGGTGCGTGTGCCCGATTTCGGTCTCGGTCATCCCGAGACTGAAGATCTTGAAAAAGGTCGTCTAGATTAGCAGAAATCCCCTTGTCCTTCAACTGCTTATAGCGTCTTTCAGCCCGCACTCCCACATCCGCATCAAGGAAGATTTTCAGGGGTGCATCGGGAAACACCACCGACCCCATATCGCGGCCATCGGCCACCAGACCGGGAGCCTGGCGGAAGTCGTGCTGACGCGCCAGGAGCGCCGTGCGCACCGCCGGCAAGGCAGCCACCTGAGATGCCAGATTGCCGATTTTCTCTTGCCGGATGATCTCGGTGACATCCTGAGCCGCCAGTAAAATCTTGCCGGGGCGAAACTGCGCATTCAGCGAGCGAGCCAGCGCAGCAATGCGTGGCTCGTCTGTCGCATCCAGCCCGGCCTGCAACGCAGCCAGTGCTGTCAAGCGGTACAGGGCACCGCTGTCAAGTGCATGCCAGCCAAGGTGGTCGGCCACCCTCTGGGCGATGGTGCCCTTGCCCGACGCGGTGGGTCCATCAATGGTAATGACGGGAACCGGGTTCCGATCAGCAGCGAGATGAGGAGGATTGACCATGGTGTTTTTCCTTTCTTGGTGACCGTGATGCCTGTCGCTCTCCGGACAAGGGAATCAGGCCTGCAGCAATCGCTGGAAATCCTGAAAGTACCGGGGATAGGTTTTGGCCACGCAATCAGGATCCAATACTGTCTGGGCCACGGGGCCAAACACCGCCAGTGAGAAGCACATCGCCATACGATGATCATCGTAGGTGCCGATCTGTGCAGACTGCCATTGGGCGGCTGGCAGCGGATACACCGTAAGGCTATCGCCGGTAGAGTGCACCTGTGCACCCAGGCGGGAAAGCTCGGCATGCATGGCCGCGATGCGATCGGTTTCTTTAACCCGCCAACTGGCGATATTGCGCAAGGTGCATGGGCCATCCGCGTACAGGGCGAGCACGGCAGCTGTCATGGCAGCATCCGGCATCAGATTGAAATCGCGATCAAACGCACGCAGGCGCTGGCCCTGGGCAACCACCGGGCCACGCACCACCAGCGCGCTGGATTCAAACTGCACGTCGGCGCCCAGAGACTGCACAAATTGGGCAAAGGCCACATCACCCTGGATGCTCTTGTCGCCCACCCCGTCGATGCGAATGGGCCCACCAGCGATGGCGCCCAGGCCCAAAAAGTAGGACGCCGACGAGGCGTCGCCTTCGACACGATAGTGGCCCGGGCTGCGATAACATGCCTGGGCGGGGACTGTGAATTGATCCCAACCATCCCGCAGCACTTCAACCCCAAAACGGGCCATCAGATTGAGCGTAATCAGGATGTAAGGCTTGGAAATCAGCGGACCATCCACCCGAATACGGATATCCTGCTGCCACCGTGCAGCGGCCAGCGGTGCGGCCATCAGCAAGGCAGTTAAAAACTGGCTGGACACCGAGCCCTGCACATGAATCTCGTGGCCGGCCCGCAGTGTGCCGGGGCGGATATGCAAGGGCGGATAACCTGCCTGGCCTTCGTAGTCGATCAAGCATCCCATCGCTTGCAGGGCCTCGACAAGGTCGCCGATCGGGCGCTCGTGCATCCGCGCCACACCAGAGAGGCGGTAGTCTCCCCCCATGACTGCGAGTGCAGCCGTCAGTGGCCGAAACGCCGTCCCTGCATTACCCAGGAACAGTTGGGCATCCGTATTAGGCCAAGGTGCGCACCCTGTCACTGCCATGGCGCCATCATCCGTGCGATTAAGCTGAACCCCCAGGCTCTGGAGGGCGGCAAGCATCACTTGCGTGTCGTCTGAATCCAGCAGGCCCGACAATGTTGTGGTGCCTTCAGCCAGTGCAGCCAGCAACAGGACTCGGTTGGAAATGCTTTTTGAGCCTGGCAAAATCACAGTGCCACTTGCCCGCACAGCGGGGCCCAACGTAATGGAAGGTGTGCGATCAGTCATGAGGGATTGCGTCCGCCCCAGAAACGCCGGGCCAGCGCGGATTGTTCGAGCAACGACTCTAGTTGATCGGGTTGCGAAGAATCATCGAGTGCGGCACGCCAGGTGTCCAGTAACTGCATAAACCCTTCGATCTCGTCCAGAACCGCCGAACGGTTGGAAAAAAAGATATCTCGCCAGACTTCGGGAGAACCTGCGGCAATGCGAGTGAAATCACGAAAACCAGTACCGGCCAGGCCCAAACGGGTATCGGCGTCTTCGGCCCGAAGCACCTGGCCCATGTAGACCGCCGCCAGAAAATGCGGCAAATGGCTGACGCAGGCCAGGGCCTGGTCGTGCGCCGTTGGATCCATAAGCTGCACCCGCGCACCACAGGCTTCCCAGACACGGATCAGGCGATGCACACTGGCCCCAGGCGTCTCTTCAAAGGGGGTGAGCACCACCTTGCGCCCATGGTAAAGCATGGGGTCTGCGGCCTCAGGCCCCGTCATTTCAGAACCGGCAATCGGGTGCCCGGGAACAAACTGGGCAAACCGCTCGTCCAGTACCTCCCGGGCCAGATGCGCCACATCGGCCTTGGTGCTGCCGGCGTCTGTCATCAGGGTATGCGATCGAAGATGTGGTGCCAGTACGCGCAAAACCTCTGGCATGGCACCCACAGGGGTGGCCAGGAAAATCAGATCAGCCTGCGCAGCAGCCTGTTGCAAGCTGGCAATTTCATCGATCAGGCCCAGTTGCTGTGCGCGTTGCAACGATGCCGCCCGACGCCCGACACCCAGCACCCGGCCTACTTGCCCCACACGCCGTAAAGCGGCTGCAAACGACCCGCCAATCAAGCCCGTGCCAACCACGGCCAACACTGGCACCAGCGGATCGGCAACGCTACTCATGACTTCAGGATATCGGCCAGTGCATCCAGGAACCGCGCATTTTCTGCCGGCAGACCGATGCTGACGCGAAGGTGCTGGGGCAGGCCGTCTGCGGCAACCGGACGAACAATGATGCCGCGGCGCAGTAACTGGCCATGGATGCCTGCAGCATCACCCACCTGCACCAGTACAAAATTGGTATGGCTGGGGACGAATTCGAGCCCCAGTTGGGTAAAGCCGTCTTGCAGTTGCTTGCGCCCCTGGCGGTTGAGATGATGGGTGGCGGCCAGGAAATCGGTGTCTGCCAAGGCCACGCGCGCGGCCTGCTGGGCCAGCACACCGACATTAAAAGGCTGGCGCACGCGATTGAGAAGATCTGTGAGCCCGGGCTGCGCCAAGGCATATCCAACCCGCAAGCCCGCCAGGCCATAGGCCTTGGAAAACGTACGGGTAACAATCAGATTGGGGTATTGCTGCACCCACTTGGCGCTATCGGCGCGTTCCTCGGGATCGAGGTAGTCGTCGTACGCCTCATCCAGCAGCACAGTTACCTGATTGCCATAGCGCTGGTATACCTGCGCCAGAAACGTCTGCACATCAGCGGCAGGCACGTGCGTACCAGTGGGATTATTGGGATTGGCGATGAAGACCAGGCGAGTGTCTTCGGCAATGGTGGCCAGCATTGCTGGAAGATCATGGCCATATGCCTTGGCCGGTACCTGGCAATGACGTGCACCCCGTGCCTGTGTACTGAGCCGGTACACCACAAAAGCGTGCTGGGCATACACGGCCGAGGTGCCCTCATCCAATAATGCCAGAGAGGCCAGTTCGAGGAGATCGTTGGATCCGTTGCCCAAGGTGACCCACTGTGCCGGCACTTGATGATGCGCTGCGATATCGATCTTGAGATCAAAACCGTTGGGATCGGGATAACGCCCTTGCAGGTGTTCAACAGCCTGCGCCAGGGCTGCCCGCACGTGCTCGGAGCATCCGAGCGGGTTCTCGTTGGACGCCAGCTTGATGATGCCGGCTGGATCCAGCCCGTACTCGCGGGCGAGCTCTTCGATGGGCTTGCCTGCCTGATAGGGAGCGATCGCCTGCACATGCGCAGGCGCCAAAATCTGGCTCATAGGAATACCTTATTGCCGCGGGTAAGAACCCAGAATCTTGAAGAAAGCCACTTGTTGTCGTAGTTCGGCCAAGGCCAGCGCAACGGGTTCGTCTTGGTGGTGGCCCAGGATATCGACATAGAAATAATATTCCCACTGGCCGGTTCTGGCTGGGCGGGATTCGAAACGCGTCATGGAAACACCGTACTGCGACAGGGGCGCCAACATGTCGTAGACCGCGCCAGCACGGTTGGGGACGGCGAGAATCAGGCTGGTTTTGTCACGCCCGGTAGGGCCGGCATCACGCGGCCCCACGGCCAGAAACCGGGTTTGATTTTGTGGGTCGTCCTGAATACCGCTGGCAACAGCACTGAGGCCCCAGGCGACTGCGGCAGAATCGCCCGCAATGGCGGCGCAACCAGGATTCTCGGAGGCAACCCGGGCGGCCTGTGCATTGCTGGCTACCGGCATGCGCTCGAGGCCTGGATAGTGACGACTGAGCCAGGCCTGGCATTGAGCCAGTGCCTGAGGGTGACCCAGCACCTGGGTAACGCCTTCGAGGCCCCCCGTGCGCGTGAGCAAATTATGGTGAATACGGATCGTGCGCTCGCCCAGCACCTTGAGTGAGGTATTGAGCAGGAGATCCAGACTGTGATTGACAGCACCTTCGGTGGAGTTTTCGACCGGCACCATGCCGACATCGGCCTGCCCGGCCTCGACAGAACGAAAGACTTCGTCGAAAGACTCGCAGCGCAAGCTCTCGATGGCATTGCCAAAGTGCTCAAATGCGGCTTGCTCGGAGAAGGAGCCCTGCGGCCCCAGAAATGCCACAGTAAGAACGCTTTCGAGGCCACGGCAGGCCGAGATGACCTGCCCCCAGATGGCGGCCACTGCCGCCTCGGGGATTGGCCCGTTATTGATGGTTTGCAAGCGTCGAACGATCAGGGCTTCGCGCTCGGGCTTGAGCACCGGGCCCGTGACATCGAAGCGTTTTTTGACATCACCCACCTGCAGGGCTGTCTGGGCCCGCTGGTTGAGCAATACCAGGATTTGCTCGTCGAGCGCGTCGATGCGGGCACGCAGGGGCTCGAGGCTGGCCTGGAGCTTGGCATCAGCCATGGCGCGCCTCGAAGTCCTTCATGAAAGTGATCAGTGCCTGGACGCCGTCGAGGGGCATGGCGTTATACAGGGACGCCCGCATACCACCAACAGACTTATGCCCCTTGAGTGCCAGCAGGCCTGCTGCTTCGGATTCGGCCAGAAAGGCAGCATTGAGGGTTTCGTCACGCAGGAAAAACGGAACATTCATGCGCGACCGCACTGCCGGATGAATCCGGCTCTCGTAGAGTGACGAGGCGTCCAGATATTGATACAAAGTGCGTGATTTGACTGTGCTCGCAGCGTCCATGGCCGCCACACCGCCCTGCTTGATCAACCACTTGAAGACCAGCCCCGCCACATAGATGGCAAAGGTGGGCGGTGTGTTGAACATCGACTGGGCCTTGGCCACTGGGGCGTAATCAAATACCGAGGGGCATTGCGCAGACGCATGGCCGATGAGGTCTTTGCGCACGAACACCAGTGTGACGCCCGCAGGGCCGGCATTTTTTTGTGCGCCGGCATACACCATGCCCAGCCGGGAGAAATCAATGTGCCGCGACAGGATATTGGAGGACATGTCGGCCACGACAGGGACTTCTGGCGCACCCAGGGCTGCCATATCCGGCATCACGGGCTGCTCGATGCCGCCGATGGTTTCATTGGCACACAGATGCAGGTATGCCGCATCCTGGCGCACCTGCCATTGGCTTTGCTCTGGCAGCCAGCACCAGGAGCCATACGTGGCGCCGTCGATTTCCTGGGAGGTCTCTGCGGTGGCGGCGACGGCTATATCACCATAACGCTGGGCCTCGACAAAGGATTTTTTTGCCCAATGGCCACTCAGGACGTAATCAGCACGGCCCAAACCATTGCGCCCAATCAGATTGAGCGGCACCAGAGCATTTTGTGCAGATGCCCCACCCTGCATGAACAGGACTTCAAAATCATCAGGTACTGCCAGCAATGTACGCAAATCGGCCTCGGCCTCATCACGAATACGGCTGTAATGCTTGCCTCGATGGCTCATTTCCATGACGGAGGTGCCACTGCCCTGCCAATCACAGAGATCAGCGGCAGCCTGTTGCAAGACATCCAGAGGCAGGGTGGAAGGCCCTGCCGCGAAATTCCAGGGGCGGTTCATGCGGGATCCTTGGGTGTAACGGAATCATCTGCCGCCGGCGCCGCAGGGGCGGCATCTCCACCCTCGCCACCTGGCTCGTCGGAAGCGTCTTCGGGGGCTTCGTCATCGGCATCGCTTTCGGCCACTCGACGCACCCCAATGAGGCTGCTGTCTTCGTCGACATTGATGAGCGTGACACCCTGAGTGGCACGCCCCATCTCGCGAACTTCGGATACCCGGGTGCGCACCAGTACGCCCGATGTGGTGATCAGCATGATCTCGTCTTCGGGTTGCACCAGTACGGCACCCACCACCTTGCCGTTGCGAGCGGATGTCTGGATGGCGATCATGCCTTTGGTACCACGCCCATGGCGCGTGTACTCGACGATGGAGGTGCGCTTGCCATACCCGTTTTCGGTGGCAGTCAGCACACTTTCGGCTTCGTCTTCAGCCACCAGCAGCGCAATGACAGTCTGGCCGTCTTCGAGGAACATGCCACGGACACCGCGCGCCGCGCGCCCCATCGGGCGCACGTCGTTTTCATCAAAGCGTACCGCCTTGCCGGCATCGGAGAACAGCATGACATCATGCTTGCCATCGGTGAGCTCGGCGCCGATGAGGAAGTCGCCCTCGTCGAGGCCCACTGCGATGATGCCGGCCTTGCGCGGATTGGAGAAATCAGACAACGGTGTCTTTTTGACCGTACCGCGCGAGGTGGCCATGAAGACGAATTGATCTTCGCTGAAGGCCTTGACAGTGAGCACCGCGGTGATGGTTTCACCATCCACCAACGGGAACATATTGACGATCGGGCGCCCCCTTGAGTTACGCGAACCCTGTGGAACCTCCCAGACCTTGAGCCAATAGACCCGACCGCGATCGGAGAAGCACAAGAGATAATCGTGGGTGTTGGCGATGAACAGCTGGTCGACCCAGTCGTCTTCTTTCATCGTGGTTGCCTGCTTGCCGCGCCCGCCACGTTTTTGCGCCCGGTACTCGGACAAAGGCTGGCTCTTGATGTAGCCGCTGCGCGACAGCGTGACCACCATGTCCATGGGGGTGATGAGGTCTTCGGTTTCGAGCTCGGTGGCATTGAACTCGATCTCGGAGCGCCGCGGATCGCTGGCGCTGCCGGAGAATTCGGCTCGGACAGCCTGGAGTTCTTCGCTGATGATGGTGGTGACGCGATCAGGACGTGCCAGGATATCCAGCAAATCAGCAATGATATCCATGATGTCGCGGTACTCGCCGATCACCTTGTCTTGCTCGAGCCCCGTCAGGCGTTGCAGACGCATGTTGAGGATTTCTTGCGCCTGAACCTCGGAGAGCCGGTACAGACCATTGGCCTGCAAGCCAAACTGGGGATCCAGGCCGTCGGGCCGGTAGGCCGATCGCCCGCCAGAAGCGGCGTTGGCGTCTGCACGCGCAAGCATCTCGCGTACCAGAGAGGAATCCCAGTCTTTCTCCATCAGGGACTGACGCGCCACGGGCGGTGTCGGTGCAGCCTTGATGATGGCAATGAAATCATCGATGTTGGCCAGGGCAACCGCCAGGCCTTCGAGCACGTGGCCGCGCTCGCGGGCTTTGCGCAACTGAAAAATGGTGCGACGGGTAACGACTTCGCGGCGGTGCCGCAGGAAGTAGTTCACCATCTGCTTGAGGTTGAGCAAACGGGGCTGGCCATCAACCAGCGCCACCATGTTCATGCCAAAGGTTTCTTGCAGCTGGGTATTTTTATACAGATTATTGAGCACGACTTCGGGGACTTCGCCACGCTTGAGCTCGATCACCAGACGCATGCCGTCTTTGTCGGACTCGTCGCGAATATCGGAGATGCCGTCGATTTTTTTCTCGTTGACCAGTTCTGCAATACGCTCTTGCAGGGTCTTTTTATTGACCTGATACGGAATGGCGTCGATGACGATGGACTGCCGGTTGCCGTGAGGGAGGTCTTCGAAGTGGGCTTTTGCACGCATCACCACCCGGCCACGCCCGGTGCGATAGCCTTCACGGACACCGGCGATGCCATAGATGATGCCACCCGTGGGGAAATCAGGCGCCGGAATGCGCTCGATGAGCTCATCGATGGTGCAATCAGGGTTGCGCAAACAATACAGACACCCTTCAACAACCTCGGACAGGTTATGCGGCGGGATGTTAGTAGCCATACCCACCGCAATACCGGCACTGCCATTTACCAGCAAGTTGGGCAGACGCGAGGGCAGCAACAGGGGCTCCTGTTCGCTGCCATCGTAGTTGGGGCCAAAATCCACGGTGTCCTGATCGATGTCGGCCAGGATTTCGTGCGCAATTTTGGACAGGCGGACTTCGGTGTAACGCATGGCTGCCGCGTTATCGCCATCGATCGAGCCAAAGTTGCCCTGGCCGTCTACCAGCATGTAGCGCAGAGAAAAATCCTGAGCCATCCGGACGATTGTGTCGTATACGGCTGAGTCGCCGTGAGGGTGATATTTACCGATGACGTCACCGACAATACGCGCTGACTTCTTGTAAGCACGGTTCCAGTCGTTGTTCAACTCGTGCATGGCAAAAAGGACACGCCGATGCACAGGCTTGAGGCCATCGCGTACGTCGGGCAATGCCCGCCCGACGATGACGCTCATGGCGTAATCCAGGTAACTACGCTGCATTTCGTCTTCTAACGAAACAGGCAGGGTCTCTTTGGCGAAGGATTCCATTGATATGTCCGAAACCGATAGGCGGGAAACAGCCCGAAGCAATCGGTGATTCTATCATTCACCACCAGAGAGCGATCAGACAGGCAATCTTCTGTGGCAATCGGGCTGCGCGGCCTCATCAACCGACGATCGTTGTGAAAACCCCACAGCCTGGGCGCCCGGCCCGTCTAAATAGGGCTCAGAGTGGCCGACAAAGGGATCAATACTTAACTGCGGCGGCAAAAATGCCTTAAGATTTCGGCTAACACGCATCAAACCCAGCGCAATTCATAGTTTTCCAACTAGACATTGCTATACTGGAAATGTTCTTTCGATATGCGGCGGGGGTTCGCTGCGGTCACTTTCAAGCATCATGCTCAAACGAGGAGAAACATGAATAAACCCTCCAAAATCGCTATTGGACTCGCCATTGCTGCTATGGCTGTCGTGGGTACCGCATCGGCAAGCGACAACTGGGTCAACGTTGATGGCCATGTGTGGAAAGATGCGAGCGGCCAAAACTGCTGGCGCGATGCATTCTGGACTCCGGCAACTGCTGCCGAAGGTTGCGGCTTGCCCGTCGCTGAAGCGCCTGTCGTTGCACCGACTGCCAGCAAGGTCGTGCTCAACGCTGACACATTCTTCGACTTCGACAAGTCCACAATCAAACCCGAAGGCCGTCAGGTCCTGGATCAAGTTGCCCAGCAAGCTGGCACCATCAATCTGGAAACCATCATCGCCGTCGGCCACACCGATTCCATCGGTACCGAAGCCTACAACCAGAAACTCTCCGAGCGTCGTGCAAATTCGGTCAAGCAATACCTGATCAGCAAGGGTGTTGCCGCTGATCGTATCTATGCCGAAGGCAAGGGCGAAATGCAACCCGTCGCGTCCAACAAGACCCGCGAAGGCCGTGCCCAAAACCGTCGCGTGGAAATCGAAATCGTCGGTACCCGCAAGTAATACTGCAGACCGCACGTACTGCCACACCTTCGGGTGTGGCAGTTTTCAAGGCTCCGCGCATGCGCGGGGCCTTGTTCATTTTCGGAACCCAATTCATGCAAACAGCCAACGCCAGCCAGGCGGAGCTCGACAAGTTCAGTGCACTGGCTTCTACCTGGTGGGATCCCGCCGGCCAGCTTAAAACCCTGCACGACATCAATCCCCTGCGTCTCGACTGGATTCGCACCCAGGCGGGGACGCTATCAGGCCAACGCGTCCTGGATATCGGATGTGGGGGCGGCTTGCTCTCCGAGGCACTCGCAGCCGATGGCGCAGAGGTGACCGGTATCGATCTGTCGCAGCCGGCCATCCAGATTGCCCGTTTGCACGGGCACGAATCCAATATCCACGTGCAATACGAGTGCACCAGCGCTGAGTCCCATGCAGCAGAACACGCCGGACAGTATGACGTGGTAACCTGCATGGAACTGCTGGAGCATGTCCCCGACCCCGCTGCCATTGTTCAGGCCTGCGCCCAGTTAGTCCGCCCAGGCGGGCTGGTATGTTTTTCCACGCTCAACCGTAATCCAAAATCGTTTTTGCTGGCGATTGTGGCGGCCGAATACCTGCTGCGCATGGTACCCAGGGGTACGCATGCGTACCAGCAGTTCATCACGCCCAGCGAGCTTGCCAGTGCTGCACGCCAGGCAACGCTAGAAGTCAGCGCACTGGACGGCATCGAATACCATCCCCTGACCCAACACTACTCACTTGGCCGGGACACCAGCGTGAACTACATGATGGCGGCTCGCCGCCCGGAAGCCGACGTATGACACCGCGCATGATTCTGTTTGATTTCGACGGCACCCTGGCAGATACTGCCCCCGACCTTGCAGCAGCCGCCAATTTGCAACGCGGATATCGCGGCTTGCCCGCCCTGGATTACGCCCTGTTGCGTCCACATGCCTCACATGGGGCCCGGGGCCTGCTGAAAGCAGCTTTGGACATCGATGCCAGCCACGCCGACTACGAGCAGTGCCGCCAGCAATTTTTGCAGGATTACGCAAAGACCATGCTGGAACACGCACGGTTGTTTGCCGGGATCGACGAACTGCTGGAACAGCTGTTTCAGGCAGCCACGCCTTGGGGGATTGTCACCAACAAGACTGAGGCACTGACTCTACCCATGGTGCACCATCTGGGGCTTGAGAGCCGCTGCTGTGTCACAGTGGGGGGCGACACCACCGCCCACACCAAACCGCACCCCGAGCCACTGCTGCATGCCGCCCGGCAGACAGGTTTCTTGCCCCAGCACTGTCTGTATGTGGGCGACGATGAGCGCGATATTCTGGCCGGCAAGGCGGCTGGCATGGCCACTGTGGCCGCCGGCTACGGATATTGCTCGCTGGATGACCCCGAGCGTTGGCAGGCCGACGCAGTAGCCCACCAACCCGCCGATCTATGGCCGATTATTCAGGGCTGGACACAGGACGGAAAGATCCGGCCGCGGTAAACAGCACATCAGTGGATGAGTTCAGGGCAGTTTCTGCAGAATCCTGCAGCACGCCAATAATGAAGCCCACCCCCACTACCTGCATGGCGAGATCGTTGGAAATCCCGAACAGGCTGCATGCCACAGGGATCAGCAACAATGATCCGCCAGCAACCCCCGAGGCCCCGCAGGCACACACAGCGGCCACCACGCTCAACAACAATGCCGTAAAGAGATCAACCGAAACCCCCAAGGTATTGACGGCCGCCAGCGTGAGCACGGTAATGGTTACCGCCGCACCAGCCATGTTGATGGTGGCACCCAGAGGAATCGACACTGAATACGTATCTTCTTCCAGGCCAAGTTTTTCGCACAAGGCCATATTGACGGGGATATTGGCCGCCGAGCTGCGTGTGAAAAACGCCGTGACGCCGGATTCGCGCAGGCAAGTGAACACCAGAGGGTACGGATTGGAGCGGATGCGCCAGAAGACAATCAACGGGTTGACCACCAACGCCACAAACACCATACACCCCAACAACACCCCCAGCAGGCGGGCATAATCCAGCAAGGCGTCAAAGCCGGTATCGGCGATGGTGGCTGCCACCAGGCCAAAGATCCCTACGGGTGCTGTGCGAATCACCACACGCACAATAAACGACACACTCTCGGACAAATCCAGCAACATGGTTTTGCTGGCGCCATGCGCGTGACGCAACGCAATCCCCAGACCAACCGCCCAAGCCAAAATACCAATGTAATTGGCCTCCAGCAAAGCATGAACCGGGTTGTCCACGACACTCAGCAAGAGATTTTTCAGCACTTCCAGCACACCGCTGGGCGGGCTGACGGCAGCATCCGTGAGCTGCAACTGGATCGTCAGGGGAAACATAAAGCTGGCCACCACTGCCACCAATGCGGCTGCAAACGTACCCACCAGATACAACATAAGAATGGGGCCTAGCTGCGTCTGCGAACCTTTATGGTGATTGGCAATTGACGCGGATACCAGCACAAACACCAAGATGGGTGCAATCGATTTAAGCGCAGTAACAAACAGATTGCCCAAAAGCCCCACAGATTTGGCCGCCTCAGGGAAACCATAAGCCAGGGCCACACCAGCAAGTAAACCGATGAGAATTTGGCCGACGAGACTCCCGTGTGTCACAAAATGCAGCAAGGGGTGGGATGAATGGGCAGATCGCGCCATAAGAGTGTTCCATACCTGACAAAATTTGGCCGCCATTCTAGCACTCCCCTGCCAGACTGCCGGACGACGAGTGGATACAATAAGCGGAGTGCATTCTGCACAGGGCCTAGATACATCAAATAAGGAACTTCATGGATTCATCCCCGATTCGCATCGGCATCGCCGGCTATGGCAACCTCGGACGTGGTGCACAGGCCGCCATCGCACAGCAGCCCGACATGCAGCTGGTGGGCGTATTTACGCGCCGTAATCCTGCCTCGCTGCAACTGGCCGATCCTTCCATACCCGTGTGGTCGATCGACGAGGCTGCCGCCCGACGGGATGAGATCGATGTCCTGATTTTATGCGGTGGATCCAAGGATGATCTCCCCGTGCAAGGGCCTTCCCTGGCACAGTGGTACACCACCATCGACAGCTTCGATACGCACGCCAAGATCCCGGAATACTTCAGTTCGGTAGATGCCGTGGCGCGAGCACACGGCAATATTTCGATTCTGGCCGTCGGTTGGGATCCGGGCCTGTTTTCCCTCAACCGCCTGATGGGCGAGGCCATCCTGCCTCAGGGCGCAACCTACACGTTTTGGGGCAAAGGGCTCAGCCAGGGGCATTCTGACGCCATCCGCCGGGTGCCCGGGGTAGCCGCCGGCGTGCAATACACGCTTCCGGTACAAGACGCTGTCAATCAGGTTCGGGCCGGGCAGCAGCCCCAGCTCAGCACCCGCCAGAAACACACCCGTGAATGCTTTGTGGTGTTGCAACCCGGTGCGGATAGCGATCAGGTGCGCCAAGCCATTGTCACCATGCCCAATTATTTTGCCGATTACGACACCACGGTGCATTTTATTGATACTGACACCCTGCAGCGCGAACACTCCGGCATGCCACACGGTGGTTTTGTCATCCGCAGCGGGCAGTCTGGCCACGGCGATGGCCAAGTCATGGAGTTTTCACTGAATCTGGCCAGCAATCCGGGGTTTACCTCGAGTGTGCTGGTGGCCTATGCCCGTGCCGCCTGGCGCCTGAAAGCAGCGGGCGAAACCGGCGCCCGAACTGTCCTTGATATTGCTCCCGGCTTGCTGTCACCCAAATCTGCGGCCGATTTGCGCCGCGAACTACTCTAGAGTCTGTTTCATGCCCACACGCCGTCCCGCAGCCAAGCAAGCAAGCGATGCCCACGCAATGGTCGATTTTTGGCAGACGGCGGGGCCAAGCAAATGGTTTGCAAAAAACAAGCAATTTGATGCGGATTTTCGTGAACGATTTGCCCAGGCGCACTTTGCCGCTGCGCATCGAGAGCTGTCCGGCTGGTTGCAAGAACCAGAGTCATCCCTGGCTTTGATTCTGCTGCTGGATCAATATCCACGAAACGCTTTTCGGGACACCGGGCATATGTTTGCCACCGACGGCCTGGCGCTGTGCTATGCCCGGCAAGCACTTCGGCACCTGAAAGACATCGAGCCTGATCTGCGCAATTTTATTTGCCTGCCTTTCATGCACTCCGAAAACCTGCTCACACAGCAGGAATCCATCAATCTTTATCGCCAGCATGCGCCGGACTCGATGCGCTGGGCCCAGGAGCACCACGATATCATCGCGCGCTTTGGCCGGTTTCCCCATCGCAATGCGGCGCTGGGCCGCACCACCACCCTGGCAGAACAGGCGTTTCTGGATGCCGGCGGGTTTTCAGGTTGAATGTGCCCGCCACTGAGCGTACCAGCCATAGCCACTGAGCAACACAACCCCAACCACAACCAGTGCGGCACCCAGCAAAAAACCCGGGCCTATAGGTTCATCCAGTAACCACGCACCCAGCACCACACCAAACAAGGGGGTTAAAAACGAGAAGACCCCCAGGCGTGACGCCAGGTATTTGCGCAGCAACCAAAACCACGTCAGATAGCTGATAAACGCCACAAATACAGTCTGAAACGCCAGGCCGGCCCACACCAGCGGGCTCGGATGAAACGTGGTTTGCCCGGTTGACACGGCAAAGAGCATGATCAAAAAAGAACCCACCACCAGCTGATACATCAGCGACTGGCTGGCGGGCAAAGCAGCCAAAGGCGTTACCCTGACCACCACCGTAGTGGCTCCCCAGGCGGCGCCGCCCAGCAGGGCCAACAGATCCCCCCAGAGCATGGCCGATGCCATCGGATGGGCAGCGGGGCCTTTACGCACCAGAAACGCAATACCCACGCCGGCAAATGCCACCACTACCCCGCTCCACTGAATCCACGCCAGGCGTTCTTCGGCCAGCTTCCAGTGCAAACCTATGGCGGCAAAAATGGGGGCGGTATAGAGCAACACCACCACATGACCCGCCGTGGTAAAGCGCAGGCTCTCACCAATAAAGACGAACTCAAGTGCATACAGGGCACCCACACACATCCCGGGGCGCCAGAGCGAGAGCGCCTGGCTGATGGATTCCCGGCGCCACAACATGACCAGCGCCACCAGCACGCCGCCAAATGCCGTGCGCCAGCCAATCTGGAAAACCGGTGAAAAATCATCTGTGGTGGCCTTGAGGGCAATTTGCTGCATGGCCCAGATGAGACACAACAGCAGCATCAGCCCCGATGCCCGGCCGTCCATGGGTCGACGTTGATCCACCAGAATTTCCTTGGGTAAAGAGAGCCATTGTAGGGCCCCTGTTGCCAGAAGGGCTTCGCTGGCCGGGACAATCCGGGCGGTCTATCATGAACCCATCATTGTTCAACCTGTCCCTCCAAAGGAGTTGCCCCCATGGATTCACCTATGTACCCCAATGCCACCGCCGACCTGGCCAAACGGCGTGCCGAACTTGCCCCCGAGCCTCTGGCTGCTTTCAAGGCATTCAGCAAGGCGGTATTTGCGGCTGGCGCCCTGGACGCGAAAACCAAGCAACTGATTGCCGTGGCTGTAGCGCACGTCACTCAATGCCCGTATTGCATCAAGGGTCACACCGAAGGTGCCTCACGGGCCGGGGCAACCGACACCGAGATCATGGAAGCAATCTGGGTGGCCGCCGAGATGCGCGCAGGCGGTGCGTATGCTCACTCCAACCTGGCGCTGCAAACACTGGATCACCTGCACAACAAATGACACGGCTGGTGCCAAGGCATGCGGTATAGGGCGTGGCCCCACCCACTGATGTGGGGGGCTCGCCTCAGGGTACCTTGCTGATCCAGCTGAAGGTACCAAATTTCTCCTGGATCAGGCGGTTTGCCGTGGCAAGCTCGGGGGGTGTCAGGGTGGATTCCTGCAAGCCATTACGCTGTCGGAAAACATCGATCATCTTCTGGATCAGGCTCTCGCGCGAGAGCCCGGTTTGGCTGCGCAGGGGATCTACCCGCTTGGCGGCCGATGTCGTGCCTTTATCCGAGAGTTTTTCACGGCCTATGCGCAACACCTGCAACATCTTGACCGCATCGATATCGTAGGCCATGGTGACATGGTGCAATACCGCCCCACCCCGGCGAGCCTGTGCCGCCCCACCGATTTTTCCAGCCTCAGAGGTAATGTCGTTGAGCGGCTGATACCAGGCCTTGATGCCTGCGTCGTCCAGGGCCTGCAGCACAAAATCATCCATATAGGCGTATGCATCCTTGAAGCTCATCCCCTCAACCAGGGACAAGGGGGCATAAATTGAGTAGGTGATGGTGTTGCCTGGTTCGATAAACATGGCGCCACCACCACTGATACGGCGCACCACCTGAATCCCGTGGGCTTCGGCTGCGTGGGCGTCTACCTCGTTTTTGAGCGACTGAAAAATACCGATAACGACGGCGGGCGTCGCCCACTCCCATATCCGCAAGGTGGGTGGCCGGCGACCGGCGGCAACCTCGTCCAGCAAGACCTGATCAAGGGCCATATGCTGCAATGGCTGCAAGGGCTGGGGATGCACCAGTTGCCAGTTAAAGTCTGTCCATTGACTGCGCGCGGCTGGGGTTTTCATGCCAGTGCCCTCCGGACAACCACGGCAATGCCCTCTGGGCTGATGCCAAACATCTCGACGTTGGCATCCAGCGCCTGCCGGACATGGCGGGCGATGCCAGCCTCGTCAGTCTCTGCGGGCAAGCCCTCGAGGGCGGCATTGATGCAATCCAGCGCCTCGGGAGGTTCGAGGAAGAAATCCCCGGACAGGCGAACCTGGGCCAGGAGGCCGTTATCAACCGCCAGATCAACCACCACCAGTTTGCCCCCGGGTATTTTGTACTCGCCGTGTCCTGGTGGATGTTCTGGTGTTGTGCTGGTCATGGGAAATCCTGTGTGTGGCGTCGGCTAAGATAAGGTCTTACTTTCCAGCCGCCATTATGACTGCGAACCCCGGCAAAAAACAGGATTCACCCCAAGACGAGGCAGGCCAAACGATGGATCGCTGCGGCCGGCCAAGCGCGGGGTGATGCGCACCCTGCAGGTACGGCCACACCTGGCCGATGATCATCTGGATCATGATTCCCTCCACAGATTTCTCGGCAGCCGTCCGCGGTCCAGTTTGGCCTGGACCAGGCTGGCGGCGTCGGCCTTGGTGATGTCGTGGTCATCGTTGACGTCCCTAAACCCCCCGCCATCCGCGCCCTGATCAAGTAACCTGGCCAACAAAAAGCCGAACCCAATGTTTCAAAAGGTTCGGCCACATTCGACTGCTCTATGTGCCCGCCAACTCAGGCGAGCAGAGCTATCAAATAACTTTGATCATTGACGCTTGAGGGCCTTTCTGCCCTTGCTTTGCTACAAACGATACGCGCTGATTTTCTTCGAGGCTCTTGTGGCCCTGCGCGCCCTGGATGTCGCTGTAGTGTGCGAAGAGGTCCTTGCCACCCGATTCGGGCATGATAAAGCCGAATCCCTTGTCGTTGTTGAACCACTTCACGATGCCGATTTCTGTATTCAATGTAAGTCCTAAGTAGAAGGGAAAAATATCCCCGTACTTACTATAGGGCCTGGGGCAATATAAAGCCAGCTCTGTTACTCAATAACACACAGCGCTACCCCGCCCGCCAAAAGCTGGGGCCAGCAAATAGGAGATCGCCATGCTCACCTATGCGTCCTAAACCTGCATCCTGCGCGCGATCGTTTCGCACCGCAGGCCCAACACACGACCCTTACCCCAACACGCGAATTGGGAACCTCAGAGCCGGTCGCGCAACGGCAAGAGGATCAACAGTGGGGATGATCGGATGTTCGCCAAGGCTTGCACGGATTCGGGCATCAAGAACTTCCGAACCCGAAACGGAAAAAGCAAACGGCACTCAGGTGAAATCCTGAATGCCGTAGCGGCTTGATCTTATTTAAGGCCTGGCGGACAGGGTGGGATTCGAACCCACGGTACGGGAAAACCGTACGCCTGATTTCGAGTCAGGTACATTCGACCACTCTGCCACCTGTCCGGACTTGAATGCGGTCAAGCTGCGCATTCTAGCACAAAACAGGGCGGCTACCGCGATGCGGCGCCTGGCAGAAACGTGCATCAAACCCACCGTGACCATACCCGGGGGGCGCCAGCCGCATGTCAGTTACGCTGCCTTAAGCTCGAAGCTCGGTGAGGCCACCCATGTACGGTTGCAGGGCTTCGGGCACCCGCACGCTACCATCGGCTTGCTGGTAGTTCTCGAGCACTGCCACCAAGGCACGGCCAACCGCCAACCCGGAGCCATTGAGCGTATGCAGGTACTCGGGTTTGGCCTTGGGGCCATCGGGGCGGAATCGTGCCTGCAGGCGCCGTGCCTGAAAATCCAGGCAATTGGACACCGAGGAGATTTCGCGCCAGGTGTTTTGAGCCGGCAGCCAGACTTCAAGATCATAAGTTTTGGCTGAACCAAAGCCCATGTCACCCGCACACAGCAGCACGACCCGATAAGGCAGGCCCAGCGCCTGCAGCACGTGCTCGGCATGGCCTACCATTTCGTCCAGCGCCAGCCAGGATTGCTCCGGATGCACGATCTGCACCATTTCGACCTTGTCGAACTGATGCTGACGGATCAGGCCACGCAGGTCGCGCCCGCCACTGCCCGCTTCCGAGCGAAAACAAGGGGTGTGAGCGGTGAGTTTGAGCGGCAAATCATGCACATCGACGATGCGATCGCGCACGGTGCCAGTGAGGGGGATCTCGGCGGTTGAGATCAGATAAAGGTCTTCGGACTGGCCTTCGTCATCCGGGGTGCTGCCCTGGCCGCCCCGGGTAACCCAAAACATGTCTTCCTTGAATTTGGGCAACTGGCCTGTGCCAAACAAGGTGGAGCTATTGACGATATAGGGGGTGTAGCACTCCTGGTAGCCATGCTGGGTGGTTTGAAGATCCAGCATGAACTGCGCCAAGGCCCGGTGCAGGCGGGCCACAGGCCCGCGCAGCATCATGAAACGGGCCCCCACCAAAGAGCGGGCCGACTCAAAATCCAGCCCCATGGGCTCGGCCAGTGCCACGTGATCTTGTGGCTCGAAGCCCAGGGGCGCCGGATTACCCTCGGCGTCTGCCTTGCCCGGCAACCAGCGACGCACCTCGACGTTATCGGCCTCGGAGGTGCCGTCTGGTACGCTTTCATCGGGCAGGTTGGGAATAGTCATGAGCCACTGGGCAAGCTCTTGCTGCACCAGAGAAAGATCCTGCTCAAGCGCTTTGAGACGATCCGGGAGGGCCTGGGACTCGGCCAGTGCCACGGAGGCATCCTCGCCACGAGACTTGAGTTGTCCAATCTGTTTGGCCAGGGCATTGCGGCGGGCCTGCAGCTCTTCAGTTTGAACCTGCACCGCTTTGCGGCGGGCCTCGAGGGCGTGGTAGCGATCAGTGTCGAAGCTCAGGCCGCGTCTGGCCAGGGCACGTACAACTCGGTCCAGGTCTTTGCGCAACAGATTGGTATCTAGCATGATGGTGGCAGAAAAATGAAATCGCGCCAGAAACACCTGGCGCATTGGGAACAGCATATTGTATTAAATTAAACCACGACACTTAAACCTTCACCGCGTTGCCTCCTGATACCCTCTTCCGATGCAAGACATACACCGCTTTATCCCCGCCAGCCAACTGACAGACCTCCCATCTTTGGACGGCCATCCAAGCACCCGTACTATCGTGACAAGCCCCGATGACGAAAGCAGCCAACCCTTGTGGTGCGCACAGATGCTGCGCCTGGATGCCAGCGGGCTGGTCGCAGGCCAGGAGGGCATGGACTGCATTGGCGTCCTCACCAGTGGCGGGCCATTGCTGCTGATCCGGACAGCATCAGGCAACGAAACCACGGTAGCATCGGGCGGGCGCCTGTATTTTGCAGGCGAAACGCAGTTTCAGGCGGCCAGCCCCGACGGCCCCACCGAGTGGTTTCAGCTGATGCTGGCACGCAAGCAGGCCCATGGCTGTGTAGATGTGCGTAGAGGCGATCAGGCACTGCCCCTGCGGCCTGGCGAAACCCTTTTGCATTGCGTACAGGGCCAGTTTCGGGCCGAGCTTCCGGCGCACCTGGGGGGCCATCAAACCTTGGCGGCCGGTGATACCGTGCACCTTACTTTGGATTACGTGCCTTTTTTTCGTTTGAATCTGCTTGCCCTGACGCCGGATGCGCGCCTGGTGGATGCGCGTGTGAATCAATATCCCACTGCCTGAGCTGATTGAGCTTGTCGCCGATCTTGATTTCGAGCCCCCGGGGAACCGGCTGATACCAGCCGGGCTCATCCATACCATCGGGCAGGTAGGTTTCGCCCGCGGCATAGGCGTTGGGCTCATCGTGGGCATACCGATAGGCGTGGCCATAGCCCAGTTCTTTCATCAGGCGCGTGGGGGCATTGCGCAAATGCACAGGCACTTCGCGGCTGCGATCTTTTTGCACAAACGCCCTGGCCTGCTTGTAGGCCATGTAACCCGCATTGCTTTTGGCCGCGATTGCCAGGTAGATGACTGCCTGTCCCAGCGCCAGCTCGCCTTCAGGGCTGCCCAGGCGCTCGTACGTAAGTGCGGCATCGTTGGCAATCTGCATCGCGCGCGGGTCTGCGAGGCCGATATCCTCCCACGCCATGCGCACGATGCGTCGTGACAGATAACGGGGATCCGCCCCCCCATCGAGCATCCGTGTCAGCCAATAAAGTGCCGCATCCGGATGAGATCCGCGTACTGATTTGTGCAGGGCAGAGATCTGGTCGTAAAACTGATCACCGCCTTTATCAAAGCGCCGGGCATTGAGCATCAGGGCGTTTTCGATGAATGCGGCATCTATCTGGTTGACATCACTGGCCCCGGCCGCTGTGTGGCATTGCTCCAGCAGATTAAGCAGCCGGCGAGCGTCACCATCCGCATAAGCAATCAGGGTATCCACCGCGTTATCGGAAAAACTGAGCGAAACAAGACAGGTTTCTTGTGCCCGCTGAAACAACCGCCTGAGTTCGGGATCTGAAAGTGGCTTGAGCACATAGACCTGTGCCCGGGAAAGCAACGCCGAGTTGACTTCAAAGGACGGGTTCTCGGTGGTGGCACCGATAAAGGTAACCAGACCACTTTCGACAAACGGCAGCAGTGCATCCTGCTGCGCCTTGTTGAAGCGATGAATTTCGTCGACAAACAGAATGGTGGCGCGCCCCTGTGCCTGCTGCTGCCTGGCCTGCTGCATGGCCTCACGAATATCCTTGACCCCGGAAAATACCGCTGACAGGGCAATGAAGGCACAATCAAACGCAGTGGCCATCAGGCGGGCCAGCGTGGTTTTACCCACGCCTGGAGGCCCCCAGAAAATCATGGAATGGGGCTTGCCCGACTGAAACGCCAGCTGCAGCGGTTTGCCTGGGGCCAGCAAATGAGGTTGCCCAATGACTTCGCCGAGCGTGCGCGGGCGCAGGGCCTCTGCCAAGGGAATATTTTGGGGTGCTGCACCCAGCAGCTCGCCTTGTGTGGCCATCAGTTCATCTTGACGAGGTCAACACCCTCGGGCACAACGAACTGAAACTGCGAAGCCGGAATATCCGGATTTGCCTTGAGTGCCATGAACTGAATGTGCGTGGTTTGCCCAAAGGCGTCCAGAAGCTCGAGCCGCTTGGGCAAGCCATCCGCAAACCCGATGTCTACATAGGTAAATCCGGCATCCGGCGTTTTGGGAACGGCCCGCAACCATTGCAAGCCATCACGATCCGGCTGTGACTGCACATTGAAGGCGTCATCCAGAGAGCCCGAGCCAAATAGCAAGGCGGCAGGTGATGCTCCCACCGCCTGCCCGGCCTGGCGCTGGGTCACCTGAGCGAGATCGGGATCGTATTGATAGACGTGCTTGCCGTCGGAGACAATGAGCTGGGCATAAGGTTTACGCACCTGCCAGCGAAATTTGCCAGGCCGCTGAAACGCAAATGTGCCCGTCTGCGACCGCGCCTTGCCGTCTGGGCCTTTTTGCTCTTGCTGAAACTCGCCGGTGGCCGATTTCACCTGATCGACAAAGGTTTGGAGCTGCACCTGAGCGGTATCGACCGCGTGACTGACGCCCGGTGCCAGTGCCAATGCGCAGGACAGCAACAGGCCGGCCCACAAAGGTTGACGCAAAAAAATAAGGGAACTCATGGGCATTACTCGTCTTCGCCGGATTTAGCCGGCACAAGGAGATCGCGGTTGCCATTGGGCTGTTGGGGGCTGACCAAACCCGCACGCTCCATTTGTTCGAGAATGCGTGCCGAGCGGTTATAGCCGATCCGCAGATTACGTTGGACAAACGAAATGGAGGCTCGCCGGCTACGCATAACGACTTCGACCGCCTGATCATAAAGGGGGTCGTTTTCCTGATCGGTGAAGCCCGTGACAGAACTGACGCCATCGCCGGTTTCACCCTCGAGTGTGCCCTCGAGCAGGCCCTCGACGTAATCAGGCTCGCCGGATTCTTTAAGAGACTCGACGACACGATGGACTTCGTCGTCGTGCACAAAGGCCCCGTGTACGCGTGTGGGCACACTGGTGCCTGGCGGCTGATACAGCATGTCCCCCTGCCCCAGCAGGGTTTCGGCACCCATCTGATCCAGAATGGTGCGTGAATCAATTTTGGACGACACCTGGAAGGCAATGCGCGTGGGGATATTGGCCTTGATCAGGCCGGTAATGACATCCACACTGGGACGCTGGGTAGCCAGAATCAGGTGGATGCCTGCAGCCCGCGCCTTTTGCGCCAGACGCGCAATCAGCTCTTCGACCTTCTTGCCCACCACCATCATCAGATCGGCGAGCTCGTCGATCACCACCACGATCATGGGCAGGGTACCCAGGGGCTCGGGCGCATCGGGCGTCAGAGAAAAAGGATTGGGAATGGGTTCGTCTTTTTTCTGGGCGTCGCGAATCTTGGCATTGAATCCCGCCAGATTGCGCACGCCCAGCTTGCTCATGAGCTTGTAGCGTTTTTCCATCTCGGCCACACACCAGTTCAGTGCATTGGCCGCATGGCGCATATCGGTAACTACCGGCGCCAACAAGTGAGGGATGCCCTCGTAGACGGACATTTCGAGCATTTTTGGATCAATCAGGATCAGCCTGACCTGGCTCGCATCGGCCTTGTACAGCAAGGACAGGATCATGGCGTTGATGCCCACTGACTTACCTGAACCCGTGGTACCCGCCACCAGCAAATGCGGCATCTTGCCCAAATCGGCCACCACTGGATTGCCAGCGATATCCTTGCCCAGCGCCATCGTCAGCAACGAACCACTGCTGTGATAAACCTGCGACCCCAGGATCTCGGTGAGACGCACCATCTGCCGGCGCGGATTGGGTAGCTCGAGCCCCATGAGGTTTTTTCCGGGGATGGTCTCGACCACCCGGATGCGCACCAAACTGAGTGCACGCGCAAGATCCTTGGCCAGGTTGACGATCTGGCTGCCCTTGACGCCTACCGCCGGCTCGATCTCGTAGCGTGTGATGACCGGGCCCGACTGTGCAGATACGACCGTGACGGTTACGCCGAAATCGGATAGCTTTTTCTCGATCAGGCGGGAGGTGAATTCGATGGTTTCGGGTGAAACGCTTTCTTGGGCCTGCTCGACGGGATCCAGCAAAGACAAAGCCGGCAAGCTGCCGGCCAGCGCGGGATCTTCTTTGGCGGTAAACAGGGCCTGTTGCTTTTCTTGCTGTACCCGTGGCGAGATAGGCACGGTTTTAACAGTGGGTTCGATGCGCACGGGCTGCTCGTGCACCAGCTGTGTCTGGCGGGTTTCAACGATTTCCTGGCGCTCGGCGGTGGCGGTTTTGCCAGCCCGACGATCCTGCAAGGCATTTTTCCAATCCAGGAGGCGACGAAAGAAGAGCTCGATGCCCAGGCCAACGCGCTCGGAGACATTAAGCCAGGAGAAACCAAAAAACAGACTGGAACCAACAATAATGAAGGCCAGCAAGAGCAAGGTGCCTCCGGCTTGCCCCGCCACCTGGGCCAGGCCGGCCGCCAGCAGATGGCCCAGTTGCCCGCCCGCCCCGGCAGGCAGCGTTACCCCCCAGCTTTGCAAGCGCAGAGACTCGATACCCATGCATCCCAGAAACAACAGGGTAAAGCCGATACCGACCTCCCAGCGAACCCGGGGGAGGAGCTCGGGCACCCGTGTGGGCAGCACGATGCGGGTAAGCCGATAAAAACCCGCCACCACGTGGCGCAGCATCAGGAGCACCCATAGCCAGGCAGAGGCGCCAAACAGATAAAGCAGCAAATCAGCTACGTACGCGCCGAAGGTGCCTCCCCAGTTATGGGTGACACCGGTATAGACCGAATGCGACCAGCCGGGGTCAGCCCGCTGCCAGGTAGCCAGCACGAGGATCAGCCATGCGGCGACCGCAGCCAAAAGGATCCACCGCGCCTCGCGTAGCAGACTGCTCAGGCGTGTTTGCAGTGCTGACGGGCCGTTGCGGACATTGCGCGTCGAGCGCGGAGTGCTTACCGGAATTCTTGCCATCTGGCCATTATAATTGCGGGGTTGATCATGAACGGATTTTCTGTGATGTCTAATGTAAAGCACGCCAAAGTGATGATTTTGGGCTCTGGTCCGGCTGGTTACACTGCCGCAGTGTACGCAGCCCGCGCCAACCTGTCTCCAGTTTTGGTTACTGGCCTCGAGCAAGGCGGCCAACTGATGACCACCACCGAGGTGGACAACTGGCCGGCCGACGTCGCCGGCGTCCAGGGCCCAGACCTCATGCAGCGCTTTATGGAGCACGCCCAGCGATTTAACACCGAAATGGTGTTCGACCACATTGCCAGCGTTGATCTCTCCAAGCGCCCGTTTGTCCTCAATGGCGACACAGGCAACACCTATACCTGCGATGCCCTGATTATCGCCACCGGGGCATCGGCCCAGTACCTGGGCCTCGAAACCGAGCAGGCTTTCATGGGCCGCGGGGTATCCGCATGTGCCACCTGCGACGGCTTCTTCTATAAAAACCAGGACGCGATCGTGGTGGGTGGCGGCAACACAGCCGTCGAAGAAGCCCTGTACCTGTCCAACATTTGCCGTACGGTCACCTTGGTGCATCGTCGCGACAAGTTCCGCGCCGAGCCCATCCTGGTCGACAAAATGATGGAGAAGGTCAATAACGGCAATATGCGGCTGAAGCTGTTCCACCAGTTGCAAGACGTGCTGGGCGACGATTCCGGCGTCACCGGCGCACGCCTTGTGGACACACAAACCGGGAAAACCGAAGATCTCGCCGTCACTGGCGTCTTTATTGCCATCGGCCATAAGCCCAACACGGCCATCTTCGAAGGCCAGGTTGCCATGGAAAACGGCTACATCACCACGCGCAGCGGCCTGCAAGGCCTGGCCACCATGACATCCATACCGGGTGTCTTTGCCGCGGGTGACGTCCAGGACCACGTCTATCGGCAAGCCATCACCAGTGCCGGCACGGGCTGCATGGCTGCCCTGGACGCTCAGCGCTGGCTGGAGAATGAAGGACTCTAAACCAACGCTGTCTGATTTACGCCAGCTGCAGGCCAGTGCCAAGCAGGCTGCGGCGCGCCAGCCCGCAAAGCCTGCCGCCACCCAGCCCCGGGCCAACAACCCGCAGCGGGCCTCTGGCACAGGCGCCAACCCGCCTGCCGGGGCAGTCTCGTCAACTGTTTCCATACTGGATGCAGAAGACCGGGCACTGTTCAAACAGGCGGTGCGGTTTGTGCGCCCGCTGGCCAACCGTGGCCCGAGGTCGCGCGCACTGACACCCCGCGCATCAGAATCCCAGCTGCAGGCCAGGCGGGAACACGCACAGGGTGGGCCTGAAGCACCCCGCCCTGCATTTGGGCCCAGCCACCAAGCTGAGGCTGCCTACCGGTTCTTTAACCCGGACGACCAAGAGTTTCTACGTCATGGATGCGGGCCAGACCTTTTGCGCGGCCTGCGGCGCAACAAATGGCCAAGCCAGGCCACGCTGGATCTGCACGGAAACTCACAAGAACAGGCGGCTGAACGCCTTGACCGCTTCCTGGATGCTTGCCTCACACACCAGATCCGCTGCGTTCGTATTGTGCACGGCAAAGGTATCGGATCTCGTGGAGAGCCCATCCTGAAAGCCTTTGTACGCCAACACCTGTGCCGCCTGAGTGCCGTACAGGCCTGGATCGAATGCGCCGAACGGGATGGCGGTTCAGGTGCCGTCTCTGTCTTGCTGCGGACACCCAAAGAGTCTCACCACACAAGGGAAGCCTCATCTGATGAATACTAGCTGGCTGTATCTGATCATCGCCATCGTGGCCGAGGTGATCGCTACATCGGCACTAAAAGCCTCCAATGGCTTTAGCCGCACGATTCCTTCTGTGATTACCGTCATCGGCTATGGGGTGGCGTTTTACCTCCTGGCACTGGCCCTGCGCACGATTCCTGTCGGGGTTGCCTACGCAGTGTGGTCAGGGGTGGGTATCGTGGCCATTGCCCTGATTGGGCTGGTGTTTTTTGGCCAGGCGCTGGATACCGCCGCAGTTATTGGTGTCGGCCTTATTTTGGCAGGCGTACTGGTGCTGAATGTTTTTTCGGGTGCAGGCGGGCACTAACAGGAATAAAAATCGGGCGTACAAATGAACAGGGCCAACGATGATATCGCTGGCCCTGCTGTTTTTTGTTTTTTATGAGTACTGCCTACAAATGAAAGCGCTGTCTATGCTGCGCTGGTGCCCGATCAGGGCTGTCTCCTCACCTGCATGCTCAGCATTATGCAGGTTGAACGGATAAATAACACCTAGGGATGTCCCGTAGGCTTGTGAGGCTCAGCACCCTCGCCCCCTGGAGGGAGGCCTCCAGGGCGGTTCTGGATCTGCCAATGCTCTGCGGGCTGGGCACTACCGTATAGCAAACCTTGTGCGCGTTCACAGCCCATGGCCATGAGATGGTCACGCTGCGACACAGTTTCAACCCCTTCTGCCACCATATGGATATGCAGCGCACGGGCCAGACCAATCACAGCCGACACAATTGCGGCACTGCGCGACGGTCGCCCCGAGCCTAGCTGGGAAATAAAAGAGCGATCAATCTTGAGCGAGTTGAGCGGAAATTGATGCACATGGCTAAGTGACGAAAATCCGGTACCAAAATCATCCAGCGCAACCCGTATCCCCGCTTTGTTCAGGGTACCCAAAATACGGGCAGCAGCCACCGGGTCTGACAACAGGGAGCTTTCAGTGACCTCGGCGCAGACCTGTTTGAACGGTATTCGATGAAACGACAGCAGCTCAAGAAAGCGGCCGGCAAAATCCTGTCCGTGGAAATGATGCGGGGACAGATTGAGATTGATGACTTGATCAGCCCCCAGAAAGCTGGGGACGACCTGACAGACCTTGTCGTAGATATGCCAGTCGAGGGCCTCGATGAGGCCGGTTTTTTCAGCCACGGGTAAAAAGAGATCAGGGCCCAATACCCCCTTGTCGGGATGAAACCAGCGGATGAGCGCCTCGAAGCTGACAACACGGGCGTCTGCCAGCTGCACGATCGGCTGAAAATACGGTACAAACTGCCCAGTTTCAAGCCCGACACGCAACTGCTGCTCGACATCCAGCACGTTGGTTGCGGTGTCGTGCACCCTGGCATCAAACATCACAAAGCAGCGGCGCCCAGCCGCCTTGGCCTGATACAGGGCAGTATCGGCGTCATGCAGCAGTTCATCGACAGAACAGTAATACCCCTGACCCATGGCAATGCCAATACTGAGGGAGACATGCAGCCGGCGCCCGGCAATTTCGATGGCTTCCTGCATGCGCGCCTGTATTCGCTGCGCCACCTGGCATGCATCAGCAGGCTGTCGGCAATCCACTAAAATAATTGAGAACTCGTCTCCGGCCAGGCGCCCGAGAATATCGGGCGAGCGGACGCAGTCGGCCATCCGGATGGCGACCTCCTGCAAGACACGATCACCTACCTGATGCCCCAACCCATCGTTAAACAGCTTGAAGCGGTCTACATCCAGATATAACAGGGCAAATTGGCTGTCGGTCTGCTGCTTTTGCCGGGCCAGTGCAATTTCGAGCTGGTCGCGCACATAAACCCGATTGGGCAGGCAAGTAAGGGGATCGTGCATGACCTGATGCTGGAGCTGTTGCTGCACGTGCTCGCGCACGGCTATCTGGTGCTGGAGCTCGATGGTGCGCTCACGCACCCGTTGCTCGAGCTGGATGTTCAGCGCCTGCAATGCCTGATCCTGCTGACGCCGCAGCAAGGTAGCAGCGATCTGATACGAAACGAACGTGAGGAGATCGGCATCCTGTCGGGTGAAATGCAGATTGGTGCGATAGCTTTGCACAACCACCACACCAATCACCCCTTGGGTGCCTGTCAGGGGGGCCCCTAACCAGCAAACTGCCGGCTCGCCGTAAGTAGCGGCATGTACTTCACCTCGCGCAATCAGCTGACTGATTTCAGTGTCCGAGAGCAGCACGGTTTGCGCACAACGCATAGCGTACTCGCTCATCCCCCGTCCGAGTGGGCGCTCCCGAGTTCGACAGCTAAAATTCCAACCTGTTGATTTCATGGAGTGTTTCTTCAGAACGCTCCATTACAGATTGGCGTAGGCGGCGTCTGCGGTCGGCTTCTTGACCTTCAGGCTTGCGAGCACCGCCACCTGCTGCGCGTCCATGGCGGAGATCCCGGTGACCGGCGCCTGCCCGGCGAACGCCACTTGATGCGTCTGGATGCGGCTCAAGGCCCAGAGCGCGCGATCAGGGGACTGCACGTCGGGCACGGGCGTCTGCCTCAGGCGTGCGCGCATCACGCGCGCGAGCACCAATGCGATAAAACAGATATAGGCATGCGCCCGAATGCGATCAGGTAGCCGGTGGTAGACGGGGCCGATCTCAATGTCGGATTTGAGCATCTTGAAGCCGCGCTCGATGTCGGCGAGTGACTTATAGCGGGCGATGACTTCGGGGGCTACCAGATCCGGCGTGTTGGTCACCAAGAGCAGCTTGCCGTCCATGGCCCGCGCCAAGGCGAGCGCCTTCGGATCGATGTCGTAGGTGAAGAGTTCGCTTTTGAGATCCACCCGAACGATGCGCCGCAGGTGCGCCTCGCACACGGCGTGATAGAACCGGGCGCGTACGCCCCCGTCCGAGAGCTTGCGGCCCCGATTGCGGCTACCCGAGTCCTGAGCATCAAGCTTGCCGACCCACTGCGCGGCCTGGGCTTCGAGGCCGGCGATCATGACATCGCGCTGGGCCGCCTGCTCGGCAGCCCGTGCACGGTCGTGGGCGACCACCAGGCGCAGATCGTTCCAGCGCAGCTCGTCGACCACCTCCGGATCTTCACTGGCGGCGGCCCGCGCGTTGATAGGAGCAAGCAGTTCTGCGAATTCACCGTACCGGCGCCCAGGCACTGCCAGGATGAATTCCAGCGGAGCTCCCGAGGGCAGCACAACTTTCTGCAGCTCCTCCAGATTATCGAGCGAGAGCAGCCCCCGGTCGGCGACCGCAATCACCCGCCGGATGGGGAAGCGCTCCAGCACCTTAGAGAGCGAGCTCTTCAAGGTTCCCACCTCGGCCGTGTTGCCGGGGAAGACCTCGTGGTAGAGCGGGATACCGTCGGCCGTCTGCACCAGCCCCAGCATGAACTGGCGGGCGATGATGGACTCCTTGGACATGCCGAACATACGGATGTCGCCCGCTTCCTCGGAGAGCCCCTCGGCACGAACAGTCGTCATGTCGTAGAAGACCACCGAGAGGTCATTGTCCACGAGCGGGCGCACGGCTTGTGCCAGCGCCTCATCGATTACGTCCTTATGCTCCAACACCGCGTCCATGGTGCGCAGCAGCTGCTGGTGGGTGACCGCTTCAAGATCCAGCTCGGGAACGCTCACGGTCTTCGTCCAGCGCAGCAACCCGAGCTTGGAGTGGGCGTCGCACAGGCGGTTCATCACCATCAGCCGCAACAGCGCCTCCAGGTCGATTCGGTGACGGGTGCGCTGGCGCAAAACGTGACGCAGGCGATCGAGCCCGAGCTGCTTCCAGATCTGAGTGAGCGCCCAAAGGTCGCCAAACGCCCGAGACGAGTCGAATGTCGCTGTGCCATTACTGGCGTTCAGTTCCAGGCCGAGGATGCGTCCAAGTCCGTCATGCACGGACTTGAGCGGCTCGCCGCTCAGTTGATCGAGACGGCCGAGCGTGGCCACGGTGCGCTGCTTGGGGCGCCCAGCCTCATCGCGATAGGCCTCGACGAGCTGCACGTAGCGGCGCGGGCCTGACTTGGTGACTTTGACGAACATGCCACTACTATATCATCCAACATATCTCCATCACAAGAGGAAGATAGGCTATTACGTGCCATTACAAATAAAAGATCAAAAGTGTTGTGAACCCTCATGAATAGGTGGTCTGCAAGGAAACGATCAGATCAAAGTGTCGAACTCAGGGGCGCTGGCCAATGCGGCCTCCCAGCTCGTCTACATAATAGGGGAAATCCAGCCATCGATTATCAGCAGATTTAAGTGCAATATAAAAATTTTCGACGTTGATGAGCTCGCCCACAGCCTGATGCAGGCTGTGATAAAACTCTTTGGAGCTGATCTGCTCGTGGCTGAGGGCCGCAATGCGGTACAGGGTTGATTGCAGATGTGCTGCCCGCTCGCGCTCTTGTACTTGCTCCTGCAAGCGGGCGTTTACCTGGGCAAGCTCTCTGGTGCGCTCGGTCACCCGGCGCTCGAGAGCCTCCTGGCCCATCTTGCGTTCGACAGCATTGAGCACATGTTCGGCCACAAACGCCAGCACGTCTTGGTCGGACTGCGAATACCCCCTGCCCTTTTGATAGCTTTGTACGGCAAGCACGCCGTACACCTGGCCATCACGACGCATGGGCACGGCCATAAAGTCTATCGACGGGCTGCCGACATTATGGTGACGATCCAGCCCGAGGGCTGTTGTAATTTGCAGCGATGACCCGCGCATGGGCTTGCCATGACGAATCATGCCCACCGTGATGCTGTTTTGAAGTTCTGTTGCGGTGAATTCCTGATCAGGGTGATAAAGCTCGCCGTCGACCTCATCCACAAAATATATAAACCGAAGCGTATCGTGCTGCGGGTTATACAACGCAATAAAGAAATTCTCGGCGTACATCAGCTGCGCAATGCTGCGATGCAAGCCGCTCAGCAGGCTTTGCATGTCGGACGCAGACCCGGCCATATCGGCAATGTCAAACAGCGCCCTCTGCAGGCGCTCGGTGTGTCTGAGCCGCTGCAAGGATGCACGCAACTGCTTCACCAACCCAGCCTTGGGAGGTGTTGCCCCCGCTGATGCGTTAGGATGCACGCGCGCCATGATGCCTCCCGGTGACGCCGAGACGAAATTATTATTAGTGCAGTATAGCGGTAGTAAAAAGCCTGGCGAACACCATCCGTCTATTTATCCAGCACACACACAAAGATACCTACCACGCGATAACGGGCCCCATCATCTGCAGATAACTCGATTGTCCTGAATTCGGGATTATCCGATCGTGGTTTCAGACGGATCATCGTATGCTGCCAGCCCTCTGCAGACGCAATCTTCAGGCTTTCGTATTCTTTAACCGTGTACCTTGAACCCAGATCCGCATCTTCTGGTGTATCGCACTCGACAAGCACAATCCTGCCCTGGCGGCTGCCCCCGTGATCCAGCCGAAAAAGGCAAATGGCACCGTTGGGGATCACTTGGTTCATGGACTCACCGGTTACCTGACAGGCAAAGAGATCCCTGGCAGCCTTCATACTAGGCGGCACACCAATCCAGGTAGTGTCTTGCACAGCCTGCAGTGCGCCAAAGCCTCCTGCCGCCGCTTTCAGATCGTACAGTGGCACCGCGTTTTCATAGGGAAGCAGCTTGGGGGCCTGCCGCAGTTGCACACGGGACGCCGCTGGCTGATATTGCGGAATATATTGCCGCAAGTATTGACGCAGGCCGGTGTCGCAGGCATAAACGAAAGTACCCCGAATACCACGCAGCAGGATCGTTTTATAAATATTCAGGATGTATTCTTTGATGGTCTGATCAGGCATCGCGCGCTGTTGGCCGTTACGGTCGTGGTACTGCGCACGATCAATGGTCAGACAACGCTGCGTCGGGTCATAGCGGATTTCAGGGCCAAAAATAATACCGGCATAATTCAAATCGTAGCCTTGGGTGGTGTGGATGCAGCCGACATCTTCGTGGGCTCCCTGAGTATTGATCCAGTCGTTTGCCGTGCGGTTCCAGCGCAGGGAAACCCCATCGAGGGTCATATCAAACTGATCCGGCTGCTTTTTGCTTGCCCACGGCCAGGCATAACCGGCAATCAGGCGGGACAAGCCAAACGATTGGTCTCGCACACGGACCTCCCGAACCATATCCACCATCGAATCAAACAGCAGAAATTCATAATCCGGTGACCGATATGGCGCACTTTGGCCCAGCTGGATGCTTAATAAACGGTCAATAAACTCAACATACGAAACACCTGCCTTGACCCGAAACTGGGACGACAGCGTCAGATTTCGGGTGTCACGTGAGGTACGCAGCCGCTCGAAGACGGCAGCCGGCGCATCCGAAGGCTTGACAGACTGAGCCTGGTCGTAGAAAAACACGGCCTGGCGGGCTTGCTTGCCTACCCAATCCACCTCCGAACATGTTTGCGGATCCAGACCAAGCGTGCGGCATGCGTTATCAAAGACACCAAAATAAGCCCCCAGATTGACCCGTCTACGCAAGCGATGTGATTCATCAACCAGCACAAGGTCGTACTGATTTCGAGCAAGCTCCGCAGGTGCAATCACCATGCCGGGACTTAAGCCGGCCACTTGCCTGAACGCCTTCTTGAGGGTGGCGCGGAAAGAAGCCATGGGCACAACCAGGGCCATCCGCAAGGCTGGATGGCGGTCACGAAACTGGGTGACCAGATCACGCAAAAGCAGTTCGTCTTCGGAGAACTCACGCAGACTAAGCTCCTCTGCCTTTGAATTCAGCAGCTTGAACAGGAAGATCGCCAGCACCGTTTTACCCGTGCCCGCACCGCCTTCAACCATCAGGGTTTTGATGCCGGGTTGCAAAAGCGATTGCAAAACTGCCAACAGGCCCTGGCGCTGGTCGTATGACAAGGATTTATAAGGTGAGTACTTGAAGATGTCCGAATTACCAATGGACTCGAGCGAGTGCTGTGCCAGGCCCGCCGCCTGCAGTTGATCCCAGGTTTTACGGAAAATACCGTCGTAGAGCTCGTCTTGCTGATAATAATGATGGCTGGCGAGCCCCAGATTGCCGTTCAACAACCGAAACCGGCCATCTGCCGCCATATATTTGATCAGACCTGATTCAATATCCAGCGTGGCCGATTTATTGAACAGGCCGCTGCTGATCAAATGAACGGTATCCAGCCCCTGCTTGGCCGGCGTCTTCAGGTGTGTGGCCATGCGGGTGCTCGTATCACTGGTTTCGCCCACATAAGCAGTGCCAGACGCCTGATTACTGAGCACGTACACCAGCGGCCAGTGGTTGGCTGCATACACGTTGTCTTGCCAGGCATCCAGCTGTGACAGCGCCAGGGGATACCAATCGACGCTAACCAAGGGCGGCTGGTTCATAGCTCGGTGTATTTCCTGGCAGAACCTCGGGCGAGATCCACCGGGTAACGTGATTCGTTTCTGGCAATCTTGGCCAGCACAATATCGCGGACATTCAGCTGGCAGGCATCGGCCAACAGCAAGGCATAAGAAAACACATCGGCCAGCTCATCTGCGATCCGGTCTTTATCCGCAGCCTCGGCCGATTTCCAGAGAAAGGTTTCAAGCAGCTCGGCGGATTCGACATTCAGGGCAATGGCGAGATCCTTTGGATTATGAAACTGTTGCCACTGACGTGCATCTCTGAACGCCCGCAGTTTCTCGATAAGCTCGTCCATCTGTTTGCCCTTGAAAAATCCCCTCAAGCCGCATCATAACGTGGGCAGTCGGACAAGGTACCCGACACGGAGACAGCCAGAAAGGTACGTCGTTGATGCTCATGCGCCCAACTGCGTTATTTGGAAGCACAAATGTCAAACATCACGTCTTTCCAATGACTTTAGCTCGGCGCCTACCTATCATGACCCAACGCTTTTGACGACAGGATGTACGCACAGATGAGCGCTTCAAGCAGCACACAGCAAACCCTCTGGATACGCCAACCCCTGGCCTGTTCAGACCCGGCCGCCTCAGGCGGCATCGTTGTCATGGGCGACAAAATTATCGAACAGGTCGCGGCTGGACAACAGCCCGCACAACAGGTGGATACGGTGTTCGATGCCTCGCAGCATGTACTCCTACCGGGGTTGGTAAACACCCATCATCATTTTTACCAGACGCTGACACGGGCCTACACGGCTGCCCTGAACAAGCCACTGTTTCCCTGGCTAACCACGCTATATGACGTTTGGGCAGGGCTGGACGACGAGCAACTGCGCGTAGCCAGCGAGCTGGCCATGGTTGAGCTGCTGATGTCAGGCTGCACAACGATAGCCGATCACCACTATGTGTTTTCAGGGGCCTTGCAACACGCCATCGACAGTCAGGTAGAGGCAGCCCGATTGGTAGGTGTGCGAGCGGCCCTCACCCGGGGTTCGATGAGCGTCGGACGCGACGAGGGCGGCCTGCCACCGCAATCTGTGGTGCAGGACGAACAAACCATCCTGGATGACAGCGCCCGCCTGATCAAGCAATATCACCAGCCAGGCAACGGCGCCATGGTGACGGTTGCACTGGCACCTTGCTCTCCGTTTTCAGTCAGCCAGGCGCTGATGCGTGCCAGTGCTCAATTGGCCCAGGCGCAGCAGGTACGCCTGCACACCCACCTGGCCGAGACAGAAGCCGAAACCGCATATTGCGAGCGGCTGTTTGGCATGCGTCCACTGGATTATCTGGACGACTGTGGCTGGCTGGGCAAACAGACCTGGCTGGCACACGGCATTCATTTCAACGACAGCGAGATCCGGCGCCTTGGCACCGCAGGCACCGGTGTGGCCCATTGCCCTTCTTCCAATATGGTGCTGGGCAGCGGCCTGTGCCGGACCATCGAACTGGAAGCGGCAGGTGCGCCAGTTGGGCTGGCCGTCGACGGCTCGGCCTCCAACGACCACTCCAACCTCGCCCAGGAGATGCGCCAGGCACTGCTGCTGGGCCGCTTGCGATATTCGCCTGACCAAGTGACTCACGAAGCGGTCATCCGCTGGGCCACACAGGGATCTGCCCGCTGTCTGGGCCGCACGGACATTGGCGGCTTGAAGCCCGGGCAACAAGCCGACCTGGCACTGTTCGGGCTGGACGGCCTGCGATTCTCGGGCGCCGAAAACCCCTTGGCGGCCTTGCTGTTATGCGGGGCTGACCACGCAGACCACGTCATGGTGGCAGGCCAGTGGCGCGTCCGTTCGGGCCAGCCCGAGGGCATCGATCTGGCGGCTCTGCGTAGCCGGCACGAGGCTGCGGCACGACGGCTATGGAGGCATATCCGGCACTGACCAATCCCCTTGCCTACTTACTATATTTCTGGTCGGCAATGCACCGGCCACTGATCTGCACACCAATCTGGAGACACTTCATGACCAACACATTGGAAATACATAAACAAGGACGTCCGGAAGACGAGAACCCCGGACTCCTGGCCAACCTTGCTTTCGGGTTTCAACACGTACTGACGATGTACGGCGGCATCATTGCCGTGCCACTGATTATCGGGGAAGCGGCGGGACTGCCACCGAATGAGCTGGGGCTGCTGATTACCGCCTGCCTGTTTATGGGCGGTTTGGCCACCTTGCTGCAGACACTGGGCATCCCTCTGTTTGGCTCCCAACTGCCTCTGGTTCAAGGCGTCTCGTTCTCGGGCGTCGCCACAATGATTGCCATCCTGAATACTGGCGGTGGTCTCCCGGCAATCTTCGGAGCAGTGATTGCATCTGCGCTCATTGGCTTGCTGATCACTCCGGTGTTCTCGCGCATCATCCGTTTCTTTCCGCCACTGGTTACAGGGATCGTCATCACCACGATCGGCCTCACATTGATGCCGGTGGCAGCCATGTGGTCAATGGGTGGCAATCAGACAGCCCCCGATTTTGGCAGCATGGGGCATATTGGTCTTGCCGCCGGAACGCTGGCAATCGTGCTGGTGTTCAGCCGCATGGGCAATGCCACGCTATCACGCCTGTCAATTTTGCTGGCCATCCTGCTGGGCACAGTGATTGCCGCAGCCACTGACCAAGCTGATTTCTCGCACGTCACCCAGGGTGACTACCTGGGCCTACCCACACTGTTTCATTTTGGTTGGCCTACCTTTGAGGCTGCCGCGATCGTCTCAATGACTATCGTGATTTTAGTGACCCTGGTTGAAACCTCGGCCGACATCCTGGCTGTTGGCGACATTATTGAGACCAAAATTGATTCACGTCGCCTGGGTAATGGCTTACGGGCCGACATGCTTTCCAGCATGATTGCGCCGGTCTTTGGGTCATTCACGCAGAGCGCTTTTGCTCAAAACGTAGGACTGGTAGCCGTTACGGGCGTGAAAAGCCGCTATGTCGTGGCCTTTGGCGGCCTGATCCTGATTGGTCTGGGTCTGGCACCTGTGATGGGCAGGCTGGTGGCCAGCATTCCCGCACCAGTGCTGGGAGGTGCGGGCATTGCGCTATTTGGCACAGTGGCTGCCAGTGGGATCCGGACTTTGGCCCGGGTTGATTACGAGAACAATGCAAACCTGGTGATTGTGGCCACAGGCTTAGGCGCCGGGTTGATCCCGATTATTGCGCCAGGGTTCTATGACGCGTTTCCCACTTGGTTTTCGACCATTTTTCAATCGGGCATCAGCTCTGCAGCAGTGGTCGCCATCATCCTGAACCTGGTGTTCAATCATATGGGCAGACATCAGGCATCCCATGCGGCGCAACCCCCCGCAACCATGAAAGCAGCGGGTTAAGGCTGCACACGCGCCGCCTTAAGGCCTGCACCTGGCGATCCGCGTCCGGGCGGTCAGCCAGACAGCCCGGACACAGCCTTAATTGGACAGCAAGACCGGCACTGTCATGGTAGACAGCAGCGTACGAGATGCACCCCCCATGATCCACTGCCGCATCCGGCTATGCCCGTATGCCCCCATGACAATCAGATCGCTGCCGAGATCGGTGGCGGTATTGAGAATGACATTACCTACGCCAAAGCCTTCGCTGTCTTTTAGCAAATGGCGTGGCTGCGGATAGCCCAGGCTGACGCAGTAGTGGTCGAAATCGGCCTCGGTGAGCCCTTGCTCTTCGAGCATTTCAACGTCGCGGTCGATTTCTAGCACTGCCAGCTTGCGGCACTGCTGCAGCAAAGGCGCAGCGTCGGCAAACGCACGGGCAGCCTCACGGCGCTGATCCCAGCAATACAGGATTTCCTGGCCGATTGTCTCAAACGTACCGTAATTGGGGATCATCAATACTGGACGCCCGGCAGCCATCATCACGGTTTCAGGCAAATTGGGAGCCAGCGCAGCCATACGCTCGGAGCTGGGATTCTTGCTCATGATCAGGAGATTGCAGTAGCGTGCGTGCAAGCTAAGGGCAATGTCGGTTTGCCCGGTAAGACTACGCCATTGTGAGCGAACGCCCGCAGTGGCAGTTGTATCGAGAAACTGCTGGCGCACTGCGTCGTGATCGGTTTGGTAGCGCTGCCGCAAAATGTCTGTGACGTCGGGTGGCAGCATGGTTTCTCCGTGCAAGCGCCCAAAATTGCCGCCCGGGGCATATAGCCCGACCAGCTCGGCATCATGGTGTTTGGCCAGCAGCAAACCGGCATCAACACGACGGCTGCAGTCGTGATCATCACTTAAGTGGACGGCAATACGACCCAACATGACGGTTCTCCTGGTGTTTTAAAACCCACAAACGAAGAAGCTTGGCAACATGATCATCCTACCGGCAAGCACACAAAGGGTAAACAGAAGTGCCTTGCACTGCCAACAGACAGTTTAAACAGGCGATTTCACGAGCAACACCGGGCATTTGGAGAGCGACAACACCCGCCCTGCCACCGAGCCGATGACAGCATCGAGCAACATCCCGCGCCCATGCGCACCCATGACAATCATGCGTGCATCGATTTTTTGGGCATAGTCGACAATTTGCTGGGGTGCGAACCCCACCAGAGAATGGGGCTCGAAGGGTACTCGAGCTTCTTTGAGCACCTGGGTGGTGGGATCGAGCACCTTGGCAGATTCTTCGGCGTACCAGTCGTGGATGGTGTCGTTGTCGATAAATCGCCTGACGTGCACCGGGAGCTCTGGGGTGACGTGCAAAACATGCACTTTGGCGCCTTCAGTTAACAAGCCCTGGGTGACAAACCTGGCAGCGGCAAGGCTGTAGCCCGAACCATCTGTTGCCAACACGATATCAGACATAGTGCACCTCGATGTGTAGAGTGATGAGCCATCACGGGCTGTCGAAAACGGCTGAACATATCAAGCACAAAATGATGATAGCAAAAAAGCTTCGGGCTTCTATTGATCCTCGTCAATCAAAGACGTCATACAAAACATCGGCGACAACGGCTGTGGCTACTGCCACCAGGATCAAGTCCGTGCCCGCGACACGCCATTCGTACCCGGGGTATCTTGGCAGGCGACCCAAGAGCGAGCCAGGCACCATTTTCTTTGCAATTCCCGGAGGGATGGGTTTGCCTCATGCGAGGTTTTGCCGGATACCAGGAGGCAACGCAGAATAGCCGCTCAGGCCGAAATCCAGCGCATACCCGTGCGCCAGGGCAGCGGTTATCCCAGCATAGGCGAGATCGCCAAAATGGTTATCACCCTGCAATCGGCCGTGACGATCTCTATGATCGTCAAAATAGCCAAAATAGCGACCCTTGTCGTCATAACGGCGACCAGCATCATCACCGCGCTGATTGCCCGCGGCCCCACGGCCAGCCTGGGCGCCGTCATCGCGATAGCGGCGTGCATCCGCCCCACCCTTGCTTGCATTACCAGCGCCCACATTATTCTTGCCTGAATTTCCCTGACCAGAATGCGCAGACGCATGCGGGTTGCCCTTGCCGCCATTACCCCCGCTGACAGAATTACTTGCGTGGTTGCCAGACCCTTTGCCTTCAGGTGGTGCCGACTGAGCCGGTAGCGCCACTACACAAGCGGCCAATACGGATGCTGTTAACGCAATACGTGCTTTCATGCTGAGTTCCTCAAATACCGAGACAACTCAAGGGTACCGTCTGTTTTGGGCCAGAGGGTACCCATCATGTAACCGCTTGTAGGGCCCGCCCCCCACAAGGTTGACAGCTTATTTTTTGGGGCTCAGGCGGCCTTGCGTGCCAGCATGGTGGCAAACCGCAACCGGGCGCCATTGTGCATGGTGCCGACGTCCTCGTTGTATTTCACCAGATCCCAGCCTTTATACGCGGCACTTAACTGGCCTTCTCCGAAGGTGAAGGGGAAGTTCATAGGGCAGGGGTAGTCGGGCGTATCCATGGCGCACACGATCAGGTTGTACCCACCAACGCAAGTGTGCTGTTGCATATCGGCCAGTACAGCCTCCACCTTGGCGGCATCGATAAACATCAGTGTCACCGTGCACGCGATAAAATCGTAATCAGTGTCCAGACCGGCCTCGGCGATGTCGTACAGGCGCGGCGTGAGGGTATCGAGGCCCTCTTGGTCGACGACAGACTGCAGCTGCTGGATGGCAGATGGGTTGATATCTACGGCAGTGACCGTAAAACCTTGCTGGGCCAGATACAGTGCATTGCGCCCCGTAGAGCACCCCATATCCAGAGCCAGGCCAGGCTTGACAAGCTGACAGGCTGAGACAACTTCGCTATGTGCGGGGTTCAAGCCATATTTTTGATTCAGATCTGCAGACACGTGCACTCCTTGTTTGATACCCCGGTAGTGTAGGACACGCCTGCCTGATCCGGCCCTAAAACCATGCTTCCGTGATCAGCTCAGACACTAAAAAGCCCCGTTCTCCTGGGAAAACGGGGCTTTTATGGACCTTAATGGATCAGACCAAAACCGCTCACATGTTGTCGATCATGACCTGACCAAACCCGGAGCACGATACCTGGGTAGCGCCTTCGAGCAGACGGGCGAAGTCGTAGGTGACCTTTTTGGACAGAATGGATTTTTCCATGCTGCTGATGATCAGGTCAGCGGCTTCTGTCCAGCCCATGTGACGCAGCATCATCTCGGCCGAGAGGATCTCGGAACCCGGATTGACATAGTCTTTGCCAGCGTACTTGGGGGCCGTGCCGTGAGTGGCTTCGAACATGGCCACGGAATCGGACAAGTTGGCGCCCGGTGCAATACCGATGCCGCCCACCTGGGCCGCCAGCGCGTCGGAGACGTAATCGCCGTTGAGGTTAAGCGTGGCAATGACGTCGTACTCGTTGGGGCGCAGCAAGATTTGTTGCAGGAAGGCGTCGGCAATGACGTCCTTGACCGTAATGTCGCGGCCGGTTTTGGGGTTCTTGAACTTGCACCACGGGCCGCCGTCGATCAGTTGGGCGCCGAACTCGCGTTGGGCCAGACCATAGCCCCAATCGCGGAAGCCACCTTCGGTGAACTTCATGATGTTGCCCTTGTGCACCAGGGTAACCGTGGGGCGATCGTTGTCGATGGCGTACTGGATGGCCTTGCGCACCAGACGCTCGGTGCCTTCGCGCGACACGGGCTTGACGCCAATGCCGGAAGTCTCGGGGAAGCGGATCTTGTCGACACCCAGTTTTTCTTGCAGGAACTGGATCAATTGACGGGCCTTGTCGGATTCGGCCTCGAACTCGATACCTGCATAGATGTCTTCGGAGTTTTCGCGGAAGATCACCATATTGGTTTTCTCGGGCTCACGCACCGGAGAAGGCACACCCTTGAAGTAACGTACCGGGCGCAGGCAGACGTAGAGATCGAGTTGCTGGCGCAGTGCGACGTTAAGCGAGCGAATGCCCCCGCCAACCGGCGTGGTGAGCGGGCCCTTGATGGACACGACGTAGTCGCGCACAGCCTCGAGGGTTTCTTCGGGCAGCCAGACATCAGGGCCGTAAATCTTGGTGGATTTTTCGCCGGCATACACTTCCATCCAATGGATCTTGCGCTTGCCGCCATAGGCTTTGGCTACCGCCGCATCCACCACCTTCAGCATCACTGGGGTGATGTCCTGCCCGGTTCCGTCGCCTTCGATGTAGGGGAGGATGGGTTCATCAGGAATATTGAGGGAAAAATCCGCATTGACCGTGATTTTCTGACCACCGGCCGGGACTTTGATGTGCTGATAAGACATGAGTGCTCCAGTGTTGCTGGGGTTGTTGTTCAAAAGAGGGATCTGTGCGTGGCGTCGCAGTCTTATATAAGAGTTTAACGTAAAGTGGTACGAATGGCCTGACAAACCACCACTGCACCCCACACGTGTTGGAATCCCGCTCCTAACATCTTTTAAAATGCCGCCCTTAAAATATAAGGCATTCGCTCACTATTGGCACGCAATCTGACCCATGTTCAATCCATCCAAAGAGCAAGTCCGGGAATTTTTTACCGGCGCGTGGCGCAAGCGCCGGGACGGCGGTGTGCTGACCCCCCTGGAAACCATGGCTGCCGACCTCGTCGAGCGCCATCCCGAGTACCACGATGATGTGCAAGATCCAGAAGCCGCCACACGCGACTATCCTGTAGAGGCGGGCCGCACCAATCCGTTTTTGCACCTTTCCATGCACCTGGCCATCCAGGAGCAGCTCTCCATCGATCATCCGCCTGGGATCCGGGCGGCCTGGACAGCACTGCTGCACACGCACGATGAACACGAGGCGGCCCACATCATCATGGAAGCACTGGGCGAGGTGGTGTGGGAGGCCCAGCGGCTGGGCAAGCCCCTGGACAACGAACACTATCTTGAACTCATCCGCCGCCACGCCACGACAGGCCCTTCAGCCGGGCGTGGGACGTAAAAAAGGCCCTTTGACTGGGCCTTGATTGCACCGGGCGAACCGCCCGGATACCGCACTTACTTGCGCACAGCCAGCGGCGTGGGCAGCGTGGCCAACCAGGACGAGATGTTGTCGATATCGGTGGCGGACAACTGCATGGCCATCGCACCCATCACTGCATTTTTACGGACATTGGCAGAAGCAGGCTCTCCTCTTTGGCCACGTTGATATGCCACCAAAGCATGCGCCAGATAATCCTGGTGCTGACCCGCCAGGATGGGGTACTCGGGCATGATGGGCGACTTGGCATCCGCCCCGTGACACGACGCACAGGTGAATTTCTCGAAGGCAGCCTTGCCAGCAGAGAGATCAGCTGCTTGTGCGCTGACAGCAAAAAAACCACAACCCAACAGGGCAATCCAGAATGTTTTCATGGGGTCTCCCTATTTGAGGCTGGAGTAATAGGCTGCGACATCGGCCATGTCCTGCTCGGACAAGGTCTTGGCAATGGCATCCATGGTGGGGAAGGATCGCGCACCATTTGAGTATTCTTTAAGTGCCGCCACAATATAGGCCGCGTTTTGGCCGGCGATCATGGGGACATGGTACAACTCGGGATATGCTGCCTTGTACTCGGGGATGCCATGGCAACCAATGCACATGGACACCTTTTGAGCACCCGCCTGAGCATCGCCCTTGATTGCCGGGGCGTCTGCCGCCAGAGCCGAGCCTGCAAACAGGCAGGACACCAGCAAGGCAGCAGCCTGAAAGCCCTGCCCTCTTATTGCTTTTGACTTCATATGGCCTCTTGTCTCGTGTTTCGAATTTTAATGTCGGCATCGACCACCCAGTTTCGGGCCGATGAGGCATGTTGATTGTACGATAGTTGCCCTGACACAGACAGTCATTAACCATTTACCCTTAAAGCATCGACTTAACGACGCGTTTGCACGCCTTTCAACCATGACAAACTTTGCAGTTTCCAGCGAATCCCCGCGTTTTGAGGGCAGCAGCCGTTATGTTGCCACCAGCGCCCTGAAAATGGCCGTCAATGCGGCACTGACGCTGCAGCGCCCTTTGCTTGTCAAGGGAGAGCCAGGCACTGGCAAAACCCTGCTGGCCGAAGAGGTGGCCGCAGCCCTGAACCGGCCCTTGCTGCAATGGCACATCAAATCCACCACCAAGGCGCAGCAAGGCCTGTACGAATACGATGCCGTGTCGCGCCTGCGCGATTCGCAACTGGGAGACGCACGGGTCCACGATATTCACAACTATATTGTCCAGGGCGTGCTGTGGCAGGCGTTTGCTTCCGAAGAACCCTGCGTGGTGCTGATCGATGAAATCGACAAGGCCGACATCGAGTTTCCCAACGATCTGTTGCGCGAGCTCGACCGCATGGAGTTTCATGTATATGAAACCCGGCAAACCATTCAGGCGCGTCATAAACCTCTGATCATCATTACCTCGAACAACGAAAAAGACCTTCCGGACGCTTTTTTGCGGCGGTGTTTCTTTCATTACATCGAGTTTCCGGATCGTGCCACCCTCAGCGAAATCGTGGCCGTTCACTTTCCAGTATTGCAAGAGGACATTTTATCGGCCGCACTGGATGTGTTTTTCCGGCTACGTGAAGTGCCTGGCCTGAAAAAACGCCCCTCTACCTCCGAGTTTCTGGACTGGCTGCGCCTGTTGCTGGCCGAAGCCACCCCACCCACCTCACTGGCCCAAGGCGACATCCCCCCGCTGGCGGGTGCCTTGCTCAAAAACGAGCAGGATCTGTCGCTGCTCAAACGTCTGGCAGCGATGACCCAACGCGGGCGCTAGGACGCAACGGCCATGCCAGGGATCCGGTGGTCAGGGACATATGTGCGGGGTCTGGCAACATGCTGACCGATTTCTTTACGCAGCTGCGGGCAGCCGGCATCCCGGTGTCCATCCAGGAATACTTGAGTTTGCTGGAGCTCCTGTGCAGCCCGGCCGCCCCCATCAGCACTGAAGAGTTTTATCACCTGGCGCGCATGGCGCTGGTAAAGGACGAGACCCGCTACGACCGATTCGACCAGGTGTTTGCCCAGTTTCTCGGGCAGTGGCAGCAACGGGCGGGCCAGCAGGCCATCCCCGAGGAATGGCTGGTCCAGACATTTCGCAAACACCTGACAGACGCCGAAAAAGCAGCCCTGCAAAAACACGGCTGGGATCGCCTGATGGAGATGCTGCGTGAGCGCCTGGCCGAGCAGAAAGAGCGGCATGCAGGTGGCAACAAATGGATCGGTACAGGGGGCTCATCACCCTTTGGACACGGTGGCTATCACCCCGAGGGCATCCGGATCGGCGGGCCTTCCGCCGGCAACCGCACTGCCGTCAAGGTGTGGGAGCAGCGCCATTACCGGGATTACGACGATCAGCAAGCCCTGGGCACCCGCAATTTCAAAATGGCCCTGCGGCGTCTGCGCCGCTTTGCCCGGCAAGGTGCACAGATGGAGCTGGACATGCCTGGCACCATCCGGGGGACGGCCGAGCAAGCGGGCCTGCTGGACCTGCACTGGATGCCGGAGCGCCACAATACGGTGAAAGTACTGATGCTGCTGGATGTGGGTGGCAGCATGGACGACCACATTGCCCGGATCGAGGCGCTGTTTTCTGCTGCCCGCAGCGAGTTCAAGCACCTGGAGGTGTTCTATTTTCACAACTGCGTGTATGAATCCGTGTGGCGGCACAATGGGCGCCAGCGCGATCAGCAGCTATCCACCTGGGATATGTTGCGCACCTATGGCGAAGACTGGCGTCTGATCCTGGTGGGTGATGCCTCGATGAGCCCCTATGAGCTCCTGTATCCAGGCGGATCGATCGAGCATGACAACGAAGAAACCGGCGCAACCTGGCTGCAGCGCCTGCTGGGCCGGTGGCCCCATGCGGTATGGCTGAACCCCGAACCGGCCGGCTCGTGGCCCTACCGGCAATCCATCGCCATCGTGCGCGAACTGATGCACGAACGCATGTTTGGCATGACGATGGACGGCCTGGAGCAGGCCATGCGCTTGCTATCAAAGTAGGCACATGGCTGGCTGCATGGATCAGGCCACCGTGGCCAGCACCTCGGACAAGGTCTGGAAGATCTGCGTGATCTGCTCTTCGGTGATGATCAGCGGAGGCGAAATGGCGATGATGTCGCCCGTATAACGCACCAGCACACCTTTTTCGAAGCATTTTGCGAAGACTTCAGCTGCCCGCGCGCCGGGGGCACCGTCTCTGGGAGCAAGCTCGATGCCGGCCACCAGACCCAGATTGCGCACATCAATGACATGCGGCTGGCCTTTGAGCGCATGGGCAGCAGTCTCGAAAGGCACCGACATTGTCTTGGCACGATCGAAGAGTTTTTCGTCGTGATAGATCTTGAGTGTGGCTCGAACAGCTGCGGTTGCCAGCGGGTGCGCCGAATACGTGTAGCCGTGGAAGAATTCAATCCCCGTGGCACTGGCTTCGATAATGGCGTCATGCACCGACCGGCGTACGGCCACCGCGCCAGCAGGTACTGCGGCATTGCTGATGCCTTTGGCCATGGTGATGAGATCAGGCGTGACCCGGAAGAATTCGCTGGCGGTGGCCGCACCCAGACGCCCAAAACCGGTGATGACTTCGTCAAAGATCAGCAGGATGCCGTGTTTTTCGGTGATTGCACGCAGGCGCTCGAGATAGCCTTTGGGCGGCAACAGCACACCGGTGGAACCCGCCAGAGGTTCGACAATCACGGCGGCAATGGTAGAAGCATCATGCAGGGCAATGATGCTTTCGAGGGCGTTGGCAAAATGCTCGCCACCCCAGGCCGGCTGGCCGTGCGACCAGGCGTTATGAGCCAGATCATGGGTGTGGGGCAGGTGATCCACGCCCGGCAGCAAGACACCCGAAAACGCCTTGCGATTAGGAGAGATACCCCCCACGGAGATACCACCAAAGCCCACACCATGGTAGCCACGTTCGCGGCCAATCAGGCGGGTACGCTGTCCTTCTCCGCGGGCACGGTGATAGGCAACAGCAATCTTGAGTGCGGTATCCACGGACTCGGAACCCGAGTTGGTGAAAAACACGCGATCCAGGCCCTTGGGCATCAGTGCAGCCACGTCTGACGCGGCTAAAAAGGAATCCTCGTGGCCGATCTGGAAACTGGGCGCGTAATCCAGATTGGCGGCCTGCCGGCTGATGGCATCCACAATGGGTTGGCGGCCGTGGCCCGCATTGACGCACCACAAGCCAGAGGTACCATCCAGAATGGTATGGCCATCGCCCGCGGTGTAATACATGCCCTTGGCAGACGTCAGCAACCGAGGGTGTGCCTTGAACTGGCGGTTGGCCGTAAACGGCATCCATAGGTTGGAAAGATCAGGAGCGTGTTTGGCTTCGGTATTCATGGCAGCCTCGTGAGACAGAAACTAGAAAGAAAAGAAACGTGAACGGAATGAACCCATTCTGGTCCGGGCATATACCGAAAGCCATAGACGGTGATACGATCACGAGATAACTGTATTGCTATACTGGCATGCACTGTATTGGCCAGGGCGCCTGTACCCCGCATCGGGGGGCCGGTGAAAGCAAACGCCACCCTTTCAGCCCCTTAAAAAAGATGATTCTGTTCACTCCGGATCGTCGGCGCAAAGATGCACCGACCTTGGTCGAGCAAACGGTCTCGGCAATCGAATCCTCGATCCGCGAAAAGACCCTGCGCCCCGGCATGATCTTGCCCTCGGTGCGGCAGTTTGCCCGCGATCACGGCCTGAGCACCTTTACGGTGATGACGGCTTACAACAGCCTGGTGGCTCGGGGCCTGCTGCAATCACGCCCAGGCGCCTGCTTTCGGGTAAGCCGGCAACGGCAAGTGGCTGCCACACCCGTACCCGATTGGGTCGTCCCCCGCATTGGGGCCTCCTGGTTGCTGGCCGATGTATTTGCCGATCACTCGATTTCAATCAAGGCAGGCTGCGGCTGGCTGCCGCCAGACTGGCACGACGAGTCCGGCCTGCCCCATGCCCTGCGCCAGCTCAGCCGGGTACCCGTGAGCCAGCTGTCTTCATACGGCCATCCGCAGGGCTACCACCCGCTGCGAGAGCACATTGCACACGGCCTGCTTGAGCACGGCCTGGATGTGGATGCCGCACAGATTTTGCTGACACACGGCGCCACGCAAGCACTGGATATCGTTGTGCGCACACTGCTGCGCCCGGGAGACCATGTCGCTGTCGAGTCTCCCTGCTATTCCAACCTGTTGCAGATCCTGGCCATCAATCACATCACTGTGCATGCGGTGCCACGCACCCACGATGGCATCGACGAAGCCGTATTGCACAACCTGGCCCAGCACCACCCGATACGGGCCATGTTTGTAACCACTGTGCTGCAAAACCCGACGGGAGCCAGTTTCTCCATGGCTGGTGCTTTCCGGCTGTTGCAACTGGCCGAGAAGCACTCGATTCTGGTGATCGAAGATGACGTGTCACGCGATCTTCTGCCTGAACCTGGCCCTCTGCTGGCCGCACTGGCAGGGCCTCATCGCGTCATTTATATCTCGGGCTACGCAAAAAGCGTGATGCCCTCCATGCGCGTCGGCTACCTCAGCTGCTCACGCGAACTGATCGAACAATTCACCCGCACCAAGATGTCACTGGGCCTCACCTCGGCTGAAATCATGGAGCGCGCGGTCTACCATGTGCTCAGGGATGGCCGGTATGGCACCTATTTACGCGGCATCCGTGAACGCCTGCACGACGCGCATGATGCAGTTGGCGCCACCCTGCTCAAGCAGGGATTCGAGATCCTTGAAGAACCGGGTGCAGGCCTGTTTCTGTGGGCACGCCCCAAAAACCGGCCTTGCACCAGCAGTGCCATGACAACCCGGGTGGCACGCGCACTCGAGGCAGGCATCTGGCTGGCACCCGGCCACTATTTCCATCCCGAAGGCCGTGAAGAAGGCTGGATGCGTTTCAATGTGGCCTACTCGGGCCACCCGCGTCTCTGGCAGTTTTTCGAGGACGAAGCCCTATATCAGGACGAGGCCCTGCCCTCAAAGCCGCCTGCAAACGCCTCCAGCAGGTAATCCAGCAAGACGCGGACATTGCGGGGAGTACGGGCGGCATACGGACGCAAGGCAAAAATATGATGCCCAAATACACTGACCGGCCGCCAGTCGGGCAGCAATTCAAGCAACTCTCCCGCCTGCACGGCATGTTGTGCGGAGAAATCCGGCAATAAGGCAATCCCCTGGCCCGCGCATGCCATGTCGCGCAGCACTTCACTGTTATTCACGATAAAGACCGGCCGCACCGGAATAGTCACGGCGCGATCCTCGGGCTGCCCATGCCGACGCTCGAAAATCCAGTGCGCAGCGCCCTGCTGGCGCGGATAGTGCAACTGCAGGTGCGTTTCCAGCTGCCAGGGATTCTCGGGTACACCGTACCGGGCCAGATAGCCTGGGCTGGCCACCAGCAGTGTGCGCGTGCGACATAGCTCGCGAGCCACGTAGGTATCCGGCGGTACCTCAATATGCCGCAAGGCCAGGTCAAAGCCCTCGGAGGTGAGGGACACCAGACTGTCGCGCATATCCAGCTCGAGGCGGATCTGCGGATAGCGCTGCATGAATCCCGGCAATCGCCGCACCAACTGCTGGCGGGCAAAGGCCACCGGCGCGGTGATGCGCAAAGTGCCTGCGGGAACAACCGACAGCGACTGCACATCTTCGAAACTACGGGCAATCTGTGCAAAGGGTTCGCGGGTATCTTCCACCAGCCGCCGGCCGGCGTCGGTGAGGCGCACCGATCGGGTGGTGCGAAGCACCAGCGGCACACCCGCGGCTTGTTCGAGCTCGCTGATTCGTTGGCTGATGGCTGACTTGCTGACTGCCAACCGGCGCGCAGCAGCCGTAAAGCTGCCCTGTTGTGCCAACACAATCAGGCAGTGGATGTGCGGCCAAAGCCTGTCAATATTCTTGTAATCCATCTGTCTATTGTTCATTAAATCAAACAATGATTCCAGCGTATCTGGCTATGCAGCGTGAAGACGCATTCCTACACTGGGTTCATACCCAGTTAAACAGCAAACCGAATGCGGAGATTTTCATGCAGGCATATACAGACACAGCCGACGTAGGCCATTACATCAACGGCCAACGTATGCCCGGCAAAGGCCAGCGGACCCAGGCCATCTACAACCCGGCCACCGGTGAAGTGGCCCGCACATTGAGGCTGGCCAATCCAGACGACGTGGAGCAGGCCGTCAGCACCGCGATAGCCGCGTTTCCGGCATGGGCCAATACACCGGCGCCACGCCGCGCCCGTGTGATGTTCAAGTTTCTGGAACTGATGAATGCGCACCGCGAAGAACTGGCGGCCATCATCACTGCCGAGCATGGCAAGGTGTTCAGCGACGCCATGGGCGAAGTGGCCCGCGGCATCGACATCATCGAATTTGCCTGCGGCATCCCTCAGTTGCTGAAGGGTGATTACACCGAGCAAGTGGCCACCGGGCTGGACAACTGGACCGTGCGCCAACCCCTGGGTGTGGTGGCGGGCATCACACCATTCAATTTCCCGGCCATGGTGCCCTGCTGGATGTTTCCGTTGGCGATCGCCTCTGGCAACTGCTTCATTCTCAAGCCCAGCGAGCGTGACCCGTCGGTGTCGCTGCGCGTGGCCGAGCTGCTCAGTGAAGCCGGCCTGCCGGCTGGTGTCTTTACCGTGCTGCAAGGCGACAAGGACACGGTTGACGCGCTCCTGAGCCACCCGGACGTCCAGGCCATCAGCTTTGTGGGCTCTACCCCCATTGCACGCTCCATCTATGAGCGCGGCGCCCACCACGGCAAGCGGGTGCAGGCATTGGGTGGGGCAAAGAACCACATGGTGGTGATGCCCGATGCCGATCTCGAGCAGGCAGTCAATGCCTTGATCGGATCAGCCTACGGCGCAGCAGGCGAACGCTGCATGGCGGTATCCGTGGCGGTACTGGTGGGCGATGCAGCAGATCGCATCGTGCCCATTCTGGCTGAACGCACGCGCAACCTGAAGATCTCGCACGGCATGGATCCCCAGGCCGAAATGGGGCCTGTGATTACTCAGGATGCCTTGCATCGCATCCGCAACTACCTGGACATCGGTGTCAGCGAAGGCGCCCAGCTGGTGCTGGACGGTCGGGATCTGTCCGTGGCGGGTCATGAAAACGGCTACTTCATCGGCGGCAGCCTGTTTGACCACGTTACGCCGGACATGCGTATTTACAAAGAAGAAATCTTCGGCCCAGTGCTGGCCTGCGTGCGTGCACCGGACATTGATGCCGCCATCCGGATCATCAACGAGCACAGCTTTGGCAACGGCGTGGCCTGCTTTACCCGGGACGGCCATGCCGCCCGCGAATTCTCGCGGCGCATTCAAGTAGGGATGGTTGGCATCAATGTACCCATCCCGGTACCCATGGCCTGGCATGGCTTTGGGGGCTGGAAAAACAGCCTGTTTGGCGACATGCACATCTACGGCGAAGAAGGGGTGCGCTTCTACACTCGACAAAAATCCGTGATGCAGCGCTGGCCGGAAAGTGAAACCAAGGGGCCCGAGTTTGCGTTTCCGACGCATAATTAAATAGGTCCATCCCTGGTCGCCCGCCTTCTGCGGCCAGGGGTTTTATTGATCGCTGCCCCCGGCAGCTTTTTTTTTGGCAATCCGCATGTCTGTCGGCCATGTTATGGTCAGAACACTTTGTTCAACGCTTCTGCGCCACCATGATTCGATCCAGCTTTTTGCGGTTTTTCCTGACGCTATCCGGCATTCTGGCCGGCATCGGCCTTGTTCCGGCGCATGCCGGCCAGGAGGCACCACAAACAACTGCAGCGGCGGCACAAGAAATCGTCATGATCGAGGGCGTGACAGAGTATCGGCTACACAATGGCCTGACGATCTTGCTGGCACCCGATGATTCTGCCGCGCAGACAACGGTCAACATGAGCTATCGGGTGGGTTCGCGCAATGAAGGGCCGGGAGAAACCGGCATGGCCCACTTGCTCGAGCATCTGATGTTTCGGGGTAGCCCCGCACATCCCGACGCACTTGCCGAGTTTGCGCGCCGGGGCCTGGCCGCCAATGGTTCAACCACGGTAGACCTGACCAACTACTACGCGACGTTTGCCAGCAACGAAGACACCTTGCGCTGGTATCTGGCCTGGCAGGCCGATGCCATGCTCAATGCACGAATCAGCCGCGCCGACCTGGATGCGGAGATGCCGGTCGTACGCAACGAGATGGAGCAAGGTGAAAACAGCCCCTTTGGCACCCTGCTACAGCAAACCGATGCCGCAGCCTATGTCTGGCATGCCTATGGTCGCAGCGTGATTGGCGCACGCTCCGATGTTGAACACGTGAATATCGACCAGTTGCGGCGCTTTTATCACCGCTACTACCAGCCTGACAACGCCGTGCTTATCGTGACGGGAAACTTCAAACCCGCCCAGGTCCTGTCATGGATCACAGAAGATTTTGGGACGATCCCCCGCCCCGAGCGGCAACTGCCGCCTGAGTACACCGTCGAGCCCGTGCAACAGGGCGCCCGCGCAGTCACCCTGCAACGCATTGGCGGCAGTCCGCTGGCGATTGTCCAGTACCATTTTCCTGCAGCCAACACAGAAACCTATACCGCCTTGTCCATGGGCGTGGATATGCTGTCCGACAGCCCGGCAGGCCCCCTGTATCAGGCGCTGGTTCAGCCAGGCACAGCCAGCGACGTCTTTGGTTTTGCACGGGCGCTGCGCTACCCCGGCTATGCTGTCTTCGGGGCGCAATTGCAGCCCGATACCGACCCTCGCGCAGCCTTGCAAACACTCGAGACCACGCTCGAAACCAGCGGTATCCAGCAACTGGATCAGGCTGCCCTCGATCGCAACCGCACCGCCTGGCTGAATCGCTGGGAGAAAATCTACAATCAGTCGGCGCTTCTGGCAGATGCACTATCCAATGCCGTATCAAGCGGCGACTGGCGGCTATTTTTTACCATGCCCCTGCAGGTCAAGGCGCTGACACTCGAAGACATCCAGAAGCGGCTGCATCAATGGCTGCTGCCCAGCAACCGCACCAGCGGCTTGTATCTGCCTACCGACAAGCCCCGTTATGCCCCCCAGGACACCGCAGATAGCCTGCAACACTGGGTCAGCCAGCTGAAAACCGGCACGCCCCGCCCGGATATCGCGGCCTTTGACACCCGCCCCGAAACGCTGGACTCAGCCACACAGCGCAGCACCCTGGATCTGCCCAACGGCACCGTAAAACTGGCGCTGCTGCCCAAGCCCACACCCGGCCAGCAAGTGCATGCCTATTTGCAGATGCGCTCGGGCACCGTGCAGGAAATGCAGGGATTGGGCCTGGTTCCCGAGGTCACCGCAGCGATGTTGCGCCGAGGAGCCAAGAATCTTACCCGCCAGCAAATCGATGATCGCCTGACGGCGCTGGACACCAATCTGCAGTTCAGCCAATCGGGCAACACGCTTACCATTTCCCTGCGCAGCTCAAAAGCCCATTTGTCCGATGCCTTGGCGCTTACTTTCGAACTGCTGCGCACGGCCAGCTTTCCCGCTGCCGAACTGCAGGAAATCAAAAACAGCGTACTGGGCAACCTGACAGACCAGGCCGCCAGCCCGGCCTGGCTGGTGCGCAATGCCTTGCAGCGCCACGACCAGCCCTGGTCGCCCGAGGATATCCGCTATACCCCCACCAGCGAAGAGCTGCGCAGCGACGCCCAGGCGCTCACCCGCCAGCGGCTTGAAGATTTCTATCAGCGGTTTTACGGCGCCGGCAATATGCTGGCCTCGTTTGTGGGCGACTTCGACCCGGCAGAAGTGAAGCAATCCCTCCAAGCCGGGCTTGCGGGATGGCAGCAAGCACCTGCTTATCAGCGGATTCCCGACCCCTGGTACGCTGTTACCCCAAAGACATATCTGATCCCCGCACCAGGGAAAGCCAATGCCAACTACCTGGCCAGTGTGCCCCTGAAAATCCAGGATGATGACGCACAATGGCCAGCGCTCTGGCTGGCCAATTATCTATTGGGGGGATCTGAGGACTCCCGGCTATGGCAGGCAATCCGGGTGAAAGGCAGCCTGTCGTACACCGTGGGCAGCAGCCTGCAGGTATCGGCCTGGGAGCCATCCGGGTCTTGGACTTTCTTTGCCACCATGGCCGCACAGAACAGCCAGACCCTGCAGAAACAGATGCGTCAGACCCTGAATGACACGCTGCAATCCGGCTTTACCCAGAAAGAGGTTGACCAGGGGGTCAAATCTCTACTGAACTACCTGAAGCTGGGCCGGGCCAGCGACCGCTGGCTGGCTGACCACTGGCTTGAATATCTGGACACGGGCCGCAGTTTTGCGCATCAGCAAAAAGTCATCCAGCAACTGCAGGCGCTGACCGCCGATGAAGTTAATGCGGCCCTGCGATCCTGGCTCAAACCCGATGAACTCAGCATCGCCGTGGCCACTGACGCGCCCGGTTAAGGGCGCGCATTCAGGCCTGATCAGGAGAAGAAATTCTTTACCTTGTCAGTCCAGGATTCGCTTTTGGGCGAGTGACGATCCCCCCCGGTGCTGAGCGAGGCTTCAAACTGGCGCAACAGAGTTTTTTGCTCGTCATTCAGGCGCACAGGGGTCTCGACAGCCACATGGCAATAAAGATCACCGGGATAGCTGGAGCGAATCCCCTTGATCCCCTTGCCACGCAAACGGAAGGTCTTGCCCGTTTGAGTACCCTCGGGGATTGTGATCTCGCCACGGCCGGCCAATGTGGGCACTTCCAGGGTCCCGCCCAGGGCTGCCTTGGTAAACGGGATCGTCAGTTCACAGTGCAGGTCTTCGCCGTCACGCTCAAAAATGCCGTGTGGCTTGATGCGGATTTCTACGTAGAGATCGCCCGACGGGCCTCCGTTGACACCAGGCTCGCCATTGCCTGACGAGCGGATGCGCATGCCATCATCGATGCCCGCAGGGATTTTGACCTGCAGCGTCTTGTTTTTACGGATGCGGCCCACACCATCACACTCTGCGCAGGGATCCGTGATTTCCTTGCCGGTGCCATGGCAGGTGGGGCAGGTTTGCTGCACACTGAAAAAGCCCTGCTGCATGCGCACGGCGCCGTTGCCGCCGCAAGTATGGCAGGTTTGTGGCGCGGTGCCCGGTTTGGCACCAGAGCCATGACAGGTGTCGCAGGTTTCCCAGCTGGGGATACGGATCTCGGTATCGAAGCCGTTGGCGGCTTGCTCGAGACTGATCTCGAGGTTGTATTTGAGGTCGGCTCCGCGGTACACCTGAGGCCCACCCCCTGCCCGGCGCCCGCCCGCGCCACCAAAGATCTCGCCAAAGATGTCGCCAAAGGCGTCGGCAAAGCCACCAGCGCCCCCCATGCCGGCACCACCCGCCGCGTTGGGGTCTACCCCCGCATGACCAAAGCGGTCGTAGGCAGCCCGTTTTTCCGGATCAGACAGCATCTCGTAGGCCTCTTTGGCCTCTTTGAACTTGTCTTCCGCCTCTTTGCTGTCCGGGTTGCGGTCGGGGTGATATTTCATCGCCAGCTTGCGATAAGCCTTGCGGATATCATCGTCCGACGCGTTCTTGGCGACCCCCAGGACTTCGTAGAAATCTCGTTTTGCCATTGGTTTTAATCGTTATCCGTGTGCACTGCTGATAAAAGGCCGCATGCCCGGGCCAGCAACAGGGCCGGAACCGGGCAGGCAGCAGACGGATCTCCCCGGCACACAGGCTGTCTGTTGCCAGGCAGCCGCGCGTACTGGATCAGAGAGATCAGTCGGGTTTCACTTCTTTGAAGTCGGCATCCACGACATTGTCGTCTGCCGGCTTGGCTCCGTCGGCCGCAGTGGCGCCTTCTGCAGCTGCCTTGGCCTGCATGTCGGCGTACATTTTCTCGCCCAGCTTCTGCGAGGCCGTGGCCAGCGCTTCAGATTTGGCATCAATGGCCGATTTGTCATCGCCCTTGGCCGCTTCTTCAAGATCCTTGATCGCCGCTTCGATGGCTTCTTTCTCGGAGGCCTCGAGCTTGTCGCCGTACTCGGTCAGCGACTTGCGTGTGGCGTGCACCAGGCCATCGGCCTGATTGCGTGCCTGGGCAAGCTCGGCGACGCGGTGATCTTCCTCGGCGTTGGCCTCGGCGTCCTTGACCATACGCTCGATTTCGTCTTCGGTAAGACCTGAGCTGGCCTTGATCGTGATCTTGTTTTCTTTGCCTGTGCCCTTGTCTTTGGCAGACACATGCAAGATACCGTTGGCATCGATATCAAACGTGACCTCGATCTGTGGCAGGCCGCGCTGCGCAGGCGGGATACCCTCGAGATTGAACTCGCCCAGCGCCTTGTTGCCGGCAGCGACTTCGCGCTCGCCCTGGAACACCTTGATGGTGACGGCAGGCTGGTTATCATCCGCCGTGGAGAACACCTGCGAGAACCGCGTGGGAATCGTGGTGTTTTTCTTGATCATCTTGGTCATGACACCACCCAGCGTCTCGATACCCAGAGACAGCGGAGTGACATCAAGCAGCAGCACATCCTTGCGATCGCCCGAGAGCACGGAGCCCTGAATAGCGGCACCCGCAGCCACGGCCTCGTCGGGGTTGACGTCCTTGCGAGGATCACGGCCGAAGAACTCTTTGACCTTTTCTTGCACCTTGGGCATGCGGGTCATGCCGCCTACCAGGATGACGTCATCGATCTCCGACACTTTGACGCCGGCATCCTTGATGGCGATACGGCAGGGCTCGATGGTGCGCTCGATCAGATCCTCGACCAGGGCTTCCAGCTTGGAGCGCGTGACCTTCAGGCTCAGGTGCTTGGGGCCCGAGGCGTCGGCCGTGATGTAGGGCAAGTTGATTTCGGTTTGCTGCGTGGAAGAGAGCTCGATCTTGGCTTTCTCGGCGGCTTCTTTCAGACGCTGCATCGCCAGCACGTCCTTGGACAGGTCGGTGCCGGATTCTTTCTTGAACTCGCCGATGATGTAGTTGATGATGCGCATGTCGAAGTCTTCACCACCCAGGAACGTATCCCCGTTGGTAGACAGGACCTCGAATTGCTTCTCACCGTCCACATCGGCAATCTCGATGATGGAGACGTCGAACGTGCCGCCGCCCAAGTCGTAGACCACAATCTTGCGGTCGCCGCGCTCGGCTTTGTCCAGGCCAAAAGCCAGTGCAGCTGCGGTGGGTTCGTTGATGATGCGCTTGACCTCCAGCCCGGCAATCTTGCCCGCGTCCTTGGTGGCCTGCCGCTGGCTGTCATTGAAGTATGCCGGTACCGTGATCACGGCTTCGGTGACTTCCTCACCGAGATAGTCTTCGGCCGTCTTCTTCATTTTGCGCAGGATGTCGGCAGACACCTGCTGGGGGGCCAGCTTTTTGTCCTGGGCTTCTACCCATGCGTCGCCGTTGTCGGCCTTCATGATTTTGTACGGCATCAGGTCGATGTCTTTTTGCACCGCCTTTTCGTCAAACTTGCGCCCGATCAGGCGTTTGACGGCAAACACCGTATTTTTTGGATTGGTCACCGCCTGGCGCTTGGCCGGTGCACCCACCAACACTTCACCATCCTGCATGTAAGCAACAATAGATGGCGTGGTGCGGGTGCCTTCGGAGTTTTCAATGATCTGAACCTTGGAGCCTTCCAGCACAGCCACACAGCTGTTGGTCGTACCCAGGTCGATCCCGATGATCTTGCTCATGTTTGATCCTGTCAATAGTTAGATAAGTGGGCGGCTTGGCCGCCGATGCTTTTAATGTGAGGCCGCTTGGCCGGAATTCAAGACTGCCCTGCAGAGACCATGACCAGCGCGGGACGCAGCACCCGGTCGGCAATCAGATAGCCCTTTTGCAGGCATTGCGCCACAGTACCTTGCGGCTGATCGGAGGGAACGGTGGAGATGGCCTGATGGCGATGAGGATCAAAGGCTTCGCCCGGCTGCGGAGCAACCTCGTGCATCTGATTGCGCTCGAAGGCAGTGTTGAGCTGCCGCAAAGTGGCCTCTACACCCTGTTGCCAGTCGGTTGCCGTTTGATCCGGTTGCGCCAGTGCTGCTTCGAGGCTGTCACGGACAGGAATCAGGCTTTCGGCAAAGGATTCAGTACCAAACTTGCGCGCCTTGGCCACATCGTCCTGGGACCGGCGACGCACGTTCTCGACTTCGGCATGCGCACGCAGCAGCTGATCGTGATATTCGGCCAGCTTGGCCTGAGCTTCCGCCAGAAGTGTGGGAAGGTCTTCTTCGGGCTGCTCGGCAGGCGCCGACGCGGGGGTCTCAGGGGTTTCAGCCGAACCCTGGGCTTCTGCAGCCTGAGGATCCAGGTCTTCCTGGGGTGCCGACATGGTGTGTTCTCCAACAGAAAAATACAGATGGGGATGTATATGAGGGGTAAAGACAGAATTTCAAGAGCACAGATGAGCCTGGCCGGAGATGTGCGACATGCAGCCCCCTGCCCTGCGTGCGTAAGCTTGTGGCAAGCGCTGCGGCCCGCCATGCCGGGGATCAGGACGAGGCCTGGCCTAGCGCGCTGGAGAGCATGCGGGCCGTAATATCGACGATCGGGATGACTCTTTCGTAGGCCATGCGGGTAGGCCCGATGACGCCCAATGTGCCGATCACCTGGCCATCCACGCCGTAGGGCGCGGTAATCACTGAAACGTCTTCAAGGGGCATCAGGCGGGAATCTCCACCTATGTAGATTTGCACCCCTTGCGCCTGGCTGGAGACATCCAGCAAATGCAGGAGATCAGTTTTTTGTTCGAACAAGGCAAACAGGCGCCGCAAGCGATCCATGTCGGCGGTCATCTCGGAGATTTCGAGCAGTTTGCCCTCGCCGGAGATGACCACGGATTCGTCCGCTGTATCGGTGGTGCTGATGCCGGCATCCACGGCCTGCTGCATCAGGCGCGAGATATCCGTGCGCAGCGAGGCGAGCTCGGCCGCCAGCGCAATGCGTACCTCGTGGAAGGATCGGCCTGAGAAATGATGATTAAAAAAATTGGACGCTTCGAGAAGTTCGATCTCGGTGTATTCGCGCGGCACAAACAAAATGCGATTTTGTACATCGCCGTCTGGTGTGACGATGATGAGCAAGACGCGCTTATCGGAGAGCCGGATGAACTCGATGTGGCGAAACACCTGGGTGCGTTTAGGGGTCAGCACGACGCCCGCGAACTGCGACAAATTGGATAGCAGCGTAGCAGCCGCCGTGACCGCCCGGCCGGGTTGTGCCGCCGGCAGGTATTCGGCGATGGGCAGATCGGGCGAGAACTCGTAGGGCCGTACCGTGAGCAGAGAATCCACAAACATCCGGTAGCCGCGGGGGGTAGGCACCCGGCCGGCTGAGGTATGCGGGCTGTGGATCAGGCCCAGGTCTTCGAGGTCGGACATCACATTGCGGATGGTTGCCGGGGAAAGATCAAACACTTTCGACAAGGTACGGGAACCCACAGGCTGGCCGTCCGCTATGTAGCGTTCTACCAGAGCCTTAAGCAATGATTTGGCTCGATCATCCATATTGTGTTTCTCGGTGTCCGGGACATGCCTGACACATCGCCTTGCGGCGCATGCGCCTGCATCCCCCTATAATCGGATACCGACTATTATCCCTTAAACGCACGAGGTACCGGGTTTCATGCACTTTAATACCGTGGCCCTGATCGGCCGCTATCAAGATAGCGGCCTGGACACCCCCCTGAGACGGCTGGGTGCCGTGCTGCAGGCACTGGGCTGCAAGGTGCTCATCGAAGCCGAAACCGGCCGCAATACCGGCGTTACTGATTTCCCGCTGGCCGACTACACAGCCATAGGCCAGCAGGCTGATCTGGCCATCATCATGGGCGGCGATGGCACCATGCTGGCGGCCGCCCGCCGCCTGGCCACCACAAACGTCGCCATGATCGGTGTCAACCACGGACGCCTGGGGTTCATCACCGATATCCCTCTGGACAGCGCCGATCAAGCCATCACCGGCATCCTCAACGGCGCCTACGTCGAAGACGAACGCGTGCTCCTCGAAGGCCGTGTGCTGCGTGGCAACCAGGAAATGGCCTCGGGGCTTGCGCTCAACGACGTCATCATCAACCGCGCAGGCCGCGGTGGCATGATCGAGCTCAAGGTAGAGTGCAATGGAGTGTTCATGCATAGCCAGCGCGCCGACGGCCTGATCATCGCCACGCCAACCGGCTCCACGGCATACGCCCTGTCTGCCGGCGGGCCGATTCTGCACCCTCAGGTCAATGCCCTGGTACTGGTGCCGGTGGCACCGCAAACCTTGTCCAACCGCCCGATCACCCTGCCCGAAGATTCCCACCTCAATATCACCATCCGGGCCCTGGGCCGGGTAGAGTCCGGTGCCAGCGTGCACTTCGACATGCAGGCATTGTCCAACTGCCAGGAAGGCGATCAGATTGTTGTCCGGCGCAGCCCACACCGGGTACGGTTTCTGCATCCGCAGGGCTATAGCTATTTTTCGACACTGCGCAGCAAGCTGAACTGGAACCGCATGCTGCACCCCTGGGACGACCCGGACGAAACCAGCCGCTAACCACCATGCTGCGCACCCTGCACATTCTCGACTTCGTCATCGTCGACCATGCCGAAATCAGCTTCGAGCCTGGGTTTACCGTGTTTTCGGGCGAAACAGGGGCCGGCAAGTCCATTCTTATCGATGCCTTATCGCTGGCCCTGGGGGGCCGCGGAGACGCCAGCCTGATCCGCACAGGCGCCACCCGCACCGAGATCAGTGCCATCTTCGATGCACCGCCCAGCGCCAGCCACTGGCTGGCCGAGCAAGCCATCGAAGGCCCCGAGATCATCCTGCGCCGCATTATCGACACGCAGGGTCGCAGCCGGGCCTATATCAATGGCTCGCCCACCACACTGGGGCAATTGCGCGACCTTGGCGCACTACTGGTGGATATCCATGGGCAGCATGCCCACCAAAGCCTGCTGCACGCAGCCAGCCAGCGCAGCATCCTCGACGATCAAGGCGGCCTGCAGGCGCAGGTGGCGGCTGTCACCGACGCATGGACTGTCTGGCGTGAGGCTCAAGCTGCCCTGCTGGCAGCCCAGGATAACGCCGCCGGGCAAGCGCAGGTTCTGCAGCATCTGCAACAGGACGTCGAGTTTCTCGATGAGCTCTCTCCCGAGGAAGGCGAATGGGACGAGCTATGCAGCCGCCAGACCCGCCTTGCCCACGCGCAGGCACTGCTGGCCGGGGCAGGCCAGGCAATCGAGGCGCTGGAGGGTGAATCCGCCTCGGCAGCCCAGGCCATTCAGGCTGCCATCCAGACCCTGCAATCACTCACGCGACACGACCCGCGTCTCGCAGAACATTGCCAGACGCTCGAATCTGCTCGCATCCTTTGCGCAGAAACCGTCTCTGGCCTGGAGGCCTACGCCAGCCGGCTTGAACTGGATCCCGATGCCCTGGCCCAGGCAGATGCCCGCATGAGCCAAATGTTTGCCGCCGCCCGCCGGTTTCATGTCGAGCCCGAAGAACTCACCGCCCTGCATGCGTCGCTACAAACCAAGCTGCAGGACGCCGCAGCCGGCCAGGATATCCAGGCACTGGAAAACACATGCCAGGCGGCACAAATCCGCTATCACACACACGCACAAGCCCTTGGCGTGGCGCGTCAGGCCATCGCCGAGAAACTCTCGGCCGAGGTAACCGCCGCCATGCAAACCCTGTCTCTGGAAGGGGGACGTTTCGAAGTGGCCCTGCAGGCATGCAAGCCCTCGGCACATGGCCTGGAAACCACCGAATTCCTGGTTGCCGGCCACGCAGGCGTGCCCACGCGCCCATTGGCCCGGGTAGCCTCAGGCGGCGAGCTTGCCCGGATCTCGCTAGCTCTATCTGTGATTGCCAGCCAGGCTGCACGAGTGCCTACCCTGATTTTCGATGAAGTGGATACCGGTATCGGGGGTGCGGTTGCTGAGGTTGTCGGCCGTCTGTTGCGCCAACTGGGGCATCGCCATCAGGTGCTGTGCGTTACCCACCTGGCCCAGGTGGCGGCATGCGCATCGCATCACTATCAGGTCAGCAAGGCCACCCGCCAGAAACAGGTGCGATCCAGCATCCAGACCCTGGACGAATCCGCCCGCGTCGAAGAAATCGCCCGTATGTTGGGCGGCCTGACACTTACCGCAGCCACACGGGATCACGCCCGAGAAATGCTGCGCTTGTCGGCGCAATAAGGATCGTCAGGAAAATTGCCTGGTGGCCGGCACCAGGCAAGCGGCATCAGGCCTTTTTCTGCTTGGCGCATTGAGGGCACATGCCATAGAGCATCATATGGTGGCTCTCGAGAATAAAGCCGTTATCCTTGGCCACCCGCACCTGGCGTTTTTCGATTTCCTCATCCGAGAACTCGACCACGCGCCCGCAATTGGTGCAGATCAGGTGATCGTGGTGATCTCCGTCGTTGAGTTCGAAGACCGCCTTGCCGCCATCAAACTGACTGCGCAGCAGGATGCCGGCTTGCTCGAACTGCGTCAGCACACGATACACCGTGGCCAGCCCGATATCGACGTCTTCGGCGATCAATGCGCGATAGACATCCTCGGCGCTGTGGTGGCGCGTTTCAGCCTTGCGGAAAATATCCAGGATCTTCAGGCGCGGAAATGTCGCCTTCAGACCCATGTTTTTGAGCTCAATCTGATCGTTCATGGTTGAAGTATCCTGGGTACTGCCGCAGAAAGCAAGCGCACTGGTAACGCTAAAACAGGAGCCGGCACAATGACGAATTAAGCGCCACGTGCATGCGTCCATTCGAATTCCCTTTATGATAGCGGTTTTGGTGGCCGCAATCTGCGTGCCGATGATCCACTATGGGGGCTTTTGTGCGTATCCGAGCAAGTCACTTTTCCCGCCAGGCGGGTATCTGCCTGACAGCCAGCCTGCTAACCATTGTTCTGGCCGGCTGCGGCACCACCAACTGGGGATTTCCCTATCGGGCTGCAGTACAGCAAGGCAACTGGATAACCTCCGAGCAAGTATCCCAGCTCGAAGTCGGCATGACACGCGATCAGGTCAGGTTCATCCTGGGTACGCCCACGTTGCAAGACGCCTTCCATGCCCAGCGCTGGGACTACCCGTACTACAACCAGCCCGGATATGGCTCCCAAGAGCTGCGCAATTTCACCGTCTGGTTTGAGAACGACCTGCTGGTGCGCTGGTCGGGCGATGAACAACCCAACCGCCAGCCTTTCCAAAAAGCCGATACAGGTAAAACCGCCATATCATCCGACGACACCAGCCGCGCAGATGACGCGGCCCGTGAAGCCGCCTCTCCTGGCATCAGCCCCGACACTGCCCCCAATACGGGGTTATCAAACACCGGTAGCCAAACCTCCGGCGGCACTGTGCTGCCTCTAGCCACTCCCGACTCCACCAAGGCTCAATAACCATGCGGATTGCAATTGCTGGCGCCTCTGGCCGTATGGGCCGCATGCTGATCGAGGCCGTACTGAACTCCACCGACCTCACTCTTGCTACGGCCCTCGACCGCCCAGGGAGTGAATCCCTGGGGCAAGATGCCGGCCAGTCGGCCGGGGTACGTACCGGGGTAGTCATTACCGATGACGTAAACGCGCTGTCACAGGCCGATTGCCTGATCGACTTCACACGCCCGGAGGGCACACTGGCACACCTTGAAATCTGTGCCGCCCACGGCGTGAAATGCGTCATCGGCACCACGGGCTTTGACACCGAGGGCAAGCAGGCCATCCGGGTTGCCGCACAAAAAACCGCCATTGTCTTTGCGCCCAACATGAGCGTGGGGGTCAATGCCACCATCAAGCTGCTGGATATGGCTGCACGGCTACTTAATAACGGCTACGACGTCGAAGTTTTCGAAGCGCATCATCGCAATAAAGTAGATGCGCCTTCGGGCACTGCACTGGCCATGGGTGAGGCCGTCGCCAACGCCTGGGGCGTCCCGCTGGACGACGTTGCCGACTGGGCCCGCCACGGCCACACCGGCCCGCGCGAAACCGGCCATATCGGCTTCTCGGTGGTACGCGGCGGCGATATTGTGGGCGACCACACGGTTTACTTTTGCGGCACCGGCGAGCGCATCGAAATCACTCACCGATCCAGCAGCCGTGCCACTTATGCCCAGGGCAGCCTGCGCGCAGCACGCTATCTGGCCCGCAAAGAGTTCGGCCTGTTTGACATGCAGGATGTGCTGGCCAGCTGATTAATCCAGCATTACCGGCTCTTGTTCAAGCGCCACCCCAAACTGATCTGCCACAGCCTGTTGCACCGTCTGCGCCAACGCCATGACATCGGCTGCGCAGGCACCTCCATGGTTTACCAATACCAACGCCTGGCGTGGATGCATCCCCACCGGGCCCAACTGGCGCCCTTTCCAGCCTGCCTGCTCAATCAGCCAACCAGCAGCCAGCTTCACGCGGCCATCGGCCTGTGGGTAGGCACGCAAGTCTGTAAACTGCCGGCGTAGCGCCTGCGCCTGCTCGGCGTCCACCACCGGATTCTTGAAAAAACTGCCTGCATTGCCCTGCATTGCCGGATCGGGCAATTTATGCCGCCGGATCTCACAGACGGCATCAAAGACCTGCAAGGCTGTGGGTGTTGCCTTGCCCCAATCAACCACATAGCGCTGCAAATCGGGATATGCCAGCCGTGGTACCCATTGCTTGGGCAGGGCAAAGCGCACCCGTGTGATCAGCCAACGGCCGGCGCCATCACGCTTAAAGCGGCTGTCACGGTAACCAAACCCACACTCGGCGGCCGGCAAGATAGTTTCAAGCCCTGTATAAAGATCCCAGGCCACCACAGAGTGCAGACACTCGCTAAGCTCCAGGCCATATGCCCCGATATTTTGCACCGGTGCCGCACCGACAGTACCAGGGATGAGCGCGAGGTTTTCCAGCCCTGGCCACCCCCGCTGCAAGCAATACGCCACAAACGCGTGCCAAGGCTCACCCGCCGCGGCTTCTATAAGCCAGTAGTCTGCTGTCTCCTGCCACAGCCGTATCCCCTTCAGGGCCACCTGCACTACCCGATGGCCAGGCTGCGGCAACATCACGACATTGCTGCCGCCACCCAGTACAAATAAAGGCGCGCCAGGCAGGCCACAGAGTGAAGGAAGATCAGCTTCATCTTCCAGCCGCGCAACCTGGGCGCGGGCAGGCAAGCCCAGCGTATTGCACGGCTGTAGAGACTGTTCCGTAAAGGCAAGCGACATATTTGGCAGCAGGCTGCCAGGCAGCCCGAGAAGTCAGCAAAAGCGTAAGCATACCCCGCACCTGAGGGCATTTGACAGGGCCAACAAGGATATCGTATAGTTTCGCTCCTGCAAGTTCTCGTATCCGTGCAACGCGGGGCAACCCACCAAAACACGGGTCTTTAAAGCCTTCACCGGTTTGACAGACAAAAAAATGCGATATAGAATGCGTGGCTTAGCTTGATAGCTAACGCGGGAATAGCTCAGTTGGTAGAGCGCAACCTTGCCAAGGTTGAGGTCGCGAGTTCGAGACTCGTTTCCCGCTCCAAATTATGATCTACAGACATCCACTGACGTCTGTAAGTTCTTGATTAAAGGGGCTTTCGCCCCTTTTTTCATTCCAGCGAACGCCACTGGAATCCACCTACAGCCAACGTTTTTGAGTCCCCAAATGAGGCATCAAAATACGGGTGGAACAGATGCCGGATAGTTGCTGGAGCCAGGCGGGAGTCACGACGAGCATTGGCCCTAAGTCGCAACTTGGGAGCTCGAAATGGCACTCTCCGACCTGACCGTCAGGCAAGCCAAGACGATTGGCAAGATCTACACCCTCACCGACACCTGCGGACTTGGCCTCAGGATTTCAGCCGCTGGCGGAAAATCGTGGCAGCTGCGCTACTACTGGCTAGGTACGCAAAAACGCATCATACTGGGGCGCTATCCACAGGTCAGTCTCCGTGAAGCGCGCATCCTGCGTGACCAAGCCCTGGCCCTCGTGGCTAAAGGCATCAATCCTTACGTCGACCGCAAGCAAAAGCAGCACGCGATCAAGCTTGCTTCCAATTACTCCTTCAAGGCCGTCTTCGATGCCTGGTTCACCCATCGCAGTAAAGAACTGAAGGAAGGCAGGAATACCACTCTCTCGCAGATCAAACGCATCTTCAAAAAGGACGTACTGCCCAGCCTTGAGAAGATGTCGATCTACGACATCCGCCGCCCCCAACTCCTGGGCGTCGTAGCAAGAATCGAACAACGGAAGGCTCTCACCACTGCGGAAAAGGTGCGCACTTGGTTGAGACAGCTGTTCCGCTATGCGCTCGTCACCGTAGAGGGGCTGGAGACCAACCCAGCCACGGATCTGAGCGTGGTGGCTGAACCCAAACTGCCGGTGGCCCACAATCCATATCTACTGCTGCCAGAAATACCGTACTTTCTCCAAAAACTCAGGCAATACAATCCGCGCGGTTGGCAAACCCAGCTCGGGATCAGGCTACTGTTTCTGACTGGCGTACGTACTGGCGAGTTACGCCTGGCGACACCAGATCAATTTGATCTGGATCGTGGCCTATGGGTCATTCCCCCTGAAATCGTCAAGCAGCTTCAACGCAAATTGCGCAAGGCCAGCAAACACCCGCAAGACATACCGCCCTACATCGTGCCGCTGTCCATCCAGGCCATCGAGATCGTGCGCTACATCTTGGGCGCTATGCGGCCCACACAACACTACCTGCTGGCACACCGCAGTGACCTCAACAAACGCATTAGCGAAAATACGCTCAATAGCGCCTTGCGTCGGATGGGTTACGCGGAGCAGCTGACCGGCCACGGCATCCGAGCCACCCTTTCAACAGCCCTGAACGAGATCGGTTATCCACCAAAATGGGTAGATGGCCAGCTATCCCATGCCGATCCAGACAAGGTAAGTTCCGCCTACAACCATGCCAGATATGTGGAACCGCGCCGCCGCATGATGCAAGACTGGGCTGACCGCCTAGACCTGCTCGAACAGGGCGAAGTGCAAGCCGCGAGCGCACATCTGACCATTCGCATTGACGGAGTGCCAGCGATGGCGGAAACAGGGAACGAGGCTCTCCTACCCATCGGACCTATTCCATCCAGCACCCCACCCATAGCCGCTACGCCTATTATCGTGACCACGAACAATGGCGGAAATACATTCCAGCGACTACCGCAGGTGCCGCCGGCTCCAACTCATACCCCCGAACCGAAAGTCTCCACAATCCAGCGTGAACGTGAGGAAATGCTGGCGATCTATGAGTCACCGAATAATCTGCCGGTTCCACTGTTCGGCAGGCTGGCCGGGAAGTCCAAGGATCAGATCAACCGCGAGTTGAAGGCCGGCAAGCTGCTGGCCGTCAGCTTGGGCAACCGGGGACAACGCGTTCCCGACTGGCAGTTGGTGCCGCTCAAGCACAATCTGGCTCAGACACTCATGAACCTGTGCCCACACGCAGACTCGTGGGATCTGTACCGCATGCTGACGACTCCGCTTTCTGACCTGGGCGACCGCGCGGCAATTGATGCGGTCACGCCGACCAACGTGCCCGCCACCATCCAGACCATCCTGGGTGTGTACCTTCATACAGCGAAGCCCATCGAGGCCGCTGTCATGTGACCTATGCACGGAGAGCCATGCGGAGCAGTCGGCGGGAGGATACCGTAGCGCTAACCACGGTATTTGCCTTTACCTCTCCTGAGCAAAGTGGCCCCGCGCGGTTCCCGGCATTGTACTCCTGCCTGCACGATCAACTTTCGCGCCAGCCGCATCCTGGAGGTTGCTATACTTCGCACAAGGAGATGGCATACCTCCACCCCAGATGCAAGGTCTGGGAAAACTGCACTTCCAAGATGCTGATGATGCCTGCAGATCCTGATCAAGGACGTTGCAGGCCGTCGCCCGCCGCGCCCGCTGATCTGTGTACTCCACTTGCAGGTCGCGTAGATGCATACGGAAAAAATCTTCTGGTCAACCGAGACCAGGTGCCTTCGCCTTTCATGTGGGCGTCGTGCATCTATCGGACATCACGAGCAGAGCGGGTGTGGCGGCGATGCATGACCATGTACCGGCTTCACGCCATGACCAGTTGGACGGCGGTACCGGGCAGCGTCTGCTGTCCACGTTGATGCAGCTGGATGATCACCTTGGCCGACTGACGTATCTCCTGGCTCTACAGTCGCAGAAGTCGCCCCTGCAGACGTGGTATGCAGATATTACGCCCCTTCAGCAGCGCAGGCTGGCGCAAGATATCCAACGTCTGCATGGTGCCATGAGCGATATCCTTGGCCGCCACGGACTAGCCATTCCGCCTCCTTCAGGAAGCGTTCTACAGGCGTGCTGTGAAGCCGTACACCAGGCAGTAGCCGCGGTGGAAGCACTAACGCCCGGGAGTCAGGCCGCAAGAGTTCGATCGTCTGATGATACTGAGGCGGAATTACGCCGCATTATTGCGCACTTGCTAGCACCGCTGGACGAGATGCTGCGCCCGTTGGAACAGCACGACGCAAACTTCCACTCGGATGACCGCAATCTCGAATACCTATTCAGTATCGCGCGAGCACACGGCCTGTCCGACTTTTATGCACCCTTGACGGCTCTTGCTGATCACGAGTCGGCACCTGGCCTGGTCATCGCCATGCTCGGCTTGTCCAACGCGGGCAAGTCTTCGCTGATCAACCGCCTGGTCGGGGTGCAACTGCTGCCGGTGGGTGTGATGCCCACCAGTGTCGTTCCCGTTCATATCTCCTATGGGGCCCGCGCTTGCGGAGTGGTGCGTCTGTCTAATTCCGTGTCGGAGCCGGTCATGCCAGGCAGGCTGGCGGCATTCGCATCCGATCGCTACAACCCCGGCAATGAGAAGCTGGTGGAGCGGCTGTCCTTCGAGCTGCCGTCGCAGCACCTTGCCGACGGCATCGTTCTGATTGATTCGCCGCCCTGGGCACCTGGAATGGATCCTCCCTTGTGCGACGTCGCACTGGTGGTAATTGACGCCACCGGGCCGCTGACCATGAGCGAGATCCCATTGGTAGACGCATTGACTGAGCAGGGCTCCCAGGCGATCGTGCTACTGAACAAAGCTGACCGACTGACCGACCAGCAGCGCTGGGACATTCTTGGCTATGTCCTGGAGCATCTTGGAACGCGGCACGAGCAGCAGCCTACGGTTTTCCTGACCAGTGCTGGCGATGAGGACTCCGCGCTTTGGCACGATTGGCTGCAGCGAGGATTTGCCCCCTGCCTCGAGCGCCGCGAGGCGCTGCGGCAGACATCACTCCATACCAAGAGAGCACATCTGTCGAGGGCCATGGCCCTCCGCTTGGCGCGACTCAACCGCACGGACTCCAGCCCCAACACAGAGACATCGCATGAAAACGAGGCCATCTTGCTGGCGCAGCGCGAAGGTCTCGATCTACTCGCCACTGCATCACAATCAATGGGTGATTGCGACCTGGAAGCACACATACAAGCCGCTCGCATCATCCGCCAAGTGGTGAATAACGCTGCAGAGCTGGCATGGAGCAGTGGAGAGACCACGCTTGAGCTCGCACCGATGTTTGCAGCATCTGCTGAAGCGCGCATGACGAGCGTGTGCCATGAAGTTATGAGAGAACTGGAGCTTCTCGCCCTGCAATGTAGCGACTTGCTGGCACGAACTCCGGGCCCCCAGTTCCGCTGGCATGTGGCAGACCTGGATACGGCGCCGACCTTCGATCCGGGGAACTTGCCACAGACTGAAGCTATTGCTCGTCCTTGGTCAGCAAGCCTGGGACCATGGGCGTTTCGGTGGCACCTGCGATGGTCCTTGTCTCGCGATCAGCGCCTACTCATTGGGCTGGAGGCGGCACTGGGCGAGGATCTGAAGCAGCTCCAAGACTGGCGCCAACGGGCACTGGTGGATTTGTCCAACGCCTTTTCCCAAGCCTGCGCCGGCCGTTGCGAGGGAGCGGCACGGATCGGCATTGATCTGGCTGGCCTCCAGGCGCGTTATCACTCGATTGCAAGCAATGCCTGAAGGACTGCCGGTACACCATCGTGCGGTGAATGTAGACGGAAGCGTGCTGGAAACGCTTTGGCCTTCGGCAAACCCTCACTGTCCAGCTTGCATTGCGGCGCAAGGTGCTGGCGCACACTATTTCGACAAGGTCTTTGCCCCAAACGCACCGACCGCCACAATCGCAAAATTGATCTCTGAAGATCTGGGGTTTTGCAGCCGACATGGCCGTGTATTGGCGGCGGATGCGAAGCACGCGAAGGCCGTCGCACAGAGTTTTCGCGCAGCTACCGAAAGGATACTGCCGCTGCTTCACCAGTCGGTAACCGACGAACGCTGCGAGCGCCTGTTCTTTCGCTCTGCCCGCCGCTGCCCGGCTTGCTCGGCGGAAGAAGCCGCAGCGGCCAAGGCATTGACACCTATCCGCAAGCGGTGGATGCAGACGATGGAGCCCCTCGGCACAGTAGCACTGCTATGCGAACCGCACTTCCAGATGTTTACTGCGCAGCTGCCGGTAGAACCGCGTGGACATGCCATTCGGCAGTACCTTGATGTACTGGCGATAGCCAATCAGGATATGGAACGCGCGCCGGATGCGGGATTGCCTCGCGCTCTAGCCCTCCTGGGCTATGCCTCCGTCCCGCATCAGACGGACGCGCTCCAGCGCGTCAACGGCGGTGATGCTCACATGCCGATTGAGGATATCCTGGACAATCCGGATGTTTGTCCGATCTGCGAAGCGATGGGCGCGGCGCACACCCACTGGCTGGAAGGGCTTCGGTGGGCGGTCGAGAACGAGGCGGCGGGATGCTTGTGGCTATTCGCACCATGCTGCAAACACCATGTGTTCGACGCGAGTCAACTAGGGCGACCCGATTGGCTCGCACGCATTGCAGCCCTTGCGCTTTCGGGAATGGCTGAGCAGTCGCGCCAGCAACTGGCGAACATCATCCGCATATTGGCCCTTGCGGATCAGCCCCGGCCAAGCTGGTACAAACCGCGCCACCGACGCCGCAAGGCCTCAAACTCAACCGGGTTGCATCTCGCCAAGGACAAGCGTTTTGTCTTACGTTGTCAAGGGTGCGAGGCAGAGGCCGTCGCCCTGGAGCAAGCTTCGGCGGCCTTCCTCGACCTGATGCACCATACACGCTACCGCAACCTGTTGGCGCATGGATATGGCCTATGCCTGGATCATCTGGTGCACGTCCTGCCGGTCGCATCGCCCAACCTGATTCGACCGTTCCTGGGCCAACTACACACGAATCGACTGGAGGCTTTGCGTAATGCTCTGGCGGATCCATCCGGCGCCCCTGGCCGCGAACGTGATGCCGTGCGGCGTTTCCGGGGTTGGTCCGTTGCCCATCAGCACGCATGAATAAAAGACATGCCGACAGCGATGAATACGTTTTGTGCAAGCTACAATGATCCATAGGAGATGGCATTCCTCCGCTCTTGGCGCCATACCAAGGGAAATCGCCGGCCGGCTGATGATGCCTACAGACCTGATGATCCGGGTGTGTAGCGCTGTCATGACAAGGTGCAACGTCTCTCGCATACCAGTCAACGCCACCGAATGCAGCTCGGGCACGTTAGCTGGCGAACTTGCGAGTGCAGTGCCAGGCGGTCTCTCTGCTTCCGGATCTTCCAACACACCGTAACCGGTTGTATTGCAAGAGGATTGCCATGGGTTCATCTATCTCTTCTTCGTCTATTGTCGAGGCACTGCGCCCGCTTGTTGTAGATTGCGGCTCGACGCTGAATTTGCAGTTCTGGGACGGCCGCAGTGAAACTTTAGGCAGCGGCACTGCTGCCGTCACGTTGCACTTCCCCACGCCAAGCGCGGCACTGAGGCTGATTCCGCCCGATCTCGGAGCGCTCGCTCAAGCCTATATCCAAGGCGACATAGACGTTGAAGGGCCAGCACAGGATGTTGTTCGCACGGCGATCAAACTCGCAAGCGCGAGCAGCACAAAGCAGCGTGTCATCAGCCGCATTATCGGCTGGCGCGTCCGGCGACATACCCCGGACAGCGACAAGAGGGCTATTGCCCACCATTACGACGTCTCCAACGAGTTCTATCGTCTGTGGCTCGATAAGCAGATGGTCTATTCCTGCGCCTACTTTCCGACGGGCTCGGAAACCCTAGAGCAGGCCGAGGAAGCTAAGCTCGATCTCATCTGCCGCAAATTGCAATTAAAGCCTGGCGATCGCTTCCTCGACATCGGATGTGGCTGGGGGGCATTACTGCTGTGGGCGCAGCGCCACTACGGCGTAAAAGCCACTGGCGTGACCCTCAGTGAGCGGCAGTTCGAGTATGTGCGCGAGCGTGTACGCGAACTAGGCCTGGAAGATTCGATCGATGTACGCCTACAGGACTATCGCCACATCCCGGGTGAAGGCATATTCGACAAGATCGCGTCAGTGGGCATGTTCGAGCACGTCGGTGTCCAAAATCTGCCCGTGTACTTCGGCACCATCCAGCGCCTGCTAGCCGATGACGGCCTTGTGCTGAACCATGGTATCGCCACGCGCGCGGGGGATGAATCTGTGCGGGATAGCGCCAGTGAATTCATCGACCATTTCGTATTTCCCGACGGAGAACTACCCACGATAGCCCAGGCCGTTGAGGCAATGGAGTCTCAGCAGCTTGAGGTGTTCGACGTCGAGGGCTTGCGCCCGCACTACGCTCGAACGCTGGCGCACTGGGTGGAGCGCCTTGAAGCAAACCGCGATGAAGCCATCAGGTTGGTCGGAGAACAGACCTACCGCGTCTGGCGAATCTACATGGCCGGCAGCGCCCAGGCGTTCGAACTCGGCTGGATCTCAGTTCACCAGCTGTTGGCCGCCAAGCGCACGGTCAGAGGGTTTTCACCTCAGCGCTGGGGCCGTAGCCATATGCTCCCTGCTGCCACCGATGCCCTTCAGCATGAGCGGCATGCATGACAAAGCACGCCACCACACTGAGTGGTGGCGGCCAACCAACGGCGGCACTTCACCGGCACCCGATCTTGAGATGGATACCTTGCACGCACCTTCTTAAGTGGCGCGGGCCGGCGCGCATAGGAAGGGGATGGCGTAGTGGGCCTTGAGAGCCCCCTGCGCTGCCCATTCCTCAGATGCAGCCATGGCTGCGGAAAAATACCCCGAGCCCGTACAAAGTGCGAGGGATACTCAGGAGGTAAATCGTCGCTTATTCAACACAGTGGTATCAGGTCGTAACTCGTAGACGAGCAGCTCACCAGTGGCTATCTCAGTGCTGATAATGGCCTCGGGCGACAGCTGATCCAGAACCATCACCAAAGCGCGCAGGCTGTTGCCGTGGGCCACGATCAGTGAAGCGTCATTGCGCATGACCGCCGGCAGGATCCTCTGGAGATAGAACGGCAGGACACGGGCAGCGGTATCCCGCAGGCTTTCACCCCCGGGCGGCGCCTCATCATAGCTGCGACGCCACCGTTGAACCTGTGACTCACCCCAGTGCGCACATGCCTGATCTTTATTCAGCCCCGTCAACTCGCCGTAATCACGCTCATCGAGCGCCGCATCCGAGGTAATCGGTAAGTTAGGACGGCCAAGATCGTATGCAACACGCTCAGCCGTCTCGCGGGTGCGTATCAATGCCGAGCAAAAGATCCAATCGATGGGCAGCCCGATGTTGCGTAGGCGCACGGCGACTGCCGAGGCTTCAGCCAGGCCCCGAGCGGTCAGCGCCGGATCGCGCCAGCCGGTGAATCGGTTGTCAGCGTTGTATTGGCTTTGTCCGTGGCGGACGAGTGCAAGGTAGCGCCCCATACTCATTGCGCCATCTCCATACGCATTAATGATGATCCCAATAGCCAGTATGACGAAGCAGGCGACTAACCTCTCCAACCACCCAACCACAGCAGGCATCGGCCAGCACCCAAGGCACGACAATGAGTATGGCCCCCAGCCCCTCCAGCAATACCGCTTTGAAGCAGTCACGTCCCATAGTCGTAGCCAATCTCGGCTTTGATCTCGCTAATAGCCAAACCCCTCATACAGCTGTAGGTCTCGTAATTTCCACCAAGAAAGCCCTAATCAGGACTGTCCCTCGCAGAACTCATGTTTGAGTCAGGGAATATCCCTGATCAGTTGCGCACGCGCGGAGGCGAAAAATGAACCGATCTAACAAAGCAGATAAATCTGTATTGGCGTGCCGCAATAGGTATGTCGTCATCACCGCGGAATCTCCGGCGAGCGGGCGAATCACCACTTCAGAACGCCTACATAGGCCAAACCTCGTTGACGTAGTGAAGCCAATACCATAGCCGGCGCTGACCAACGTGAGCATCATATCCAGAGAGGAAACATGCTCAACAACATTTGGCTCCACTTCCAACGGACGAAGCAGGCGCTCCAATTCACGACTATACCCTTCACACATCTGGGGATCACATAGCACCAGCGGATAATGCTTCAACTCGTGTAGAGGTACGTCTCTATACACAAGTAGCGGATGTCGCGCAGGTACGATCAGTACCAATGGTTCCCGCCAAACCGGCTCAGCAATTATGTCGCCACCAACATCTGCCGTATGCGCGAAACCAATCGCTACGTCACCGGATCGCAGTCCCCGTAGCTGTTCAGCCAGAGGCATCTCCGACATTCGTATCTCAACATCAGGATCCTCCTTCCGGCATAGTGCTAGAAACTCAGATAATTGCGGCCCCACTGCGCCATCAGATATCGCGATTCGTATGCTTCCTCGGAAGCCAGCCGCGACCGCTGTCACATTATCTCGCGCCTGTTCAAGAATAATGAATATCCTGCGGACGTCTTGTAAAAATGTAGTTCCTGCGGACGTCAATAGAGTACCTCGTCTATTTCTGTCAAACAGAACTACTCCCAGTTCATCCTCTAGCTCTTTAATAGATCTCGACAAGGGGGACTGTTCAATATGCAAGCGTTCAGCCGCCCGAGTGAAATGGAGTTCTTCTGCAAGCGCAATAAAGCAACGAAGATGTCGCAATTCCATTAGAGCTTCCAAAATTTCGGGGCAAGGCCGCCGCTGCATCCCACCCTGCAACCTATGAGGAAAACTCGGGAGCCGCCACTCGCTGTGGAGGCAACTCAAGAATCAAACGCCCCACTAGCGAGTGACTGTTGCACCTATTTCCACACAAACCGCACGGAACCTTAATCTATAAAATCCACCACATCAGAAAACCGAATTCAGGCTTGACGCAAAGACTGAGACATTAATCTTCCGTGACCCCGATCGTGCCGAATTCAATCGGCGTACGAGAATAGAAGACCCGTAAACCGGGCTCCAAGCGCAGCCTCTCCAAAAAATCATCACACTCACTCGCCGAAACGGCCATCACAACCTCGACCGGCTGATCGGCCAACTCGAAAAACCTCGCAGAATGCAGGCGGTGATGAGCGCCAATGCCTTCTTGGGCTGTAAGAACCGTCGCCCCCTGGATTTCCATGGACTTGGCAAGCTCTATTAACCACTGATGAACTGGACGATGCTCGTGGGTGTAACTTTGGAGCGTATAGAAGGTCAGTTGATAGCCTTTCATGATGTCACCATCCCGAAGCGTTTTCCATTGCGTCGTCATAGCGATTCACCCTTGAGTTAGATACTGAACGAGCCCAATACCGACCAGGACTAGGGCAATGGAACCTGCCACATGAAGGCCGATCTGCAGCGCCGCAAAAGCCAATTCTCGCTGCTGCAATAGCGTACTGACCTCAAGAGAGAACGTGGAGAACGTGGTCAACCCTCCCAAGAAGCCTGTGATAATCGTTAGGCGCCATACAGGGGGCAGACCACCGTGGCCGGCGAAAAATTCGTTCGCCAAGCCAATCAGTAGACCTCCCATCAGGTTCGCAGCCAAGGTCCCCAGCGGAATCGTTGGCCATATGCTGTTCATCTCCATACCCAATATCCAGCGCAATAAGGCACCCAGTGCCGCGCCGATCGAAATACCGATCACGGCGGGGATCATGAATGACTCCACGCAAAAGGAAGGGACGGATACTCGTAGAATGAGGGAAAGGCATTGAAGCTGCAGATCGTTTTCATAAGGCCTGAAAATGTGGATTCGAGGCCTGAAACGGAATCCGAGCATTGCCTGCGGTTCCCGTTCAGGAACTTGCAGGCATCATCAGCCGAAGAGGTTTCGGCGGTTTATGGAGAATGCCATCTCCGAGAAAAAGCTACTGCCAGTACGGTATAGTTTAGCAATGGTGCTTCCTCCGCGCAATGTAAACATTCTCAGGCATCGTCACCAGTCTGGCCTCATCTCGGGAATGATGTTACAGTGGTAATCAGACGGAGATGGCATTCTCCCCTAACTGTCAGCAGACAGGCTGACTAATAATGCCTACGCGTTCCTGAACCGGAACCCGTAGGCATTTTTGTGCGTGTTGCGGTTCGGGCATGAAGACCTTTCATGACAAGGTGACCCATGCACAACAGCTCCTGCGCCATCACTGATCTGGCTGCCAACGAAATCCTAGATTCGCGCGGCAACCCCGCGCTACAAGTTACTCTCACGCTCGAAGATGGAACCACTGCCGTCGCAGGGGTACCTTCGGGGGCCTCTACCGGCGCCTTCGAAGCCCACGAGTTGCGCGATGGTGATAACACGCGCTTCGGTGGCAAGGGTGTGTGGCAAGCCGCTGCCCACGTTACCGATACTATCCTCGAAGCCCTGCGGGGCATGCGCGCTGACTCCCAGCGCGAGATCGACACTCGGTTGATCGAGTTGGACGGCACCGAGTCCAAGTCTCAGTTGGGTGCCAATGCAATTCTGGGTGTGTCGCTGGCGTGCGCGCGGGCCGCTGCGGCCTTCCACGGCCTGCCGCTCTTCCAGTACCTGGGCGGATCCGATGCCCACATACTGCCCGTCCCGATGTTCAACATTCTCAACGGTGGTAAGCACGCCACGCACGGGCCGGATTTCCAAGAATTCAAGCTTGTGCCGCTGGGGGCGCCCACCTTCGCGCAAGCACTGCGATGCGGAGCTGAGGTCTACCACGCTCTGCACGACCTGCTGGTCGCCAAAGGGCTGTCCGCGAACGTAGGCGACGAGGGAGGCTTCGTACCGGAGCTGCCCAGCAACGAAGCCGCCATGGGCCTGATGATGCAGGCAATCGAGCGCGCAGGATACAAGGCGGGGGAGGATGTCTGCCTGGGCCTGGATCCTGCAGCCACCTCGTTCTTTGCCGACGGGCGCTACCGCCTGGAACGCGACAAGCTCGATCTGGATTCGGCAGAAATGACGGCCTACTGGGCAGAGTGGGTGGATCGCTACCCGCTGGTCTCACTCGAAGACCCGCTCGCCGACAATGATTGGAGAGGATTTGCACACCTGACATCGGTGCTGGGCGAACGTGTGCAGGTCGTGGGCGACGATCTCTTCGTCACCAACCCGCGCTTCCTGTCCCGAGGGCTGGCCGAGCACTGCTGCAACAGCATCCTGATCAAGCCCAACCAGATCGGCACAATCACAGAGACCCAGGGCACCGCCCGCATGGCTCTGCGCGCAGGGTACACCTGCATGGTGTCACATCGCTCGGGCGAGACACTGGACACCAGCATCGCGGATCTCGCCGTCGCTCTGAACTGCGGCCAAATCAAGTCCGGCGCGCCGGCGCGCGGCGAGCGCGTCGCCAAATACAACCGGCTGATGGAAATCGAACGCCAACTGGGTGCAAGCGCCACATTCGCGGGGAAGACGGCCTTTCCACGGTTTGGGCAGACACATGCAAATGCCGCGGTCTCCCGACCCGACAAGCTCCAAGGCCGAGAGAGCACTCCATCACGGGGGCTACCAGCCTAAACCAACCTGGAAGAACAAGAAAAGGAGCACCATCATGATCACTTTCAGCGTGCTGTATCCCGGGCCACAAGACGGCGTGTCCCGTGAACAGGCCGAGGTGCCAGAGTTCTTCACCGATCTGAATCTGGATCAGATCATCGGCCACATCACCGCAAAAAAAGGCGAATACAACCTGCAACCTTTCTTCTATCGCTCCCTGGATGAGGCGGATAGCGTGGCCTACCGGCAAGAAGTCATGCACGACCTGGAACGGCCCGCCCTGTATACCTCCTTGATGACTTTCGCCACACAACTGCAAGCGATGCGTGCACGCCTCACACAGGCTGCGAAGCTGTACTACCCCTTGCAGAAACAAGCGTGGTTTCTGTGCGCAACCGAACAATACTACGAAGCCGTCCAGGCCCTGGCGCAAGACCTTGGAAAACTGGAATTTACCTCCCGCGGCATGCAAGCGCTAAAAGCCCATGCAGACAACTACACGCAGGGCGCGAATTTCCAGACACTGGTGGCAGATGCAAAGGCCGCCCGCAGCGCCCTTGCATCGATCCGCTACTGCATCCACATCAAGGGCGACACCTTCACAGTGCTTGAGTACCAAGGCGAAAGCGACTACAGCGCCGAGGTTTCCGCCACGTTCGAGAAATTCCGTCAAGGGGCAGCGAAAGATTACCGAGTTAAATTTCACGATCTGCCGGATATGAACCACATCGAAGCCCAGGTGCTGGAATTCGTGTCCAAGCTGTTCCCGGAGGTGTTCACGCAACTGGATATCTTCTGCCAGCAGCATCAGGGCTACCTGGATGAAACGCTGGCTGTTTTTGATCGCGAAGTCCAGTTCTACACCGCCTACCTGGACTACATGAACACCTTGCGTGGCAAGGGGCTGGATTTCTGCTATCCCGAAGTGGGTCGTGTGAACAAGACTGTGTTTGCTCAAGACACCTACGATCTTGCCCTGGCCGACAAACTCCTGAACCAGGGCAAATCCATCGTGCGCAACGATTTCAGCCTGTGCGACAAAGAGCGCATCTTCATCGTGTCCGGGCCCAACCAAGGGGGCAAGACCACCTTCGCCCGGACGTTCGGCCAGTTGCACTATCTGGCGAACCTGGGGCTGCCGGTGCCCGGCAACGCTGCCAGGCTGTTCCTCTATGACCGACTCTTCGCGCACTTCGAGCGCGAGGAAGACATCCGCAATCTGCGTGGCAAGCTGGAGGACGATCTCGTGCGCATCCACCGCATCCTGCAGGGCGCGACACCCGACAGCATCATCATTATGAACGAGATCTTCACGTCCACGACCCTGCAGGACGCATTGTTCCTGGGTAGTCGGATCCTGGAGCGAATCGTCCAGCTGGATCTGCTGTGCGTCTGTGTCACCTTCATCGACGAGCTCGCGCACCTGAGCGACACCACCGTCAGCATGGTGAGCACCATCGTGCCCGACGACCCCGCACAACGAACCTACAAGGTCGTTCGTCGGCCTGCGGACGGAAAGTCCTATGCGCTGTCGCTGGCCCATAAATACCGCATCGAAGCCCACGACCTGGAAGAGAGGCTGCCATCATGAAAGCATTCCTCATGTATCGTGACCGCGATTTTGACCTACACACGCCCCTGCCATGGAATGAGCCAGACTTGGTGCAGGATCTAGAGCTGGAAACGCTGCTGCACGCGATGGCACAGGAAGACGAATTCCTGTACAAGGTCTCCCGCACCGCGTTGCTCGCGGGCTGTAGCGAACCGGACGAGGTCCTGTACCGGCAGGCCGTGCTGCAGGACTGCCTGGATCATCCCGACGTCGCCCGCTCGCTATATCAGCTTGCCGTAGACACCATCGAAGCCGAGCATAAGAACTACTGGGGGCTGGCCCACTATCCAAGTGGCGTCCTGCATCACTCCGTCGAAGTCATGACGTTACTGGCGACGGCGCTCAAGCAGCTGCGCGCTATCGCTGATGCCCAGGCCAGTACGTTTTCCTCCGAGGGCTTTCGCCGGTTCTTCACCATGCTGCAGCACGAACTGGGAGACGACTACTTTGAGACCATCCAGACGCATCTGAATACACTGAAATTTCGCCACGGCGTGCTGATCAGCGCCCGCTTGGCGGAAGACAACTGCGGGGAAGACTATGTCCTGTGCACACCAAAAGCCCCGCCACACAGCTGGTTGCTGCGCACCTTCGGCAAGAAGCCGCCTTCCTACTCATTCACCCTGGCACCACGCGACGAGAATGGGGCAAGAGCCCTCTCGGAGCTGGGTGACCGGGGCGTGAACCTGGTGGCTAACGCACTGGCGCAATCGACCGAACACATTCTCAGCTTCCTTCTCATGATGCGCACGGAGTTCGCCTTCTACGTCTCGTGCCTGAACCTGCGCGAACAGCTGGCACAGAAGGACGAGCCGGTCTGCTTTCCACGGCCTTCACCCGCCGGGGAGCGAACCCTAACCTGTCGTGGCTTGTATGACGTCTGTCTGACGCTGCATCTACCGCAGCGCGCAGTGGGCAACGATCTCAATGCCGATGGCAAGATCCTGTTCGTCATCACCGGCGCCAACCAGGGTGGAAAGTCCACGTTCCTGCGCAGTGTGGGACTCGCACAACTGATGATGGCCAGCGGCTTGTTTGTCCCGGCCGAATCGTACGCCGCCAACCTGTTCCGCGGCTTGTATACGCACTACAAGCGCGAAGAGGACACCAGCATGAACAGTGGCAAGCTCGACGAGGAACTCGCACGCATGAGTGCCATCGTGGATCACATCCAGCCCGACGCCCTCATCCTGTTCAACGAATCCTTTGCCGCCACCAACGAACGGGAAGGTTCGGAAATCTCCAGCCAGGTTACGCACGCCCTGCTGGCGCATCGGATCAAGGTGTTTTCAGTCTCGCACCTGTACGAATTCGCCCGCGTCCTGTACGAGGAACACCGGCCCGACGCGACGTTCCTGCGGGCGCACCGCGACGAAGGCGGCCAGCGCACGTTCCGGCTGGAAGTGGCTGCGCCGCTTGCCACCAGCCACGGCGCGGATCTGTACGAAAAAATATTCGGCGCAACCACGCCTGGCGACGGTATCCCCCAGGGGCCAGCTGGGCAGGATGCGCCGCCAGCCGACCCCTTGCCCGAAGAAGCGATCAAGGGCGCCTGATCCGGCGATCGACGGCCAGGAAAACCGGCACGGCGGCGAGCTGCACCGCCAGGCAAAACAGGACGGCCAAGTCGACGGACTGGCCGTATAGCGCTCCGATGGCGACGCTGCCGCAAAACCAGAACACGCCGTAGCCGGCTGTGAAGGCACCGAAGGCCGATGCCCGGATGCGCCCAGAAACCATGGGCGCCACCGCTGCCGGAATGATGGACTCGTGTACGCCCATACCCAGCCCCCAGAGGCAGGCCCCCAGCAGCGCGCCCCAGAACCCACCCAGGAAGACCAGTGGCGCAAAGCACGCGGCCGCCAGCGTCAGCACGATGAGCACGCGGAATCCGTAACGGTCGAAAAGCCGCCCGCACACGGGCGCGGCAGCACCGCCCGTCCCCATGGCAACGGCATAGAAAACGGCGATCCACTGGCCGGGCACGGCGTGGCCGTGCGCGAAGTGATAGGCAATGAGGGGATAGTCGGCAAACCCCATCGCCACCAGCCCTGCACCTGCCAGATAGATCCAGAAGACCCGAGGCAGTTGGTCGGAGCCGGTGGAAGCGAATTGCCGCTCCATGTCCTCGGGCGAGGGATAAAGATGGTGCGCCAGGAACACGAAAGCGATATTCAAGGCCGCTGGAATCACCAGCACAGCGAAGGCCTCGCGGTAGCTTCCCTGCAGACCAAGCACTGCGGCCACCGCCAGCGGACCGACGACGGCACCGAACTGATCCAGCATCTCGTGCAGCCCGAACACCCAGCCATAGCCGCCGCCAACCTGAGCCGCGGCATGCGACAGCATGGCGTCTCGCGGCGGGTTGCGGATGGCCTTGCCCACCCGTTCGAGGATGATGAGCACCGCCACCGCGGGCCATGTGTCGGCCAGCGCAAGCGCTGGCACAGCCGACATTTGCAGCAGATAGCCGATGATGGTGATGAGCCAGAACCGCTGGCTGGAATCGGCCAGCCAGCCCGAGAACAGACGTAGCCCGTACCCCAGCAGCTCGCCCAGCCCGGTGACGGTTCCCACCGCCAGCGCCGAGACCTGCAAACCCGCCAGATAGGGCCCCAGGATGCTGCGGGCCCCCTCGTAGGTAGAGTCCGCGAAAAAGCTGACGATACCGATGAGAAAAACGAAGCGGTAAGCGATACGGCTTGCGGATCCGGAGTGCCCTTCGCCGGGTCGTTCAAGTGGCCTCATTGCGGCCCCCAATCTCAGACTATGTGAAGATAGACACCGATCACGGTCACCACGAAACCGCCCGCCAGCATGGCGGCTGCCCATACGATCGGACGGCCATGCGCGGCCCGCGCAATCGAGATCCCAAGCACGCCAAGGCTTACGACAGTCACCGCCAGGACCGGATACCCGCTCACCCCTGTCGCCGCCGCAAAAAACAGTGGCGCCCCCGCCCCCACGAACGAACACATGCCCGCAACTAATGCCATGAACGCCGCCTCCAGGAGGGCGGCTCGCCCCTGGCGCGTTCTGGCCATGCGTCCTCGCACCAGGACGTTGAGCTGCCGGTCGGCGTGCACCAGTTCCCCACGCAGCTGCGCATAGCCAGCCACGAACAGCATGAATGCGCTTTCGACCGCGCTCGCTGCGGCAATGCGAAACGCAAGCGACAGCGTGACCGGCACCACGTCGCCTTGCAGACGATTGGCCGCCAGCATGAGGGTGTTCAGGATCCCGTCGGACAGGCCAAGCGCCACTGGCAGCAACAGTTTGTACCTATGCCGCTTCATCGCGCACGCGGCACATGCTCGACGATATGGGTACCTGCGACCATTTCGTCAGTGCTGTGGACCACCGCACCGGTATCGTTGATGGCAGTGATGAGCGCGTCGTAGTCGATGTGTTCTCCGACCACCGTCACCTCCATGCCGACCGTTTCCACGTCGATTTCCTTGACCGTGATGTTGACTGCCTGAACACCTGGAGAGGCCTCTATGGCGGCAGCAATTTCAATCATGTCGGGCCGTGCCCGGGCCTTATCGACATCAAGCATCACACGGCGCAAGTTCATGGTTTGACTCTCTTCTAGCTGAAATCTAATAAATGGCGCGGCGACAAATCGATCGCCCCCGCAACATCAGTGCCTACTGAAGCTACTGATGAGCTTGATCTGCGGAGAGCCAACCATGTATCCACTGATGCACTATCCGCGTTCGTACGAAGTCGCTACGCGGGGTTTGCCGGTGCACTGGGGTTCAGTCGGAAGTATTCAACCGGCTGGCGAATGCAAAACACCTGCAGGCCCGCAGCCTCGACCGCATGCATCAGCTCATCGCTCTTGCCATCTTCCAACATGAACGTCAGTTCTTCCGGTTCATCGGCAAGCTCAAAAAAATGCGCCGAATGCGAGCGATCATTCTCTCCCACACTCTCAGTATCGGTACGCCGGGTGTGGCGATTGATCCCCAATGTCTTGGCAATTCGCAGAACTGCGTCCAGCACAAGTTCCCCGTGATGGCGGCGTGAGCGCGGCGCCATAAACGTAATTTCATAGCCTTTCATCGTTTCTCTCCAGAGGGCTGACGCAATACCAGCGGCGGCCTGGTAACAGCAAGGTGCGACCAGGCAATATGGCAATGGCAGTAGATAAAAGAGAGACGGGACCGCTTAATGTTGCGGTTTCGCTTCGAAACGGCGAAAACCGGGAACCAAGCGCATCTGCTACCCAAGGGGTATTGACGGAAGGGTAGATCAAGATAGCTCACGAATCCTGTCTCCGAAAACGGATCATCCAGGAGTCATTGGCTTCAAATGCATGAAGCGGTCTATGGCGAACCCCACCGCCGAGCTTTCTAAAGAATTGTATCCAGCTACGCCCCACAAGGCAACACATACCTCCGGGGGAGGCCAGAGGAGAGCGTCGAACAGTAGTAGTCACGGTGGCGGGCTTCACGCACGCCATACCTCCGCATATGCGAGATCAGAATACCGAACAGGCGCCATAGGTAGCCGTATCAGCAAGGAGAAGCACGACCGGCCGCCAACGCCAGCAGATCATGCCAGAGTCGTATTGACTTCTCGACGCGGCGCAGCCAGGTATTCCGGCGACTGCATTTCTGAAAGCCGCGAGACGGTGCGAGAAAACTCGGTCGAGAGTGGCCCACTGACGTACAACAACTCAGGGGCTACCTCTGCAGACAGGATCAACTTCACACACCGGTCATAGAGCACATCGATCAGCCATATGAAGCGCCGAGCCTCGGAGGTCAAATTATCCGGCATCTGAGGCACCCCCGACAGCAGCACGGTGCGGAACTGGCTGGCGATTTCCAGGTAGTCATCTTGTGAATGCAAGCCGCCACACAATTCTTGAAAATCGAACCATACAACGCTACCTGCACGGCGCCGCGCAGGTAGATCGCGAGAATCAATACGCAGAATTGGATCTTCGTCCCTCTTCTCTGCCAAGCTGTCAAAGATCTTGACCATTGCAGCATCCGCCTCGGGGCCAAGCGGCGTATGGTAGATCGTGGTGTCCTCCAGCACTTGGCGGCGGTAATCGACACCATTGTCGACGCAAATCACTTCCAGCCGATCTTTCAATAAGTCGATCGCTGGCAAGAAGCGTTCCCGCTGCAACCCGTCTGGATACAAATCATCAGGCGCAAAATTGGACGTAGTGACGAAACCGATATGATGGGAAAACAACGAATCGAGCAAACGATAAAGAATCATCGCATCGGCAATATCATTGACCACAAATTCATCGAAGCAGATAAGACCATAGCGCTCAGCAATGCGCGCGCCCAGCACACTGAGTGGATCCTGGCTTCCGGACAGCTTATGCAAATCGTGTTGTACCTCACGCATGAATTCGTGAAAATGAAGGCGCGTTTTCGACTCAAATGGAACCGCATTGAAAAAGCAATCCATCAGGAAACTCTTTCCCCTCCCTACGCCACCGTACATATATACGCCTCTCGGGGCATCAGCATGGTTGAGCAGTCTGTTCAGAATATTGGAGTGTTGCCGTTCATACGCCACCCATTCACGCGCACAACGCTCAAGCGATTCAACTGCTCGCAGCTGAGCCGGGTCGCTTGTAAAGCCTCGCGTTTCCAGGGCGCTCTCATAAACCTGCAAAACAGACATAATTTTTCCCAATGTATTTATCTATCTTTACCAACCTGCGATCGGCACTGGTGGAAACACTTTCATGTGCCATTACCCACCGATGGGTTGAGCACACCTACGGTTCAGAAGCCATAAATCGACCCCGCAACCTTCGGACTCAGCGATCATCTCATTTGAGCATCATCCGTTATTTGGAGGCCATTGCTCCTTGCAAAATCAAAAGCAAACTTCCAGGCCAGCGGCTCCAACTGCCGCAACCGGTAGTCAATGAACACGCATGGAATGTCGTCCAGCATGCCTGGGATCGCATACGGCGAGTAGGAAAATGGATTCTCCGCCGCATGCGACGGACGAAATCTAGACAGCACGCCCGCCAGTCGCTGCGCCCAGTCACTAGGTCGAAACCTTCGGCCATCCAAAGTCTCACCATGAATGATCATATAGCAGGCAGAATGATCCATTTAGATATTCCGAATCGGAGACACAACGATCTTTGGAACACATCCGAGCGTACCTGCCGTTGTTACTGCATGCGAGCTAATGACCGACTGACCACGGTGACCTGTGTCTTTTATGTGGAGAAAGGCGCTGGCTACCCGCCAATCCCCCATAGCGGTGATTTTTGGGCAGACACAAAACGTTATCAGGAGTGAACTGCGCCTCACCCAGCACAAATGCTGAGATGAACATATCCCCTCGTAATATGGCGGCCGCAAGCCTATGGTTTCCATCAGTCATGGGCCAGGCGCGTGAGCACGCTCTCAGATCGATCGTGATGGGCTCGTCCCAACCTGTAATGGCCAACGTAGCCACACGCGCGACGTGCATCGTGCGCGTATCAAAAATCTTGCCAAGAAACCGTTCCCCCGTCTTTATCTGACGTAACATCTCTTGTCGCACTTCCGATGGCTTAATGGGGGTGTAAAACCCAAAATGATTTCCGGAATATAGATCGAGGCGAAGTTTGACCAGTTTCTCAACTGGAATTCTGACGACAAGTTTTGGTGTCATGGCGCAGCCCCTTCCAAAGCCGGTATCCGTAAGACCTCCGTGGGCCACGTTCGGATGGAAGCAAACAAGGCTCCACCCGTACGGACAGCCCAATTCGGCAGTTGCACGCCTTTGCACAGATACAGTGGGCAGAGTGCCACGACACGCGATGGAACCCGAAAAATAAACTTTCGAGCCCCACCAGGTGCGTAAGCCGAATTCGATGTCGGGAAAGTGTGACGCCTGGATGTGATCAGGGCATCCGAGAGGCGGAGAACATCGTCTGCAGACGAGCCGTCGTGTACCTGGCGGTACAGATATCCTGCAATGCGCGTCGTTATTGTTAACATCATGCCACCAATTTCGATTCCGTAATACGGACGATGAAATCAGTAGGCATCATCAGCCATTGTCAGGCAATTTGAAGGAGGAATGCCATCTCCTTATCGATGTCATGTTAAGACATGACGCCCGCCTTGGCAATGCCTTACCACACCGTTGACACCAGATACAACCCTCGACCCGGCATGTACCACGCCTCCGGGCAGCTCCCCGCAATCGGCCGATGCCGGTCAAGGATGCTGGTGGTCTTGGGGTACCGCATTGAGCACGGCCAATACCCATCGATGCCCATTCCAATCGAGGCGATTCCAGCATCCATTGTCTTGATGTATCCGACCCGCCTTTCCTTTGAGCTCGTTGACCAGGCCCGTCAACAGCACTCGATTCGTTGCATCGTGGCCGACCATGGCGAAAGCCGGACCAGTCGAGGTCTCCAGCATGGACCAGAACGCACGCATCACACGCCCGCACAGCGTATCCCAGGGCTCTACGCCCGGCGCGGCATCCACGGATCCGAACTGCTGCAATACGGCTGCCCGCGACGCGCCCGTCCACCGGCCATAATCCCTGTCATTCAGGTCGTCGTCCATCTCGACGGGCACACCCGCCGCACACGCTATGGGTCGCGCCGTGTCCAGTGCTCGGCGCAGCGGGCTGGACACTACACGAGACAACATCACACCGGCGAATATCCTGCCAAGTGCTTCGGCTTGCTCGTAACCAAGGTCGGTGAGTTCCGGATCGGCGTGACCTCGCAGACGATCATCGCGGTTGTAAGCCGTCTGGCCGTGCCGAATAAGATACAGTTTTGTAACGCGCTGGTGGCTGACGCTCATGGTCTGACTCCCTGCCCAGTCACCCCGCACACGCTGCACAAATGGCGGCAGTGGGGGGCATTGCCCTAGACTTTCGTTCTCAGGAACGATCTCTCAGGAGTCATCGGCCTCAGTACGAGGCGGTTCCAGGTGAACCCCACCACCCACCGCGCCATTACATCATGTTTCGTCCCGGCGTGCACATCCAGGCCACGGGTATCGCGTAAACTCGACACGCCATCGGAAAGGACAATCTCCATGCACAAAGAAATAGAACGGAAATTCCTGGTCCTGCGTACAGATTTCCTCGGATCTCCCGAAATACCGCGCAAGCATTTCGAGCAGGCCTATCTTCTGCCAGAGGCCCTTCATTATGAATTCAATCGCGAGGATGCTGAATACAAGCTGGACATTTTCTTGAATGGGGAATTTGCCCGCTTGATGCTGTCATTGCGTGTATCGGCCGAAGACCGGATGGCGCTCGATCAGATTCTGTTCTCAGATGATGGCACGCCAAAAGTAAAACCACGCATCCGCATCCTTGACGGCGAAGAGGCAGTGCTCACCCTCAAGGGTAAAGCCTGCGGATTGTCCAGAGACGAGTTCGAGGTTCCCCTACCGCTGGAAATGGCAAAGTTGGCCATCAGGCAGGCAAAATCCAGCTTGCAAAAAACCAGATACTTCGTGCCCATTGGTACCCGGACCTTCGAAGTCGACGTCTACGAGGGCCCGCTGCAAGGCCTTGCAACCGCGGAGGTCGAATTCTCGGAAAGCGAAAATCCCATGGATCTGACACTGCCCGACTGGGTGGGGCGCGACGTGAGCGAGGAGATAGAATATTCCAATGCATGGCTGGCCGAATTCGGGTCTTGTCATTGACATAGGCTTCGTGTATTCTGCTGCTGCAGCACCCGGAGATGACATCCTCCTGAACCGCCACAGTCTGGCTGATGATGTCTGGCACTACCTGGATCGGCCCCTTGACACCAGCGGGAGCGACTTCAGGAAAGGTGGCCACCGGGGCTTCGTTTTGCTTCATCGCGCGGTTCTCCGGCGGTCCTCCATAGCTGGAACATCTGAGGATCGACATGGATTTCAAGCAGCCTGCTACGGCAACCCTCAACTTTCCCGATTCGTCTCAAGCCATCGTGCTGCCTGTCTACAAAGGTACTCGGGGCCCGGACGTCATCGACATCCGAAAACTCTACAGCCAAACCGGCATGTTCACCTACGACCCGGGGTTCATGTCAACCGCCTCCTGCAAATCGGACATCACATTCATAGACGGCGATAGGGGTGAGCTGGCATACCGCGGCTACTCCATCGAAGACCTCGCGCAAAACGCGGATTTCCTGGAAACCTGCTACCTGCTGCTCAACGGAGAACTCCCCAATACGCAGCAAAAGGCAGAGTTCGTCCGTACGGTCACGATGCACACGATGGTGCAAGAGCAAATGCATGCCTTCTTCAGGGGATTCCGGCGGGATGCTCACCCGATGGCAATCCTCGTGGCAGCTGTCGGGGCACTGTCGGCCTTCTATCACGACTCGCTGGATATCAACAATCCCCGGCATCGCGAGATATCGGCCATCCGCATGATCGCCAAGCTGCCCACTTTGGTGGCAATGGCCTACAAATATAGCCTGGGGCAGCCGTTCGTCTACCCGCGCAACGACCTGTCGTATAGCGCGAACTTCATGCACATGATGTTCTCGACGCCCTGTGAACCCTACGTCGGAAATGAGGTCCTGGTGCGGGCGCTCGACCGTATCCTGATACTGCACGCGGATCACGAACAGAACGCCTCGACCTCGACGGTTCGTCTGGCGGGGTCGTCGGGCGCCAACCCATTTGCCTGCATCGCGGCGGGAATCGCCTGCCTGTGGGGCCCCGCGCACGGGGGAGCGAACGAGGCTGCGCTCAACATGCTGGAGCAAATCGGCTCTGCCGATCACATCGGGGAGTTCATCAAACGCGTGAAGGACAAGGATTCCGGCGTAAAGCTGATGGGGTTTGGTCACCGCGTGTACAAGAACTACGACCCGCGTGCCAAGCTGATGCGGCAGACGTGCCACGAAGTACTGAACGAACTGGGCCTGTATAACGATCCACTGTTCAAGCTGGCGATGGCGCTGGAACGGATTGCGCTGGAGGACGAATATTTCGTGTCGCGCAAACTGTATCCGAACGTCGATTTCTATTCGGGCATCGTGCAGCGCGCACTGGGGATTCCAAAATCCATGTTCACATGCATCTTCGCAGCTGCAAGGACAATCGGCTGGATCGCGCAGTGGAACGAAATGATCGCGGATCCGGAACAAAAAATAGGGCGCCCACGGCAGCTCTATACGGGCGAAGCACGCCACCAACTGATACCAATCGCAGAGCGTGCCTGAGCGGGACCACATTCGGATTCTCTGCTTAACTTCTAAAGGCGAGGTCATTCATATGAGGCTATTCAAGATGCAGGACGTTCTCCACAGAATCTTGGCTGTCGCAAAAATGGCGATGCACGGTCGAGAACGAAATCGCCAGATCATCATCACCCCTCGTTGGGATAGCAGATTCGAATACAAGGGTCTGCGAGGATCCCCAGCTGTCGCCAAGCGACGTAGCACACACCATCGGTACTAGAACCAGCGGGTGCCACGGGCGGCCGAGTGCTGCCCCTTCTCAAGGCAGCCCAAACCGAGACACCGGCAGCCTGAAGACAGACTGATCCGATTGACCAGAAAGTCATCTCGCAAGAGATACATGCACCGCTGAAGTTGGCACTATGGTTTCGGGCTGATCTTCAACGGTGCATTTTCCGTCCCGGACTCTTGACACTGGCACCGCATGTAGTATGCTCATTCGTAAGGCGATGGGGTTCGCCACGGCGCTGGCCGGAACTGCCGCAAGGCTGATGACTCCTGACGATTCGAACAACAAGAAGTCAGAAACCGTCAGGAAGCCATATGCAGCCGCTCGCCCGGTTCATTGCTATCAATCTGATCCAGATTGCCTTTTTGCTGGCCTTCGCGCCATTGCTTGAAGGCGTCTTGGCGCGCCTGGAAGAAATCATCCAGGGCAAGCATGGGCCCAGCATCTTCCAGCCGTATTACGATCTCTGGAAACTCTTTGGCAAAGACGAGATCGTCTCCAGGGAAAGCACCTGGATATTCCGCTTTGCCCCGATCGTCCATTTTGCAATGCCGATCTTCGTGGTGATGCTGATTCCGGCACTCACCGACTATCCCCTGTTTCTCGCCTTCGCGGGCGACATGATCGCCGTCGGATTCCTGTTTTCGGCCAGCGGCTTTTTCGTAGCGCTGGCCGCCATGGACACGGGCAACGTCTACGGGCCCATTGGCGCAAGCCGCACGCGCATGGTCGGGTTCCTCGCCGAACCCGTCTACATGGTGGCGTTCTTCGCGCTGTCCTTCGTGGCCAATTCCACCATCCCTTACACCGTGAACGCCAGCTGGGCGCTGTCCTGGGCCAGCATGCTGCAGCCCGCGCACCTGCTGGTATTCGTCGCCTTCCTGCTGCTGGTGCTGGCCGACGAAAAGCGGCTGCCGGTCGACAACCCCGGCGGCAAGGCCGAAACCGCCATGATCGGGCACTCCAACAACCTGGAATATTCGGGCACGGGCGCGGCACTCATGAAATGGGGCAGCGCGATGAAATTCATGGCGGTGCTGATCGTGTTCCTGAACGTCATCCTCACGCCCTGGGGGCTGGCGGCCACGCCGCACTGGGGCGACGTGCTCATGGCGATCCCCAAGGTGCTGGGCAAGATGCTCATATTCCTCATCGTGCTCGCCGTGATCGAGACCACGCTTGCCAAGCTGCGGCTGTTTCGCATCAGCGAATTCCTGGCCTCGGCCTTCGTCATCTGCATCTTTGCCATGGGCGTGCGCCTGGTGGGGGTAGGCTGATGGATACCGCAATTGCCCTGAACGGCTTCATCGCGGCGCTGTTCGTGCTCTTCAGCCTGGGCGTCATCGTCCAGCGCCAGATGCTGAGCACCCTGTACCTGTTCATGCTGCACGCCGTGGCGTTGACCGCATCCGCCATCGTCCTTGGATTCGCCCTGGGCAGCGTGCACCTGTTCTGGGTCGCCGCCATTACCTTCACGACCAAAGTGATTGCCGTGCCCCTGGTGCTGCGCTATTCCGCCGGCAGCGAAATCTATGAACGCCGCGAGGTGGACCAGGTTCTCACCATTCCCACCTCGGTGCTCATTGCCGCGGTGCTCGCCCTCATCGCCTGGATCGTGGCGCAGCCGCTGGTGCAAGCGATCACGGATCGCCCCTTTGCCGCCATGAATCTGCCCACCGGGCTCATCGCCGTGTTCTTTGGCGCCTTCACGGTGGCCGTGCGCCGCGAGGCGGTGGCGCAGCTCATGGGCATCCTCGTCATGGAAAGCGGCGCGTTCTTTGCCTCGATCGCCATCGTCAACGAGCTTTCCATCATCGCCGAAGTCGCCGCCGCCGTGGACGTCCCGATCGCCGCGCTCGTGATCGGCCTGCTGATCCGCAGCATCCACCATGTGACGGGCATGACCCGCGTGGGGCTGCTGGCCGAGCTCAAGGAGCGGCGGTGATGCTGACCTGGATCCTGCTCGTTCCGGCCATTGCCGCGGCGGTCACTCTGTCCAGCCGCCGGGCGGCGCCCTCGATCACGCTGGCGACGTCCCTCATCGTATTCATTCTTTCGTGGGCCGCTGCTGCACAAGTGGAACAAGGCACAGTGCTGCAATCCTTCTACGGCGGCCTCACGCTCGACGCCTTCTCGGCGGTGTATCTCGTGCTGGTGGCCTTCGTCGGGGTGACGGCCGCCCTGTATTCGATCGGCTACCTCCCCGCGCATTACTCAGAGCAGGAAGGAGCGTCGCCCCGCTATCGGGCGTACTGGCCGCTCTACAACCTGTTCATGATGTCCATGCTGGCCGTGCCGCTGCTGGCCAACCTCGCGGTCGTCTGGATCGCCATCGAACTTACCACGGTATTTTCGGCCTTCCTGGTCGCGTACGAAGACCGCACGACAGCGCTCGAAGCGGCGTGGAAGTACGTCGCGCTCACCAGCATGGGGGCCATGATCGCGCTCTTTGGCGTGCTGGTGCTGTACTACGCCGTGCACGATGCCGGCCAGCCCGTGACCTGGCCCGGACTCATCGCGGCGGCACCGTACCTGAAGCCCGCCCTGCTGTCGGTGAGCTTCGTGCTCTGGCTGGTGGGCTTCGGCACCAAGGCCGGGCTGGTGCCCATGCACACCTGGCTGCCCGATGCGCACAGCCAGGCGCCCGCCTCAATCTGCGGCCTGCTCTCGGGCGTGGAGGTGAGCGGCGCCCTCTACATGCTGCTGCGCATCCACCCCGCACTGCTGCGCAACCCCGGTGTTCTGCATCCGCAGGCCTGGTACCTGGTCGCCGGCCTGTTGAGTGTCGCAGCCGCCGCCTTTCTGCTCCTGCAGGTGCACGACTTCAAGCGCCTGTTCGCCTACTCGACCATCGAACACATGGGCGTGATCCTCACCGCCTGCGGGCTGGGCGCCAACGCGCACGAGCTGGGCACCGTGTACCAGTTCTTCGCCCACGCCTTCACCAAGTCGTTCTGCTTCTATGTGGCAGGGCTCGCCACCATCGTCTACGGCACCCAGGAAATCGCCGCCGTGCGCGGACTGCTGCACCGCTCTCCGGTCGTCGGCTGGGCGCTGCTGCTGGGGGGCCTCGCCATCGCCGGTGCACCTCCCTTTGCGCTGTTCATATCCGAATTCCAGATCGTGGCCACCGGCTTCGCCGCGGGCGAGTATGTGGCGACCGGCCTGCTCACGGCGCTGCTGGTGCTGGCCTTCGTGGCAATCCTGTACCAGATCGGCCGCATCGTCTTCGGCGAGCCGGCTCCAACCGAGGCCGAAGCGCACGCCAAGCTGCCTGCAACCAGCCTGGCGGCCGTCGGCATCGCCTTCGTCCCGATGTTCGTATTCGGTTTCTATGTGCCGCCGCCGCTGCTGTCTCTCTTGCGGCAGGCTGCAACGCTGCTGGGAGGTACGGCATGAGTACGCGCACGGAACTGCTGGCCAGGCTGCGCACGCAGCTGCCCAAGGCGGGCATCTGGGATGCCGGGCCCTGGATAGAACTGCGCCCGCCGCTGGCGGCATTGCGGAAGATCGCGGCCGCCCTGGTTGCAAACTTCGGATGCGAATTCGCCACGCTGGTCACGGAGGCTCGTGACGCCGACGACTCGTACATGCTGCTCTATTTCTTCTACCAGCCGCAGGACAGCATCCTGATCGCGATCCGGCTGGCTGCAGGAGCCGATACCCTGGTGCCCGCCATCGGCTCGCAGGTGCATGCGGCTGCATGGCACGAACGGGAGACCGAGGATCTGTTCGGCATTTCGTTCGAAGGCCACCCCTTCCTGGGCGACTACGTCCTGCACGACGCCCTCTGGCCCGAGCGCCTGGCCCCCATGCGCCGCTACTTCGATGCGCGCCTGCGCGTGGCGGGATCGGGCGCCGGCGCGGCCTGGCAGCCCCGGCGCATCCTGCAGCAGGAAGGGGCCATCACCTTCCCGGTGGGGCCGATCTGGGCGGACTACAACGAAGCCGGCTTGTGGCTGCTGGAGACTCCGGGCGAGCAGATCCTGGGTGGCCTGACCCGCTTGTTCTACAAATACCGCGCTGTGGAGAAGATCGCCGAGGGCCTGGTGCCGGATCAGGCGCTGCTGCTGGCCGAACGCTTCAGCGGCAGCGCCGCGTTCGCCCACGCATACGCCTTCTGCCGCGCGCTGGAAACCCTTGCCCATTGCCAGGTACCGCCGCGCGCCCACGTCCTGCGCGCGGTATTCGCCGAGCTGGAGCGCATCCGCTACCATGCCGCCACGATCGCGGAACTTGCCGGCTCCACCTCGCTTGCGGTCGGCAAATCCATGTCGCAGGAACTCGAAGAACAGGTCTTGCGCCTGTCCGGGCAGCTGTGCGGACACCGCTATCTGTTCGGGGTCTGCATCCCGGGCGGACTGGCGCAGTCCCCCGATGCCGGCGCGCTTGCCGCGCTGGGCACGGGGATCGCGGATGCAGCCGACGAATTCGCCCGGCTGGAGCGGCTTTTCGTGCACACGTCCAGCTACCTGGACCGCATCGAGGAGATGGGCACGCTGCGCCCGGAGGTCGCCGACCTGTACGGCGTGGTCGGCCCGGTGGCACGCGCCTCGGGGCGCACGGTGGATCTGCGCCGCGCGCTTCCCTATGGGATTTACAAGACGCGCGCCCCCGAGATCCCGCGCGAGACGGAGGGTGACGGCTACGCCCGGCTGCGCGTGTATTTTGCCGAAATCCGCGCGAGCATGGCGCTCATCCAAACCCTGCTCACGCAGCTGCCCGACGGCCCGGTTGCCACCAGCTGCCCGCCCACCGCAGGCGCGGCGCTGGGCTGGACCGAGGCCCCCGCGGGCGGCACCTTCCATTGGCTGCGCCTGGACGAGAACGGGCGAGTCCGCCGCTGGCGTATCGCGCCGCCGGGGTTCCGCAACTGGCACGCCTTTCACCGGGCCCTGGAAGGCGCCGCCTTCCAGGATTTCCACATCATCATGGCGAGCTTCGGCTTGTCGGTCGCGGAGAGTGACCGCTGATGGCCAACTGGACACTGACCAGCCTCGCACGCGGCATCCGCACCCTGCACTGGCCGCGCAACGCCGATCTGCCGCCAGGGGCGGTACCGGTGCGGCTGCACGGCCTGGCCGCCGCGCCGGCATGGGGCGAGAACGACGCATCCTGGGTGCTGCGCACGGAAGGCTCGCGCGGCCCGCTGCCGGCCCGGTTCCGCCATTCGGTGCACTTTCGCTTCGTGGACGCCGGCGCTGACGGCGCACTCATCGGCGAAGTACGGCTGCTCGACGCGCCGCCCTACAACCTGCACCGCTTCGGCATCTTCGTCACTGCCAGCCCACGCGCTGCCGACGTGCTGCTAGTGGGCGGCCCGGTCACCGAAGCCATGCGCGGGCCGCTGCTGAAGGCCTACGAGGCCATGCCCGATCCCAAGCGGGTCGTGGCGATCGGCGACGAAGCGATCGATGGCGGGGTCTTCGGCAAGAGCTTCACCAGCGCGGGCGGCGTGGCGGAAGTCATCCCCGTGGATTTCATCGTACCAGGCTGCCCGCCGCCGCCTGCCGCCATCATCCAGGGCTTGCGGGCCGCCGCCGGGCAATACGAAGCCGCCGCCCCTGAAATCAACGGGGTGCAAGACGGCGCATCCGCAACGGTGTCGGCTGGGGCAACGTCGCCGGCATCCCCGGCACCGGCTCGCAGGCCCTCTGGAGACAAGCCATGAACGTGCTCGTCTGGGCGTATCCCGTGCTGATTCTCACGCTGCTCGCACTGGCGGCCCCCGGCCGCCGCTCGCAGCGGGCAGGCTTTCTCATCGGCCATTGGGTGACCTGTGCGCTGGTGGCCACCGCCGCCGTGCCGATCCTGGCCACTGGAGCCGTCGCATCGAGCAGCGCCGCTCACTTGGCCATCCTGCCAGGCTTTGGCTTCACGCTCGATCCGCTGCGCGCCTTCTTTCTCCTCATCGCGGCAAGCGTATACGCCCTGTCGGTGACGCTGGTGGCGCGTGATTCACAGCGCTTCGCATCCGCCCGTGCGCGTCTCATCCTCGCCTTCACCACCCTGCTGTTCGCGGGCATGATCACGGTGCTCGTCGCCGCAGGCATCACCAGCCTCATCTTCGCCTGGGAGATCATGTCGCTGTCGCTGGTGGCCCTGGTGTTCCTGGGGGGCGACTCCGCGCATGCCGTACGGGCCGGATTCCTCACCCTGGTGCTGTCCGAAGCCGGAGCGCTGGCGGCGCTCGCCGGCCTGCTGCTGCTCGGGAACGCCGCCGGGACCTGGTCGCTTGCCGGCATCGCCGAAGCCGCCGCGCACATGCCGCCCGGCATCGCCTGGGCCGGGTTTCTGCTCACGTTCTTCGGCTTCGGCGTGAAGACCGGCATCCTGCCCGTCAACATCTGGATGGGAGACGGCTACGCAGCAGCCCCGCGCGGGGTGCTGCCCATCTTCTCAGGCGCCACGCTGAACCTGGGCGTACTGACGCTATGGGTGATCGACGGGCCGCTCGCCATGCACCATCCCGCCATCGCGCTGGTGATGCTCGCCACGGGAGCGCTCACGGCGATCCTGGGCATCATCTACGCCCTGGCCACCCACAGCCTGACACGGCTGCTGACGCAAAGCTCGATCGAAAACCTGGGCATCGTCGTCGCCGCCTCGGGCGCGGGCTTTGCCTTCTGCGCGCTGGGGCACCCCGTGCTGGGCAGCCTGTCGCTGGTCGCGGGCCTCTACCACATGCTCAATCATTCCAGCTACAAGACGCTGCTGTTCCTGGGGGCGGCTGCCATTGGCGAAGCCACGAACACGGACGACCTCAACCGGATGGGCGGCCTGATGCGACGCGTGCCCCTCTTCGGAACGCTGTTCCTCTTCGGCGCATTCGCGATCGCGTCGCTGCCGCCCCTTAACGGCTTCGTGAGCGAATGGCTGGTTCTGCAATCGCTGCTGCGCGTGGTCGAGCTGAGCTCGATTCCCGCGCGCATTGTCTTCGCGCTCTCCGGCGCGCTGCTGGCGCTGACAGCGGGCCTGGCCGTGACCTGCTTCGTCATGCTGCCGGCATCGGCCCTGCTCGGGCTGCCTCGTTCGAACGCAGCCGCGCATGTACGGCGCATGCCCAGGAGCGCCACGATCCCAATGGGCATCCTGCTGGCCGCGTGCCTCGCGCTGGGCATACTGGCAACGGGGGTGATCCCGCTGCTGGGTCGGTTGGTGGGATCGTTGACCGGAGCCGACGCGACCGGCGATCTGGTGCCGGCTTTCCTGCACGGCACACCGGACTTGGCGGCAGGCCTGGTGGATGATCTCACCCAGCTTGGTGTGCAGATCGGACGTGGACTGATACCCCTGCGCGGCCTCGTTATCCTGCATTCGGGCGGCGCCGACACCCCGGTGGTGTACGCCATGTCGACGACATTCATGTTCATCGTGCTCGCCCTGCTGCTGTTCCTGACGTGGCTGCTGGCACGCAAGCTGCACGATCACCACCGCGTCATGCGGCGCACCTTGTGGGACGCGGGCCTGGTGCGGCTGCAACGCGAGATGACGTACACCGCCACTGCCTTTGCCGCACCCGTGCGCGTGATCTTCGACAAGATCCTGCGCCCCGTCGTGGCCGAGCGCGTGGAGCGCCAGGGCGCCTTCATCACGGCGCGCCACCGGGAAGGCGAACTGATCCACATCGTGGACCGCCTGACACTGCGCCCACTGGTGAAGGCAGGCACCTGGATTGCAGCGCAGCTCGCCCGCATGCACCACGGGCCAGTGACGCTGTACGCAGGCTATATCCTGGCTGTCCTGGCAGCCACCCTGCTGGCCGCAGCCGCGGGCCTGGATTGACCATGGAACACCATTCCCTGCAATACTGGCCCGTCTCCCCGAATCCCGGTCTTTCCGGATCTTCAACTTTCCAACGCAAGGAACTCCGTTCATGAGCTACAAAGACATTCCCGCAGGCAGCGACATCCCCGACCATATCAACGTCTACACCGAGATACCTGCCCACGGCCTGCCGATCAAATACGAGCTGAACAAAGCAAGTGGCGAGATTTTCGTGGACCGATTCCTGAGCACGTCCATGGCCTATCCCGCCAACTACGGCTTCATCCCGAACACGCTGAGCGAAGATGGCGACCCGCTGGACGCACTGGTCATCAGCCCGTACCCCGTGGCCCCCGGCGTCACCATCCCCAGTCGTACGATAGGTGTCATGCTCATGACGGACGAGCACGGCCCAGACGCCAAGATCATCGCCGTACCCGACGACACGATCAGCCAGCTGTACCGGGGTGTGCGATCCTGCGATGATCTGCCTCCGGCCCTGCTGGATGAAATCAGCCACTTCTTTGCCAACTACAAAACCCTGGAACCCGGCAAATGGGTCAAGGTGGAAGGTTGGGGGAGCCTGGAGCAGGCCAGGGCAGAAATCCTTAAATCGGCCGACGCACATGCACGAACGGGAACCCACGGGAATTGAAAACCCAGAGCATGAGCCTCCATGCCCACACTAGCACAATGAAAGATGGGGATTATTAGGCGGTGTGTCATGAAGCAATTTGGTATCTTTAAGCAAATAGCCGTATAACCGTCGAGATTTTCTCGGGCCTGTAACCAGGCAGGCCCAGACATTCAATCCGTTAGGCTGTTTGCGATGCAGCTGCATCTTCTCAAAACGCTTCTGCACCCACTGCCACCCCTGCTGATCCTCCTGCTTGGCTACCAGAGCGATCTCTGGGTATTCTTGGACATATCTCTGGAAAATACCCGGACTAACCATAAATACTGTGTTGTCAACTATATGCACTAGCGCTTTAGCATCGTTAATAATCAACCTGTGAGAGTTGATTCCCTCTCCCAGCCAGGACACAAAGCATTCACCCGGTGGAACCTGAGGTGGGTCGCATCTCTCCAAAGCAGTCGAAGCAGCCACTGCCAGGTTAGCTGGAACCGACGGTTTTATCGCAGACGCTTCCATTGGCGATGAGGCCAGACCTGGAGACTCTCCCATCAACGCCATAAGGTCCCCTACTACGTCCCCAGCCTCCAACTGCGTAATAGAGGCAGTGTCATGCACAGTGCTAAGTGCTTTAGAAGATTCTGTGGATGTTGCAATAGACACTGGAATGGGGCTGCTGCTGGCACATGTCGTAGACCCCGGAACAGAGCCTGCATCTGAACCAGGATTGTTAGCTTGGCTCGCACTCATTTCCTCCTCGACGGTACCGGCAAATGGCAACGGGCGCTCAGCGGGTTCCCAAATCAGAGATGGAGACAACCGCAACAAAGTAAAGGTATGGGTCCAACCGGTTGAACTAGTCACGGTTGCGCGCCAAATTGCCCTTCCGTCCGGCGTGGCCTGCAACAGGCGGTGATCCTGCAGCACATTGAACACTGCGGTGTTGTTCGCGGGTATGCCGTCGATACCCTGAGACAATAAGTGCGCTCGCAGCTTGTCCGATACCGTCTTGCTTACCAACCATAGCGAATCCTCGGTGAGCCAGCCATCAGACGCTTCAGGCTGATTCAGCTTCAGTTCTTCCTTGAGCAGGTAGCGCAACCCGTCCACCAGCTTGCGTTGCAGCGCGTGCTTAGGCGCAGTCATGGCGCGCGTCGGATCGCCGCCAAGCTCTTGGGCGACGGAAGCGCGGTCGGCCAGGATGACCAGCTCACCCAACGCCCCGGCATGCTCATACTGCCCAGCCAAGACATAGAGCAGCGCCCCCCATAACTCGGAGTGACCGCTGAGCCAGTCAAGGACTTCCCGGTCGATCACCTGACGGTAGAGTAGGCCTGTCGCGGCGCTGTGCAGGCGATACTCGCGGCCATCGCAGTAGCGGAATCGGTAGGGCTCTCGCAGCGGGCCGTGCCATGGATGCCAGGTGCTGCCATTGGCAAGCTCCACATGCAAATCGACAGCGATTTTCCCAATGTCGTGCAGCAGTGCGGCGTAGGCAACAGCAGCGGTCCACGCTTCGGACTGAACCGCCTGGTCCTCGGGGCTCGCGCCAGCGGGCAGCAAATGGGATTGACGCAGCTTGAGCGCATAGGCCACGATCTCCAGCCCGTGATCCAGCATGCCGCCCGGGTAGGCGTGGTGGTGGCTCTCCGAGGCCGGGAACCGCTGGACTAGTTCGGCGTAGCGCTCCAATGGCACGCGGTACAGGGTGACGAACTGCCTGCGCGAAAGAGAAGTGCGCTGCCAGATGTATTCCAGCAACTTCTGACGGCGAGACGTAGCCAACAATGATGTGGCCGACTCGGGCTGTAGCAACCCTTTTGTAAAAACGGTGGCTGGCACTGGCGACAGAACGGCCCTGGCCAGAGCCCGTTTTCGCTGAAATAGACGGAGCATGTAGGTGTCCTGATAACCGGCTAACCTGAGGCCTTTTGGCCCTTTCGAGATAGGGCCTTTCCCCTTGCACCCATTCCCTTGCCTTTGCCTCTCTGACCCTTTAGCCTTTACGACGGCTTCTGGTATAGGACGGATAGAGAGAGACGCGCCACCATCAATACGGTACGGGGTGCATCCGGCAAGCTCACCTCCTCAGCCACTCCGTTTCGCCAATCGCGCGAGCGCGCTTGATGAGCCGCCTCACTGCAGGCGAAGGCTCCGTCTGGCGCAAAACAAGATGAGTATGTACGGGAATGGGCTCACCCGCCAAGGGGCGCATGACGATGCCCATAGGCTGCAAAGCGACGATGCGAGACATAGCGCCGAAACCAATACCGTAACCGGCCGCAACCAGCAAAGCCATCATGTCAAAGGAGCGCACCCACTCTTGGGAAGGTGGCTTGATCTGCGGACACACCAACAGACGTTCGACCTGCTGACTGACTACCGCATGGTCTTCCATATCCATTAGCACCAATGGGTATTGAGCAGCCTGGGCGATAGGAATTTTGGAAAAGGCCAGCAAGGGGGATCGTACTGACACAGCTGCCGCCAGCACATCCTCCCACAGTACAGCTATTTCCAGAGAACTGATCCGCTTTCGGCCGTCCAGGGACAGCCCGGCACAGTAGCGGCCATCTTCAACACCCCGCAGCTGATTTTCGACCGTGGTCTCCACCAGTCGTACAGGCGTTTCGGGCTCCTCGGCCCGCTGCCAAGCCAATAGAGCCGCCAGTGGCGGCATCAACGCACCTGAGGAGACAGCGATTTGTAACGGTTCAGGAATCATAATCGCGGGCGGAGGGACTCTCTGAAAACCCGAATTCACCCGGAACTTGCTAAGCAGGTTAGGGGAGTCCCTGACCAACATTCCATCGATCTATCTGTTTGCCTTCGTCTGCATGAGCCAGCAGAGATGCCTCTCATTGTACCTGTTTTGGGTACAGGCACCGTGTACCGATAAAAGGTACATGGTGAATCGAACCATTTATTCTCCTGAAATGCGGACGTTAACCACCTGGTTGCGCGAACAGCGTGAGCGCCAGGGGTTGACCATGCGCACCTTGGCCGATCGCTTGGGCAAGCCGCACTCCTTCGTCCAGAAGGTGGAGCAAGGGGAACGCCGACTAGATGTTGTCGAATACCTCTGGTATTGCTCCGCACTTGGTGCACCTCCGAAAGATGGCATCGACCTGATTTCGAACCTCCACATCTCCCTTTCCCTGCAGGAAACCCGCTCTCACAATAAGCGTTGAACCTCCAGAAACCCACCGGCTAAAGCCGCACACACTTGGAGCATTTACGTCGGTTGCCCGTTAAGATAGAATTCCAAGTAAGAATTCTTACCTTACAGGAACGCAACCATGCAAGTCACTGAGAAAGGCCAAATCACGATCCCTAAGCGCCTGCGTGACGCTGTTGGTATCCTGCCCGGCAGCCAGGTGTCCTTCGTGCTGGACGGTGGAAAAATCATCATCCAGAAGGCTGGCACGGGAACGAACGACCGTCGAGCGGCACTCCGTGCGGCGGCGGCCAAAGTGCGCACAAGCCTGGATCAGCCATTCAGGCAAATGGACAGCGAGGCCATCATGGCGTTTTTGCGTCCGGATGACGAACATGCTTGATCTGTCCAAGTACGACGGCTCGGCGGGGTTTCTGGTCGACACCAACATATGGATAGACTGCATGGATCCAGAAAGCCACTGGCACGAGTGGTCCGTGGACCAGATCCAGCAATGCAGCGAACAGGCGCCCCTGCACATCAATCTGGTGATCTACACCGAGTTGCTGATCCCAGGCCCGGATATCGAAGCGCTGGATGTGATGCTCGACGTCTACGGCACGCTGCGCAGCCCCCTGCCATGGTCCTGTGCAGGGCTGGCGGCAAAAGCGTATTTGAACTACCGTCGAGGTGGCGGCACACGCCTTGTTCCGCTGCCCGATTTCTACATCGGCGCCCATGCCGCGGCAGCTAATCTGAGCGTGCTCAGCCGCGACGTGCGGCCTTACCGAAACTATTTCCCGCGCTTGCATTGCATCGGCCCAAGTTAGAGGCAAGAAGACAGCAGGTGACGACCATGGACACAACAACCCGTATCAGCACTGCAGAACGCTTCGGCCGACTCCTCGGCCTCGGCTGGCGCGCCTACGCGCGCGGCGAGTTGCAGGTGTCAAAGCGGCTGGCATCTCAAGGAGTGCCAATAACGGGAGCTGTCGCGCTGCTGTGGTTGGTCAAGCTAACCGCGCTGGGATTGCTGCTCTATGCAGCTTTTTGGCTTGCTATGCTGGTTGTGTTTCTTGTCGCAGGAGCCTGGGTTGCGCGAAATGCAGAGTGGGATGAGCCCGAAACGGAATGGCGTACTGGACCTGCCGGATTTGGCTTGTATCGAGGCGATATACGTATCGACGTCGGAGACCCCTACGAAGAAGACTAGGGGCACCCACGAAATGCTTATCTAAGAGACTTTGATACCGTTCCAGGGCCTTTGCCGCCTGCTGACTTTGCTCCATCCGTAGAGGACGTCATCATCTGCACGAAATTTCCGGCTCGCACGCCGACCCACCCAAGTGCTGCGATCCAAAACCCAGGCAATACGACGAACATTGTTCCTATAACAAAGTTCAATAACATATCCCCAAAACTGTTGTTCAGCCCCATCAGGGGATTGAAATTCGAAACCGGGCGGTTCCAGCCGAACCCCCAGCCATAGAGCGCATCAAGGATCGTACTGTCGATCCAACGGGCGAGCTGAAACCAGAAGTCCACGAAAAAGAGCGCAAACTGCACGATGCTGACAGTGATGACTGTCTTCAAATCGTAAGTGCCCACGACCAGCACGAGCGGAATGCAGATGACAAGCGCCATCTTGAGCAGCGCTAACACCATGGGCAATGCCTGCCTCACCACGTCCATGGCCGGAAACGCCGCCAGTCCCCCGACCGCCATTCCCACGTCGCCTGCGGCGCGCGTCACGACGTTCGGTACGCTTTTATCGACCTGGCCACCATAGTCGGTGTAGATAGAACCCCGGTTGAGCTTCTGCTGCTGCGGCGAGGCGATCGTCCGGATCACGGAATCGTCCACCTCGGCCCGGCTCAAGAATCCAGCCCAACCCGCCAGCCGCGTGAGTAGGTTCGGGTTCACCTGGCCGAGCAGCCGTGCCCGCAGTCCGTCGCCACCATCGGCCCACCACTGCCTGCAAGTCGGATAGCCACCGCCACCGGGGCTCTGTGCGAGCCCCGCATCCCGGTCACTGTCGTAAGGCCAATCCTCACGCGGCGTGCTGGATCGATGGCTATCGTAGTAGCCGGCCGTGTCGGTGAAAAAGTGCGAACCGATCCAGCTCACATCGTGCATCTGCGCCTCATCAAGCTGCGGGCGCTGCATGAACAGCTTGGCACGAGCCGGCCCGTAGCAGTCGTGCGTGAAGTCTGCCACCTCCTGGGCAAGCACGGGATTATCGATGCGTGTCGCGTCGATCTCCATCCTCATTTGCCGCAGATCAGTACCGCAGGGGATCGCTGCAACCGAGGCACCCGTGACGGCTCGCGAGAGTGCATGCATGAAGGCCCACCAGACGGGCAGTTTCGCCGACTGGTTATTGAGCGTGCTGAAAGACTGCGACCAGCCCGTCTCGGCAGGTTGAGGTACGCTGACCTGACACTGGGCGGAGCGCGAACCATCATACTGAATGGTGTTCAGATCTACGTCGATGAACGGTATGCCGGCGAACATCACGACCACAATAGCAACGAACACCCGGTTCTCGATGCGCGCAGCCGAGAGCGCCCCCTTGTTGCCCTCATCGGCCCCTTCGGTACGGGCCCTGAGCCACTCCTGAAGAATGATCGCCAGGAAGGGTAGCGCGAATACCCCGCTGGATACCAGCACCGCCCAAATGCCATTGTTGACGACCCAGGACACCAGCGTCAGGTAATACTCCAGGTAGTCGGTCGTGAAAAGCGTCATGGCCCGAATTTCCCGTCAATCCTGCATCAACAGGCTGGCTTCCAGCGCTACGATGGCGACAATACCGGCGATCTCGCTGCGCACCAGACGACGCCGTGCCTGCGCGTCGGCCTCGCACGCCAGCAGCCGACGACGCATCCAGGCCCAGCCATAGGCCGTAGCGGTGTACAGGCACAGTCGCCACACCAGGAAGTAGCCCGAAGTAGCTGCGAGCCACCGCTTCCAGCCGGCCACGCCGCCAACGAGATGGATGCCGACCATGTTCGCGACTGCGGCGGCAGCGGCGAGCACCACCGTCCAAAGCAGCACCCTCGCCACCCGCCGGCCGAACAACCACCGTGGGCGCCGCCAACTGACGCTCACCGGGTTCACGGGTTGCCTCCGGAATTGCCCTTCTGCAACTGGTCAAGGCGGTCGGGCACCGGATCACCTTCGTAGACTCCACGAGAACCGGCGGCGCGCGTGCCGTGACGTTGGATGATGGCCATGGGCGAGTTGTTCGCCAGCTCGCGCCGCAATTCCAGTTCGGTCTTGAGGTTGCGGATCTCGCGATCAAGCGTGTCGCTCTCCCGGTTCACGGCATCGACTGCAAGTTCGTTGGCCGCCACGTTGGGCTCCTTCTTGCCAGTCAGCAGGGTTCGCTGAAGCAGCAACGCTTTCTCCAGGACGGAGGACAACGCAACTTCGGAGGCTAGGCGCCGCGACAGCAGATCTTGGTCGGGTTCGTCGCGCAGGGCTTCGACAACCCCACGCGTAATCGGCAAGGAAGAACTGCCCGCCTCGCGCAAGTTCTGGAACGTCGTTTTGCGTGAGCCGGAGACCAGCTCTTGCAAAACATCGAGCTTTGCCTCGTATTCCTCCTGGATCAGTGGCGTCAACCCTACGCCGGGCACCGTCTCGGTCTTGGTGCAGGAATCGCATGTGCGCTGTTCCTTCTCACCCAGAACCCGCGTGGCCCACTCCTCGGCTGCCTGCGGCGAGCTCCAAGTCTGGCAAGACAGGCTCGCGCAATTGGCGGGCGAGATGGTGGACGTATCGGCCACGCCTCGACCATTGACCAAGTTGTAGCCCGCACGAGTCACGTCACCTACTACCCGGATCGCGGGCTGGCCCGTGCCACCGGCATTGCCGCCACCCACCCAGGGGACGCCATCATTGCCTCGACGCGTCTCAGCCTGCTCGACAGCCGAGACGGCGTCCGCGCTCCCAACCGAGTCCCGTAGTGCCATGCCTTCGGCCATCTGGCTCCATCCGAGTTGGCCGCCAGCCATGTCGGCCATCTTCTCGGCCATGGCACGACACGTCAGCTTGGAGCGGTCAAAATCCAGCCGTGCTTGCAGCACACCGTTTGTGAGCAGGTTGTAAAGGCCGGGATCGGCGCGCTGGATGATGAGCGCGGGCAGCGAGGCTACGGCGCTGGTGGCGTTCTGGATCACGTTGCTCATGATCTGCTGAAAGCCGTTGGTGATGCCGTTCAGTTGATTGCGCAGCGTCGTCGTGATGCTCATGTCGCCGCAGATCAAATTGCTGTTCCAGCCTGCGCCGACTCCGATCGAGCGCATGCCGGCCGCCCGGCCCATGGAGACCGCACTGCCGCCGCCAACCGAGTACATCACCTCATCGCCGATGACGGAACCACCGGTCTGATAGCCGGTCTGCGCCCACGCCAAGCCGCCCGCCATGAATACCCCGGCCAGAGCCGCCGTGCGCATCAGGCGACACGTCCCAGTCGAGAGATTCATCCGTCCACAAAACTTAATCATTGCAACCTCAGTTGAAATCCGTACTGCCCAGGAACACCTGCCCCATGCGACGGCAGCAACTGTATGGCCTCCAAAGCGCCCAGGCGTAATCACCGCGCAGCGCCTGAGTGCGCACATCGCCATGCGGGAACACTGCACACGAGTTCGACAGCCTGGGGGTCAGTTCCTGCCATTTGCCGCTAGAAGCGTCACCTTCGACCAGGGCACCAGCCGGCCAATAGCCATCATGGGAGCCCGCAAGCAGCGGTTGGTAGACATGCACCTGGCCGCGTCGGGTCACAATGTCGCCGACACGCTGCGCCACGACTGCGCCGCTCTCGTAGTCGTCAACCTGATGCAGGAAGCCTCCGCGCGGGTAGACGCTACCCCACAGGTTCTGTCCAGTGCGGGTGCCGATCTCGCGCATGCCGGGGATCAACGCTTCTGGGTATGCCATCTCGGGCAGGTTGTAGCGCCAGGCGACCGTATCGAGCGTACTGAGCAGATAGGGCATGAAAGCCGTGCCCGCTCCCGCGCAGCTATAGCCAAAGCCTGCGGCAAACTGCCGGAACGCTTCGCCACCCGGATGCCCGATGACATCACTATTTTTGAATTTGGCGAGATTGTTTTCGCTGTCATGGTTGAATGTGCCGTCGCCGCCGGCCTGTGCCGTGGGGTTGGGCAAGCTCATCGCACGCACCTCCACCCACGGGTTTTCGCCGGTGTTCGAGTAGCTCGACACCACGGCGTCCGGGACGTAATGACGCACCTTGACCGAAGTGCGCACCGAGCAACCGTGCCACGAGCAGTACAGCCAATAGCAAAGACCCGTCACCCGATACTCCAAGCAATCGGGAGACAGCGCCGAAGCGATGATCGCCGCAGTATTGAGCGCAAAGGACGGCGAGGTGGCAGCCAGCAGCAGCGCGGCGATGCTGACACGCAGGCGGCGCGCACGCGTCATGGCTGCGCGCTCCGGTGCGCCTCGATACGGGCAATCGCCTTGGCGATATCTGGCTCGCCGTACACCACATAGCGGCCATCCACGATCACCGCCGGGATCGTGGTAACCCCCAGGCTCCAGGCATCGACCACGCCCCGATAGCTGGTTGCAATCCGGTGCCGTAACGCCTCACCGCCTCTCTCCAGGCGCTCTCGCACAATGGCTGCGCTGCGCGAAGGGTCAGCGGGCAGGTTGGCGGCCAACTGCGCTTCGATGCGTGCAGGCTCGTCCAGCACAATGATCCGCACCCCCGCCGGCACCTGCAGCGGATGCCGGCTATCGACGACAGCCAGGACATCGGCAGCAAAGGCCAAGTTACTCAGCAAAGCCACGCACAGACTAATGAGCAGCCAGCAGCACCAGGCATTGAAGCGAGAGAAGATGAGCATGTCGTGCCACCGTCGAGTTGTTCACTGTGATAGTCAACTCCATTGCGACAAACGGCACGACAGACAACACGGCACTGCCACTTCCCGATTGTTCTCTTTTCCCACACAGCCCTACATAAAAGCCTGCAGGCTACCTGGGCATATCGCCGACAAGCTCGACAGGCATCTCGGTGGAAGCACTGCTGGAAGCGGCGACGGGATCGCCGACCGCCAGCATATCCATGGCGGATATCAGGGCATCACCTTCGACAGGCCCCTGCAGCAAGATTGCGTGGTGCGTCTGGCGATCCTGCATACGCAGCGACGGCGTGGCGGCCACTCCACCCTTCGTCGCAGCCTGGGCCTGGGCGCGGATCAGCGCGTTGGGTCGATCGCTTGCCAGGCACTGCTCAATGGCAGGCGTGGCGTCGGGGTAGCGCAGGCCGGTGGGCAAACCCAGGCCATCGCCACGCGTGTGGACATAGATCCACTGGGCCGCACGCCAGAAGGCAGCGCTCCCGCCCGCCTCGCCGACACATTCGGCAAGGCGCGCCTCGGTCGATGCTGCTGGCTCATGCGCGCGTAGCGGCAAATGGTGCCATTGCAGAACCACGTCGGAGTTCTGATCCACCCACTGCGTGAGCACTGGAAAATAGGCCCGGCAAAACGGGCATTCGAAATCTGCATAGAGAGTCAGCACGAAGCGTCCCTGCGGATTGCCCAGCACCCAGGGGGGCGCTACCACCTGTGCATCGTCCTCTGAGGCCGGTGGTGACGCAGGCTCGCCAGGCGATCCGGATAGGAACCAGGTGAGCAGTGCCGCCACCAGTATCGCAGTCACGGCCGGGAACCAGCGAGATCGCCTGCAGAAGTGCCTGCACAAGGTCTGCAACCGGATCGGAGCAAGGTATCTTGGAGTCATTGCACCCTCCAGCGGTTATTGCGGCAGATCTAACGCGGGTGACTCTATGCCGCGCGCCTGATCGATTCTCTCGGCCACTTTGAAGGCGGCGTCAAGTTCGCTGATACCGTACTGCTGCATGAGTTGATAGCGCTCCGCCTTCTCTTCAGGCTCGGTTTGCGCAAGCGCGAGATACAGACTGGGCGGCACGGCGCGAAACAGCACTTCCATGGCCTTCGACAGGATCACCCCTTCGGTGAACTTTCCCGCTTCCTTGCGCGCCGAGAGCATCAGCGCCTTCTGCGCTGGACTCAACTCGCGAAAGCGCGCGATCTTCTCCACCTCGTCGGGGGGCATCGACAGGCACACCCACCACTCGATCATGTTGAGCATGGGCTCAGCCGCGCGCGGCAGGTCGTCGATGTTCTGTGTCGCCAACCAGAACCAGGCGCCAAGCTTTCTCCACATCTTCGTGATCTTGACCACATAGGGCGCAAGCAGCGGATTTTTGGTCACGATATGACCTTCATCCGTCACGTTGATGATCGGGCGACCCAAGTACTGGTCACGCTCCGCGATATTGTTCACTGTGCTGATCAGGCTGATGTAGGCAATAGAGAGCTGCGCGTTGTAGCCCTCGCGGGCATAGGTCGCGAGATCCACCAAGGTGATATCGGCCTCTGGCCAGGGCGTGCCCGGGCGATCGAACATCTCGCCGTCAGTGCCCTGACAGAACATATCCATCGCATCCGCCATCTCCAGTAACCGCCCGCGCCGCATCTCGGGCAGTGTCGGATCCTGGCCGCGTGTGCGCAGCGCATCGCGTACGTCGCGCGTGAGCACCGTGCGCTGCTCGGCCACGCAATGCTCGGCGGCATCGAGAATGCACTGCCGGATGAGCGAGCGGTCAGCCCGCGTCATCCGGGCTTCTTCTTTGTCCTCGCCGCCCGTGATCATGAGGCGCGCGGTAATCTCCAACTCGCCCAGCACGTCGCGCTGCTCGTCGGCCTCGGCGGGCGCAGCCTCCGGCGGCTGATCCTCGTCCAGCGCATCGGCATCAAGCGTCTGCACGGCACTGGGCGTCTCGATCAACCGGCGCGCATCGGCAAAAGGCGCGAGGCTCACCCCCGCTCCCGGCGCAAGCTTGACGCGGTGGACCGTCAGGCCAAGTTTGCGTGCGAAGTCGCTGAACAAGCCAAAGCTGTTGCCAGCCTCCACGATAAAGAGGCGCGGCCGATAGACGGCCGTGACCTGGTTCAGCAAGTTGTTGAGCGTCGCGCTCTTGCCCGAGCCCGTGGGGCCGAACAGGAACAGGTGCGCATTCATCTGCCGATCCAGGCGATTGAGCGGATCGAAGGTGATCGGGCCGCCGCCCCGGTTGAACATCGTGATGCCGGGATGCCCCGTACCCTGGGCGCGTCCCCACACCGGCGACAAGTTCGCCGCGTGCTGCACGAACATCAATTGGGTAAACCATTGCCTGCGGTCCTGGCTGGGGGTATAGCAGCACGGGAGCCAGCGCAAGTAACTATTGAGTGGCGCCACCTCGTCATCCTCGCGCACCGGCTGCAACCCCGCGTTGAGCATCACATTCACCAGATCCAGGCCGCGCCGATCCAGTTCGGCTTCGTTGCGCCCGCGAAGGTAGAAGGCGAGCGTGCCCCGGTAGAGCTTGTGCGCGCTACCGATCAGGGAGCGGGCCTCATGCACGTCCTTGAGCGTCTGCTCGGAGGCCAGGGTCTCGCCCACCGCCTTCTTGGCCAAGTGGTTCAAGTGCGATTCTAGGACGTCCTGGGGCGTGGCGACCATCGTCAGGCACATCATCGTGTCTTCGGGCATCTGGTCGAACAGCGTGTTGATCGCATCGCCCTTGCGGGTTTCACCGGTCAAGTGCCCGGTGCTGGGCGGCGTGCGTAGCCGATCGGTGATGAGCACGCGATGCGGCATGCCATCGAAGTACCAGGTACCGTGCGTTGCGTCTGAGCGTGGCTGTCCGAAGAACAGCCGCTGGCTGAAATCCCGCCCACTGGCCAGCTCGATCTCGCCGTCCTCACCGTCTTGCGTGCTATCAGGGTAGCGTGCCAGCGCATAGAAGCGCTCCCGATCCTCGGCGCCCGGCCCGAGCAGCGTGGGCGCGGGATTGAACCAGCGCAGCAGCCAGTCGTGAATGCTGGCTGCGTCCAGGCGCCGCGCCTGGATGCCGGCGTTCGCCAGCCCGCCGCACAGGCGGTCGCAGACGATGTTCAGCATCTGCTCGGGCGTCTGGCCGCGCCGGTTCACCTGGCCGGTAGAACGGCGGTAGACAACCATGCGCACACGCCGCGTCTGGCCGCGCCAGCGCAGCCTCGTCACGGCGGTATCCTCGAACAGGCCCCCGGGCTTGGCCACGGCCCGTAGGTGATGGGCAAAAAAGCGCAGGTAGAACTCGGTGAATGCCGTGCCGCGCGCCCGTGGCTGCACATAGTCGCGCAAGGTGCGCATGTATTCATCAAAACTGGGCTCGTCCTGGGCGTAAAGCTGAAGTACCCAGGGGTTCTCGTCCAGTTCGTCGAAGCTGTCCTGTAGTGCGTTTTCCAGCGCATCGCGGGCCTGGGCGAGCCACACGGGTTCCCGGCCCTCGGTGCCCAGCGGCGTCAGCTCGTAGAAGGCCGCCACGGACTGCCCGTCCTCCAGCAGCATCGACTTGGACTCGGGCTGGAACTCCACCCAGGGCAGCAACTCCACGAACGAGGGGGCCACGTCGTAGAGCGCCTGCTCGTCGGCCACGGTCGCGGGCTGGCGGCCCTGGACCGCCGCTCCAGGCTCAGGGACACCCGCTTCGCGCAAGGTTTGCACATGGCGCTGCCAGCCGTCTGGTGCGCCATCGTCGGTGGCGTCCCCAGTACCGGCGCCGGACAACCTGGGCCAGGGGAGCTTCCAGCGCATCAATAATCCTCAGTGCGTTCGCCCGGCATGGCGTACTGGATGCGCTGATACAGCGGGAACACCGTCGTGTAGCCTGGCACGGGCACGGGATCGGTGCCCGCAAGGTGCGGGAAGACGTACATCACGAGATCGGGATTGGGCAGGCGCTGGAACTGGCGATGGATCTCGCTTTGCGCGGTGCGCGTGTAGCGCAACTGCTCGGCCGGCGCCGCCTGCACATCGACCTCGGTCAGTGGCCGGCGCAGACTCTGGCGTGCATCGAGCAACTGGCGCCCGGCCACCTGGCCCGTACCTCCACCAGAACCTGCGTCAGCCGCCTGTTGCCAGATGTCCATCATGGTGTGATCGCCATGAGTCAGCAATTCATCCTTGCTGGTGGCGCAGCCGCCCAGCAGAGCAAGGGAGGCGGCCAGAGCAAGGCCCTTGGCGAGGTCAGTCAAGTTCGAGCGCATGAGCTTCTCCTGCACGATGATCGACGCGCCGTCCCTCGGGGTCGAAGTCGATGGCGAGCGGTTTTTCGAGGTGGACAGCGACCTTGGCGCCGGGCTGCACATAGATCGCAGCGAAGGCCTGGCCGTAGAGCTTGTTCACCCAATCGGCCATGTCGCGCACGCCACCGGCCAGGATGCGGCCCACGGCCTCGTTGCCGGAGATGCCGACGGTCCCGACTGAGCCATCGGCCCCTACATAGGACATCTGGCCGCTGTCGCTCTCGATAAGCGAGGCCACGCCGGCGCCAGCCGCCGTGATGAGCGCCTGGCTGCCCAGGTACTGCTGGGCGTTGCTGCGCCGTTCGCCAGAGACGCAGGGGATGCCGTACGGATCGCTGATCCAGCCCAGGCCATCTTGCTGCTGGTTACCCTGCTGTTTGCCGTCGCGGTCTTCGGGGATGGTGCGGATCGTGCCATCGTGAAACACAAATGTGATGCTGCGCACCTGGCCGCGCACGCACGAGAGCGTCCAATCACCCGAGGCCGTGCCCGAGAACACGGCGCCAGCCACATCGGGGATGTCGATGCCGTTGGCCGTGAGATTGTCGGGGCCGACCAGGACTTTGAATGGATACGGGTCGTTCACCGTGCCATCAATCGGCACGCGGCCAATGAGCGCGGTCATCGCCACCGACCCCATCAAAGTCGAGTTGGTCGGCACGGTATAGACGGGCGTGGCGCTCTTGACGCCCGCAGCGCGTGCGCCCGCGTTCGCCACGGTCTGCGCCGTGGCCTCCAGCGTGCGCTGCGCCGGCCCGAAGCTGGTCGGAAAGCTCAGGCTACTGCCTGCCTTGCCGCGCCCGTCGGTCTGCTTCGCATCGTCGGGTTCCACCCAGCGCAGGCCCCCTTCCATGCCGGCCTCATCGCCCTCGCGCAGGCCCAGGCCCACGGGCAGATCAGCGTGGCCGCTGCCACCAATGCTGTCCAGGCGCCGTTGCAAGTCGGCCAGTAGCCCCTGGGTCTGCTGGCGCTCACTTGCGGCCTGCTGCTGGTCACGACGCAGGTTCGAGCGTTCGGATTCGAGCGCCGAACTGACGCGCTGATCGATCGAGTTCTCGCGCTGACGCAGCCGCTGGTTCTCGGCACGCTGGGCCTTGTTGTCGGAAAGCGCGCTCTGAAGCTCGGTGCGCAGTTGCTTGACCTGGCCGACCAGCGTGGCTACGGTGTCGCGCGGCGTATCGCCCTCGATGCCCAGCGCCTTCATTTCCTCGGGCGTGAGCTGGGCGCCCGCATCAACCTGGGACGGTGCGGTCTTGCCGCCGCCCGAGAACAACCGGATACCGACAAACATCACGAGCAGCAGCACCGGGATCATCAGCCACTTCAAAAGGCCGTTACTGCGCATGAGGGGCCTCCTTCCTGTCGCCTTCGGCTTCGGGCGGCGGCAGATTAACAGCCGGATCGAAGCGATTGATGGCCGGGAGCAGCGACTGCGCAAGGCCATGGCCGCGCGTCACCAGGTACAGGACGGTGGTGTCCTCGGGGGCGCCGCGCGGGCCGAGCTTATCGTGCTGAAAGGCGGCGGTCAGGAAGTCGCCCTGCAGCACGCGCGGGTCGAGCGTGACCCAGCCCGCGCCCGTGTTGGTCAGGCGCACGGCCGTGACCCACTGGTCTTCCAGGCACCACGAGGCGAGTGCGACCGCGCGCACCGGCAGTGTCAGCATCAGCGTGGACAGGTTCAGATCGCGGCGCAGATTGACCCGCATGACGCCCGGCAAAGGTTCAACGGTGCGCAGCGGCGCGTAAAGGTTCTGCGCGGCGAAACGCGTCAGGACAACGGGGATCGGGGTTTCGCGCCCTGGCCCCCGCGTCTGCGTCGGGTCTTGCGCGTGCGCCGGTGCTTTGTCGCCCTGCACCGGCTGGTCGCCGTAGCGCGCGGGACTCGTGTCGCCCTGGACGATACGCACCGGCTCCAATTCAGGCTCGCCGTCTTTGGCCGGCTCGGCGGCAATGTCCAGCAGAATCAGCGCGCCGGTGTCGGCGTCTTGCAGTTGCAGCCGCGTAGGTTCGATCGGCGTGCTGGCGCGCAGGTACACCGCGCCAGCCGCGCTTTGCACGCGCAGGCGCTCGCCCACGTCGGCCGGCACGCCCACGCGCACATTGCGGTCGATGAACACGATGCGCTCCTGGCCGACGCGCAGGGGCACGGCCAGCGGCAGGCGCTCCCAGCGCAGAATCTCCACTGCCTGCGCTAGGGGCGCCGCCGCAAGAAACAGCGCGAGCAAGACTAGAACACGGTGCTTCATGGGGCTTCTCCTTGAGGCGCTTGCAGGGATAGGCCGGCGGGTGTGGGGCTGGTCGGCTGCGGCACGGTGATGCGCTGGGGCGTGCCGTCGTAGCAGTCGAGCGCCAACCCGAACGGATTACGCGCGGGGTCGATGTCAACCTTGACGACCTTGATGGGATAGCGCACCAGCGCGCGTTTGACCTGCTCGGCGCCGTAGTATTCATCGGCGCTGATGTCCAGCGTCACCACCCAGTCCCGGTCGGATACCATGCGCACACGCGCCGTGGGATCGTCGCCATAGCCCCGACCGGGGATTTCGTAGATGCCGCGCACCCGCTGGCGCAGCTCGCCCGTGCTGCGCCGGTAATCGAAATCGGCCTTCAGAAACGCCTGGCAGGCTGGAGTGAGGTACGGCGAAAGCGCATGCAGGTTGCGCGGGTAGTCCTCTTCGCCGTTGGATGGCCAGCGGTTCAACTGCTGGAACACGTAGAACGTGAAGGCATAGACCGATTCGGGCGGCACTTCCCACCACTTTCGAGTGCTGCCCGAACGCAGATCGGGCGGAACGTGGATGGTCAGGTCGCGCGGCGCGCTCCACCAGCCCCCACCCATCACCAGGGCGACGATCACCAGCGCGCCCGCGCCCAGGCGCAGCGTCCTGATGTGCGCTTGCAGGTGAGCTATCTCGTTTTTGAAGCGGCTCATCTCATGCTCCTTGGCATGAGCCTTCGGGTGGCCCAGCAGCCCGAGCGCGAGATGAGCGCCTGGCCGCGCACCCAGCCGGCCAACCGCGGATGGCCTGTCGCGATGCGCCACTGAAGCTGGCGGTACAGCCAGGTGTCTGGGCGTCCGCGCTTGAGCCGGCGCAAGATGCCGCCGCCCACGAACACGCCCAGGGCCACGCCCAGGACGATGAATGTGGGCGCAAGCGCAATCGTGCGAAACATCCATGACAGGGGCGCGCCAACCAGCAGGCCGACGCCGCCAGACAGGCCGCAGCAGATCCACAGCTCGTCGGCGGTCAAGCCGCGCACCACCACCGGGTGGCGATTCAGGCGATGCGGCAGGAACGTGACCGTGCCGTCCGCACGGATGTGCTGGTGCTCGGGCATGCCACACCCCCACTTACAGGATGCCGGTGGCTTCGGTGAGCAGCCAGATGCCGATCACGAGCAGCACGGCGCCGATGGCGACGGTCAAGCCGAACTGGCCCCACGTCTTGCGGCCCGTATGGATCTCCGCATAGGTGCCATAGGCGTGGTAGCACACCCCAATGAACATCGAGGCCACCACCAGCAGGGCCACGAGCATGATGATGTCGTAGCCATAGTTGCGGATGGTCTCCATGATGCCGTTGCCGGTGCCGCGCGTCGGGTTCTCGATTTGCGGCAGCCCTTGCGCAACAGACAGCGCGGGCAGCGCGGCGGCGCCCAAGGCCACGGCGGCGCGCCGGGCAAGGCGAATGGTGAGGCGGTTTTGCATGATCAGTCCTTTCAGGAGAGGAGGAAATAAGTCAGCACGAGGTACATCGCGGCAAAACGGATACACACACCCAGGAACTGGCGCTGATTCAGACGGTTCTCGGACCAGCCCACATAGGCCGTCCGGATAGCCCACACTCCCCAGAGCAGCAGGACGGCGAACACGACGCCGACCAGTACGGTCGCCATCGCGGCGGGCATGATGCCGCTATTGGCTTGAAATGCCGAGATCTGCGCGCCGTTCATGGCCGACTCTCCACTGCCGTCGTCGGAGGCAGTGGCGCCTGCGGCTCGAGGCCCCGCTCGGCGCGATAGTCGCCGGCCAGTTCAGCTGGATCGCGCGGCTGGGCGCGTGACGGTGCAAGGTAGTCTTGGATGCCGGCGCGCACGCGTGCCAGGTCAGCCAAAAGCCTTGGATAATCGAAGTGGTAGCGCTCGCCCGGCACGACGGAAGCGTGTGCGGCACTGCCGACGATAGTGTGCTCCAGGGCGCCGAGATGACGCAACGCACCAGCCAACTCGTAGCGCTGTGCCAGGGACTCGGCCCAAACTATTGGAGACTGCCCCATCAGGAGGACTACCAGGAAGAAGGCGGACACACCCTGACGTGCGGCTGTGTGCAGCCAAATCGAAACCATCATCACGCCATTCCCCTGGACAGTCAGTAATGGCTAGATTGTGGGAATCGGAGCTGTCGTAAGCCGCAAACTATAGGGAACCCGACACCACCAACTTGATTTGTCAGTTACCTTCGTGATTCGGTGCCGTGCAAGCGCTCGGAAATGTGATAGGGAGCCGACCATAACGAATATGGATCCAGCAGGGCTACTCAGCGGTACGCCATCTCATCGCGCAAGGCATCCACCACCAACGAGAATGCTGGCGAGGGTTGCCGACGACTGGGGTAATACAGGTAGTACCCTGCAAAGGGAGCACACCAGTCTTGCAATACGCGCACCAGACGTCCTTCCTCTATGTGCGGGTCGAATTCTCCGTCGGGTAACCACGCTACCCCCAGTCCCGCCAGGGCTGCATCCACGATAGTGGGCGAGGTGTTGATAACGAGCTGACCCTCCACTCGAACATTGACCTGCTGGCCCTTGCGCTGGAAGTCCCAGACGAAGAGGCCGCCCCCGGACTGCATCCGCATATTGATGCATCTATGGTTCATCAGATCGCGCGGGTGCTTGGGCTTGGGATGTGTCTTGAAATAGCCGGGGGAGGCTGCGACCGCCATGCGAAGCGGTGGCCCGATCGGCAGCGCGATCATGTCCTTGTCGATGGTGTCCCCCAGCCGAACCCCGGCGTCGAAGCGGTCGGCCACGATGTCGCGAAAGCCGTAGTTCACATCGAGCTCGATCTTGACGTCAGGGTATTCAAGCAGCAGCGGCGCGAGCCTGGGCAGCAGCGTGTGCCGTGAGACGTAGTCTCCGCAGGTGATTCGCACCGTCCCGGCTGGCTTGTCGCGCATCTGCGTGATGTCGTCCAGCTCTGACTCGATCTCATCAAAGCGATGCCCGATGGCGTTCAAAAGCCGTTCGCCTGCCGTAGTGGGGGAAACGCTGCGGGTCGTGCGCGTGAGCAGGCGAATCTTCAACCGCGCCTCCAGACCGCTGATGGCCTGGCTGATTGCTGACTGGGTCACTCCCAGCAATGCTGCGGCACGGGTGAAGCTGCCTTCCCGTGCAACGGTGACGAAATACAGGAGATCGTTGAGGTTGTGTCTGGCCATGAAACCAGTATTTCACGAACAATTAATTAGTACAACTAATAAGGCATTTAAGACTTCATTAGCTAGTCAATGCCCTTCATCTCCGTCATGATGCACGTCGTAGAAAGACTCGACGCGCCGCTGGTGTACGCATCGCCTTCGAGTGTGGTGAGCTGGTGCGGCATGCACCGCTCGATTGAGATAGGAAAGGACATTTATTGTGAATGTAGTTGCTGAAGCCGACAGGGCTGTCTCTCGCCAAGAAGGTGCGGATACGGGGCGCCGTAACTTGCTCAAACTGACGGGTTTGGGGATCGCTGCGATGACCGGGGCCATGACTACGGGGTCGGCCTTCGCGCAGCGCCAGGAGTCGCTTGGCGACAAGTGGGATAAGACCTTTCCCAAAAGCAGCCGCGTGAATCATACGAAAGTCGTCTTCAAGAATCGCTACGGCATCACCTTGGCGGCTGATTTGTATCAGCCAAAGGGCACCAGAGGCAAATTGGCCGCACTCGCTGTCAGTGGCCCCTTCGGCGCAGTGAAGGAGCAGTCCTCGGGCCTGTATGCACAGACTATGGCCGAGCGCGGGTTCATTACGCTGGCGTTCGACCCCTCGTACACCGGGGAAAGCGGTGGTGAGCCACGCAATGTGGCCTCGGCGGACATCAATACCGAGGACTTCAGCGCCGCTGTGGATTTCCTGGGTCTGCATCCAAATGTGGATCGCAACCGCATTGGGGTGATCGGAATCTGCGGCTTGAGCGGCATGGCGCTGACCGCCGCAAGCAGCGATTCTCGTATTAAGGCGGTGGCCACAGCCTCTATGTACGACATGTCCCGCAGCATCAGTCGCGGCTACAAAGACGGCTACACGCTGGAACAACGCCACAAGATCATCGATTACCTCAGCCAGCAGCGTTGGGTGGATGCGGAAAACGGCCGATATGGATTGGGATATCACGAAGTCCCGTTTGACGCGAACGGCAATATCGTGAAGGGGCAGCGCGTCCTTCCCGAGACTCTGCCCTCCAATGCCGACCCGGTTCTGGCTGCCTTCTTTGATTACTATCGGACTCCACGCGGCTTCCATCCCCGCAGCATCAACTCGACCACTGCGTGGACGGCCACAACACCCGTCTCGTTCTTCGGCTTCCCGATGTATGCCAACGTCGGGATGATCTCGCCACGTCCGATCCTGCTGATTGCGGGAGAAAATGCTCACTCACGCTATTACTCGGAAGATGTTTACAAAGGGGCTTCCGATCCCAAGGAGTTGCTGATCGTCCCCGGTGCAGACCACGTCGATCTTTATGACCAAGCGGACAAGATTCCGTTTGACAGGCTGACAGCATATTTCAATCGGCATCTGGTTTGAATGAGCAAAGTACGGCAACGCATTCCATGACGGATCAAGCAAACAGTGCTCTCACCAGCACCTCTTCCTCTGCACGAGGGGTCAGCGCACCGCCCGCCTATTGGGGTGGCGTCTTCGCAATGACGCTGTGCGTCTTCGCGCTCATCGCCTCCGAGTTCATGCCCGTGAGCCTGCTCACGCCCATGGCGGCCGACCTGCGGGTCACTGAAGGCATGGCTGGATGGGGTATTGCGGCATCCGGTGCCTTGGCCGTGCTGACGAGCCTGTTCATCTCTACGCTGGCGCGGCGCATGAACCGCAAGACGCTGCTCCTGGGTCTGACTGGGATTATGGCTGTGTCGGGCGCAGTCATCGCGCTGGCACCGAACTATCTCGTCTACATGATCGGGCGCTCGCTCATCGGCGTGGTGGTGGGCGGCTTCTGGTCGATGTCAGCGGCCACCGCCATGCGGCTCGTACCGACTGACCGGGTGCCGCGCGCATTGGCGATCTTCAATGGCGGCAACGCGCTGGCGACTGTGGTGGCTGCGCCGCTGGGTGCCTGGCTGGGTGGAGCCATCGGTTGGCGCGGGGCCTTCTTTTGCCTGGTGCCAGTGGCACTGGCTGCGTTCCTCTGGCAGTGGGTCAGCCTGCCCTCCATGCATATCGAACCCCGCAAGACTGGCCCTGGGCATGCATTCAAACTCTTCCGTAGCCGGGTCGTGACCCTGGGCATGCTGGGTGTGGGCCTCTTCTTCATGGGCCAGTTCACTTTGTTCACCTATGTGCGCCCCTTTCTGGAAACCGTTACACGGGTCGATGACTCCATGGTGACTATGATTTTGCTGGTCATCGGGGTAGCAGGCTTCATTGGCACCACGATGATCGGCATGATGCTCAGGTGGGGCCTCTACCGGGCTCTAATCTGCATCCCGGTGCTGATGGCGGCCATCGCTATATCTCTAGCCGAATTCGGCAACAGCTCGTCCGCAGTGATAGCGCTACTGGGCTTTTGGGGGCTGGTCGCCACTGCCGCACCGGTGGGGTGGTGGATCTGGGTGCCCCGCACATTTCCACAGGACGCTGAAGCGGGGGGTGGATTGATGGTGGCCGTGGTGCAGTTCTCGATCGCATTGGGCTCCACTGCGGGTGGTCTGTTGTTCGATCATAGCGGATACCAGAGCATGCTCGCAGCTAGTGCCGCTATCTTGCTTGTGGCCGCTGTGCTGATTTTCCTGACTGCACGCGCCGAGATGACGCGAGCCTATGAACGATGTGGTCTCCAGGGAGCAGCGGCATGATCTGCATCATCACGCAATGTCCATGACCAGCGAGAAGGCTGCCCCGGCGGCTGGAAGCCAGCTCGGGAGCAGGTGTTTAAATGATTCAGAAATTCAAGGAGTAACAGTATGACCATAAAAGCCTACGGCGCCCGCGCCGGTAATCTCCCACTGGAGCCGCTTGCAATTACACGCCGCGCACCCGGCGAGCATGACGTGCAGATCGACATCGCCTACTGTGGCGTCTGCCATTCAGATTTGCACCAGGTACGTTCGGAATGGGCAGGTACGCTCTACCCCTGCGTGCCCGGCCACGAGATCGTGGGACGTGTCTCGGCCGTGGGCGCCCATGTGTCCAGCCATAAGGTCGGCGACCTCGTGGGAGTGGGTTGTATCGTGGACAGTTGCCAGCATTGTGCTGAGTGCGATGAAGGGCTGGAGAACTACTGCGACCACATGGTGGGAACCTACAACTTTCCCACACCCGACGCACCTGGACACACCCTGGGTGGTTATTCGCAGCAGATCGTCGTGCACGAGCGCTATGTGTTGCACGTCCGGCATCCCAAGGAACAACTGGCCGCCGTGGCGCCGTTGCTGTGCGCAGGCATCACCACCTATTCGCCGCTGCGCCACTGGAAGGTAGGGCCGGGCCACAAGGTGGGCGTGGTCGGCATCGGCGGACTGGGCCATATGGGCATCAAGCTTGCGAACGCAATGGGCGCGCATGTGGTGGCCTTCACTACGTCAGAATCCAAGCGTGAAGCGGCCAAGGCGCTGGGAGCCCACGAAGTGGTCGTCTCCCGCAACCCCGAAGAAATGGCGGTGCATGCTCAGAGCCTGGATTTCATCCTCAACACGGTGGCTGCGCCACACGACCTCGATGCGTTTCTTACCCTCCTCAAGCGTGATGGCACGATGACGTTGGTGGGTGCGCCCGCCACGCCGCACCCGTCGCCTGAGGTATTCAACCTGATCATGAAACGCCGCAGCCTGGCGGGCTCGATGATAGGCGGCATCCCCGAGACCCAGGAGATGCTGGATTTCTGCGCCGAGCACGGCATCGTTGCGGACATTGAAATGATCCGCGCCGATCAGGTCAACGAGGCCTACGAACGGATGCTCAAGGGCGATGTGAAATACCGCTTCGTCATCGACTGCGCGTCACTCGGAACTTGACAATCGGGGTCGGATGCCTCCTTGTGAGGAAAAGCCGACTGCCATCTGTTATACAGGCTGACGGCTAGTAGCTATAGGTATTTCTTGAAGCTGCCAGCGGTCAGGCTCACGGTCAGTCCCAGCAAGGCTGCGCTGGGCAGCAGAATCACCAGCGGGTGCACCGAGATCGGCAGAGCCAGATAGGAGACCCACGGCAGCACGGCCAGCGGCATCAGGCTGGCCTTCGCGCGGTGGTAGATAAAGCCCGATTCACGGCCTGCCCCGAACCGGCGCACATCCCGCCGCACCAGGCCGTCAATCAGACCGACGAACGCAGCCGTGAAGATCAACGGCAGTGTAAGTACCAGAACCAGCAGGCGCACCAGGAATGTGAGTGTCGTGAAAGCCGCAGCGATCAGGTAGCTCTCGGTCCAGACATAGACTTGGCTGCTGTAGTAGCGGAAACTGCGCAACCGACCCTGGCTGGGTGCGCGGGCACGCTCGGCAGTCTGGCTTATGCGCTTCAGCAGCCCCGAGCGCACGAACACCCACTCGTAGCCGACGTCCGCAAGCTCATGGGCTGTGCGACCCGGCTCTTGCAGGATCACGCTGCGAGTGAAGTGGCCCGATAAATGTCCCAGTTCATATTGCAACATCTGCTGCGAATGGCGCCAGCCCTGATCCTTCCAGAACATATGCATGCCGACACACTCCACCACGATCGAAAACAGCAGCGAGCCGATCAGCACTCCCAGCAACCGGAACGGCAAAGTGATAGCACCAACGATCAGGCCCTGGCGCTGACTCTGCTCCCTCTGTACAGTCGAGGCGGCGTCTGTCATCACAAGGCCTCATCGCCGACGCTTTCGTCAGCAGCAGCAACAACAGAAGCGGGTTCAGCCACATCGGCATTATTCAACAAGTCGTCGGGCAAGACCGTCCCCTGTGGCGCCTGGGAACTCGTGAATTCCCACCACTGCGTGGCCTCAACGTAGCTTTGACGCATGTAGCCCGCGAGCTGCCGCAGATCCTGCGGCATGACCTCATCGAGGTCGGGCGCGGGCAGCGGCATGCGCACTTTCCACAGACTTCCCCCCTGCATCAAGGCGAAACACTGTCCCTTGGGAAGCTGGACCACATGTGAGGGTTCGATCATCGGCACGCTCTGCATGCTGATGCGGTCTTGTGTGGCGCTGGTGAAGTCCGTCGCACCATGGATATCCGAACTGTCCGTGGCCCCCGAGACGATCGTAGTGGTATAGACCTCGACCTTGGGCAATTGCCGGGTCAGCAGTTCGGCGGTCGCTGTCTCGCGCACGCGCAGCATGAACAGGTTGTTGAAGTTGCCGATGACCTGGCCGGCTTTGGCGCGGTTGCCAATGCGTGCCTCAATGTCCGAGAGCGTTTGTGTGTAGGCCGAGACCTGGATGCCCGCGCCGCCCCCTTTGTTGACCATCGGGATGAACTCATCGCCCATCAGCTCATTGAATTCGTCCGCGTGGACATTGATCGGCACCCGTGCGTCGGCCACGGCGCCGGGCAGGCCATCGTCGATCCCGTGCTTGTAGATGTGGCCGGCCACCGACACTAGGTCGGCAAACATGGAGTTGCCCACCGCCGCGGCGACCTCGGCGTCCGAGAGCGCATCCAGGCCCACATAGACCACCGCCCGCTTTCGGATGATCTGCATCCAGTCGAAGATGGGCCTGGGGTCGTTCAGATCAGCATAGTCCGGCGCCAGAAGCTGGGCGATCTTGCCGCTGGTGAGTTTTTCCAGCAGTGGCAGCAGCGAGGCGACGATCTTGTCGAAGTACGTCCTGTCGTACCGAACGGCCGAGCGCAGGCCGTCCAATACGGGGTCGTAGTTGCGCACCTGGGAGAGGTACTGTTCGAGTGCCACGACGCGCTTCTCGCGCCCGATCATGTTGCGTGGGATATTCTTGTCGTTGAGCCGAGCCTCCAGTTGAACAATGATTTCCCAGGCCTTGGGCTCGGTCCTGGCAAAGTAATGCTGGGCGTACTCGATGAACAGGGCATCGATGTTGATGACGTGGCGCTGGATCAGCATGTAATCCGGACGCTGCCCCAGTTCCACCAAGGCGCGCGCGATGATGTTCACGAAGCGCCACGCGAACTCCCTGAAGGCCGCGCTGTTGCCTTCGCCAGAGAGTTGTCCCGCGATGCGCGTGGCGACTTCCGAGATGCGACCGAAGCGGCCCACGGCGTTGTAGCGGGCACTGATTTCGGGCCAGCCCAGGTGAAAAATATAGAATTCGCCCTCTCGGCCCGCGCGCTTGGCCTCAACATACATTCGCTTCAGGAGATCCGCGTCCCCCTTGGGATCGAAGACGATGACGACCTCGTGCTCACCCGCGGTGCTCCTGCGGCGAATGTCCTGCGTGATGAAAAGCTCGGCTAGGCGGGTCTTGCCCACGCGCGTCGTGCCCAGCACGAGCGTATGCCCGACCCGTTCGGCCAGCGGCAGGCTGACGTCCACCTCGTCGGGCTCGATGCCGTGCAGCCGCGGCAGGCCGCCCACGGGTGGCAGTGGTCGAACGGGATTGAACGGCACATCCCAGGCGGTCAGCCGCGCAAGGCCGGATAACGGGAACGGCGCAAACTCCAGCCGCTCCTCCAGACGCCGTGCCAGCCGGTAGGCGCGCGTCGGCTCGACGTAGCGGCGAAATTCGGGCCGGTACGTCTGTGTGAGCCGATGGGTGTGCTTCTGCTCCCACAGAAACCCGCGCCCGATGAACAGGCGCTGTTGACTGACCGGCACGTCGCGGCTGGTCATCACATAGCGTGGCAGGCGGCGGATATTGCGCCGGTAGCGCAGGATGACGCGGGCATCGCGATAGCGGATCGCGCCATAGGCGATGAACGCCAGCGCACTGCCCACGCCCATTGTTGGGCTTAGCGCCAGCGACCAGGGGGCCACCAAGGACAGAAACGCGGCACCCGCACACGCCGCAACGGTGTATAGCTCCACCGCTGGGCGCAGCAGCACCTCGACCGGCTGCTTGCTCGACACGGTCTCACTGCTCGATGCCGGTGGCCGTGACGAGCGCCGGATAGTGGTGCAGACCCAGGCGTTCGGCCAGATCGTCGCCGGCCACCGGCGCAAGCGGCACGCCGGGCGCCAACGCGCGCAGCCGCGCCAGGGCCTGCGCGGTCTCGACGTTCACCACCAGACCGACCGCGCCGCGCTCGCGCAGCGAGGCCGCATGGTGGCGCAGCCAGGCCTGGGAGGCCTCATCGTCACCGATAACTGCGAACGGCCGCAGGCCCGGTGCCTCGATCACCCGCCGCGCGACGGTGCCGGGCGTGAGCTTGGCGCTGCGCACCGGCAGCATGGCGGTCTCGTCAACGGGCGTAGCCGGAATCTGCGGGATAGGAACGGGTGGCAGCACCGTACCGGCGCCGCGTGGCTGAAGGTCAAGGGCTTCGTAGTACGGCAGCGCCGAGTCACCCCCACGGTCTTCGACCACGATCAATGGCTCCTCGGCAGCGTATAGGGCAAGTGGCACCACCGCCGCCAGCATGAACAGGCCTCGCAGGGCTGGATGGAAATGCGTCATCGTGATGTCTCCAGGTGCGCGGCGGGCGCCGCGACAATGGGGTGAGCGCCCCGCACCCGGGCAAGGTGCCGGGACACGCTGCGCCGATACCGCGCGGCGGGTTCGCCGCCTGCTGGGCGGTGGTAGCGGCCTATCGCCAGCAACCAGTCCTCGCCAGGGGTATGCTGTTCGCGCAGAATCTGCGCGGCGATCGCCAGGTTGCGGTACGGGTCCAACAAGTCGCAGGGCTGTTCGTAGCGCTGCTTCTGGTAGCCGAGGTTGATCTGGCCCAGGCCCGCATCGATGCGCGTGTGCGGCGTTGTGCGCATCGCCTGGCGAAGACGGGTGCAGGCGTCGACGCGTGTGGCAAAGCGGTGCGATGCGCCCGCGATGTTTAGCGACCAGGGCCACGGCACGATGCGCCCTGCCCGCGCAATTCCGCTCTCCTGCAACGCCACGGCGTAAAGCACGATCGAAGGCACGCCCGCGCGCTGGGCTGCCAACTGGTAGGCGGGCGGCGGGATTTCCTGCGCACGAACGGGGCCGATCAGCAGAGCCGCCGCGAGCAGCAGCGCACGCAGGCGCCACATGGCGCGTATGGCGGTCAGGGCTCGCGCTGCCATTGGCCGTTCACCTCGCGCACGACCGCGGGCAACTCGCCGGGCAGGCCGAGCGATAGCCAGCGCCCGCTATCATGATTGAGCGTGATGCTGCCGCTACGCACTTGGGCTGGATCAATCCCGGCGCGCCGCGCCCATGCGCGGATACGGGCATCGTCGCCGCGACTGCCAACGACGTAGACGTCGAATGCCGCAGCGGCCGTCTGAAGCCGCTGGACGATCCGGTCGCAGGCCTCGCAGCCATCCTTGACGAACACCGCCATGTGCCCGCTCGACACTTGCTCGCCGGACATCAACGTGCCGCCATCCGAGGGCGTGACGCGCTCGCGCCCGGGATAGAGCCGCTGCCAGGCCTCGTCGTAGGCGCGCTGGTAGACGAGCAGCTTCTCGACACGCCGGGCTTCGGCCTGCGCCTGCAATTCGGCGTAGTGCCGACGTTCTTCATCCGAGCGGGCCTCCACGCCCAGCGCGGAGAGCGGATCCAGATTGGGCGAGTAGATGCCCAGCGGCCCTTCCATCAACTCGCGGTAGCGGGAAAACTCATCGTCACGCAGGCCCCACGCCTTGGCCAGCCGCGCGTCCTGGCTGTGCACGATCTGGCTCTGGCTCGTGCGGGCAGGCTGCACGTTGGAGGTTTGCTGAGGCGTTTGCTGGGCCGACGCTGGCAGATGCAGCGCGGTCAGCAGCGATACCAGGACTATCAGATGATATTTCATCGCATGGCTTCCTCAAGGAATCGCCACGCGGCGCGTGTGCTTGTCAACCAGAAACACCGCTATGTTCCCGTCGATGGCCTGCAAACGCCACGGGCCGACCGCATCACCCGGCAGCAGCGCCTGCACCTGACCAGGGGTGAAGGCCCCCTTGGCCGGCGCAACGGTCAGACTGCGCTCACCCGCGCGCAACTCGACGCCCACGACGCGAAACGGCAACGGTGGCGGCGCAGATTTGACCGCAACCGGCTTGGTCGGCGTGGGTGGTGGACTCGGCGGGGCAGGTGTGACAGCGCGCACCATCGCCTGGTGGGCCTCGATCTGCTCGACCTGAGCGATTCGGGCCTCCAGCGCCTGGCGGACCTCTTGCAACGCTGCTGGCGTGGCGGCCTGCGGCCGCTGCTGCAAAGTCTGGGTGGCATCCGCTAGCGCGATTACCTGCGCTTCCAGACGGTGCAGGCCTGAATCGACCCGCTCCCGGTCGGCGAGTTCCCCCATTGCCTGGTAGCCCAGAAAGACGCAGATGCTCAAGCCGATCAGCCAAAGCCACAGCAAACTGAGCATGAACACGGCGGCGCTCGGGCGCCGAGGGGAGTGCGGCGTGTTCATGGCTGGACTCCGGGAAGCGGAAATATCTGCACCGCCTCGGCTACGGGCGGCTCGGGCGCCGGCTCGACCCGTGCGGGGGCTGCGGCCCGATCAAAGCAGACTTGGCGCGTGAGGTCGTCCGTGCGCAGTTCCCAGGCCGACCCGGCCAGGGTAAGCAGCGCATCGCGCAGCGTCATTGGTCCCAGATGCAGGTGCGCCGCCGGCAGCGGCAGCGCGTACAGATCGGCTGCGGCCGACGCTGTCTCGCAAAGCTGGTAACCGCTGCGCTTGAGCACATGCCGCAGCCCGTCTACGACCGTGGCGCGGGCGTCCTCGGGCATCGTCACATCGATGACCTGCGCCAGCAGGTCGCGCTGCGCCGCCATCGGCGCAAGCTCCACCAGGGTGTAGCGGCCGTACCGAACAACCGGGACGAATTCGGGTGTGTTGGGTTCGGAAGCGGGCGAGGCTTCTACGATGGAGGCTGGCGCTTGCGGCGCCGTGCGGGTCGCGCAGCCGCTGAGCAGGGCTGCGGCCAGCAGGCTGACGCCGATCAGGTGCCGGTTTGGGTGGTTTACGGGCATGGCTCGGCTCAATTGTTCGATGAGCCAATACCTTCGCAGCATGCCGCGTCGGTTGCCGCAGTCAATGGGAAACGGACTACCACCGGATTGACGCCGCCGAGCAGACTTACAGGCAATGCGGCACACTATTGGTGACTAACCACAACACCGAAACGCAATACTGAAATACGATGACGCCTGAGAACCACGCAGAGCACAGGCATGAGCTAACAAACCATCCCAGCCTTCAGGTATTAATGCCACACCTGAAAATTTATGCCCGTAAGGGGCTAAATGCGCTCCAGTCGGGCAGCAAGACCTTTCCAGGACCCGCTGTAGAGATCTACGCGGCCGACGTGACCGAGCGGGTATCTGAACTGGACAATGCCCTGACGGCTCTGCGTCTAGCCTTGGGTTTCGTGATGGACTTGGGTAGTCAATCAGCTCTAGATCCGGACATTTACCGCTACCACTACGAGAACTTCGTGTTGCGCGTCGTCGGGTTCGTGGATCGGGCACACCGCTTGGTTGGATCGGCATTACTCATGGACAAAGCTAAGTTCGAGAGTGTCGGCGGCAACAGATTCGTCACAAAACAGGTAAAAACCAACTACCCTGACATCCATGCAGCCTTGCAAGGCGTCACACAAGCCGTGGAGAGCTATAAAGGCCCACGCAATGAACTGATCCATTCGGCGGCGTATACCAGTCGCGAACTTGGCCTGTTCCAATCTATCCGCCACTTCGGCTTGGACACGGGAGACATTGACGTGGATGAGCTTGCGAGAGGTTATTTTTCGGGGGGCGCTACGGAAATCGCGCTAACTATTGCTCGCTTGGTCAAGACGCTCGCCAATTTGCTGGATGCTTTGCATCCTCTCTTCCTGATCGCAGTTGATCACGATAACGAACACCTCAAAAAGAAATCGGCCCCCGAAGGGACCGATAAAAGCTGACAACTACTCAGCACACCAACTGGCGGGCTAGCGCAACCTCCACCGAATCACCGTCTTGGTTCAGGACATCAAGCCCGGATTCGGGCACGTCGCCCGACGTGGACTGCGAGACCATAATTTTCTTGGCCATGAGTGCGAGGCACGTCATTTGCGAGGAGCCCGCATAGCCAAGATAGATGACCCGTACCGGCTGCTTCTGGCCAATGCGCCACGAACGGCGCGCCGCCTGCTGCAACGAATACACGTTATAGCCCGACTGCATGAATACAATCGTAGGAAACTCCAACAGATCCAAGCCCGTCTTGACCAGCTCGGGGTTGGTGATGAGCACGTCGATGCCACGATCCAGTTGCTCGGCGATCCAGTCCTCGCGGCGGCTGGCATCCACGCTTGCGCGCAGCACCGCCACCTTGAAGCCTTCCCGCTCCAGCAGCCCCTTCAGGCGCGACATCGTGTCGCGCGTGCCGGTGTAAACCGTGTAGACCAGCGTTTTGCGCCCTGCCGCTTTCTCCTGCTTGCAGACTTCGATCAGGTCCCGTTCCTTGGGCATGACTTCCAGCTCGTTGAACTGAGCCGGAACGAACGCCAGGGTGTTGCGCGTGCGCGGATGCGTCACCGTCTCCGACCGGAAGCAGCAATCCGGCCAGGCCAGCAGCACGTTGAGTACCACACCCAGCAAGGTCGTATCGCGCCGCGCCAGAGCCTGTTTCAGCTCCGCGGTCAGCCGGCCCGTCAGGTCGCGGTAGGCTGCAGCTTGCGCCGCATCCATCTGGACTTCACGAAACTCCTCGTCATACGGGGGCAGGACGTTGCCGCCGATATCCTTGAGTTTGAGAAAGATCGTGAACGGCAGGATGCAGCGCAGCACGCCCTTGGGGCCGAAACCCGGGGCCTTGACCGTGCGCACCGAGACCTTGGTGCCCTTAGCGGTCTTGTGCGCCGTGCCGATGCTCTCGGAATAGACATCCTTCAGGACGCCGTGATCGCGCATGAACGCCATCGCGGCTGACGTCATGCTGCCGCTTTTGGTCGGCCGGTAGCCGTCCTCGATCATCCGCCCAGGCAGCGCCCGAAACAGCAGGTGGAACAAGTCGTCGCCGTAGCCACCCATGAGCGTGCCAGTCAGCAGCAAGGTCTTGCGAGCCTTTGCCGCCAGCACCCCCATGGCCTGGCCCTGGGCACTGCCGCCGTTCTTGTACTCGTGCGCTTCGTCCGCGATCAACAAATCGAATGTGCCCTGCGGCAAATATCTCTTGATGAACTCGGACGGCTGGTAGCCGCCCTCGCCAAAGCCGAACTCCATGTTGGCCATTGCGCGTTCCATGCGCTGCGCCTGACGGTCGGAAAACACCAGTTCGCCGTTACCATCCATGAGGTTGATGAACTCGTGGATGTTGTCGCCCAGCATCGAGACCAGAAAGGCGTCGCCGAACTTCTGCATCAGCTTCTGCGCGGTGACTTCTCCGATGGTCGGGATGCGCTTCAAGGCTTTGAGCACTGCCGAGGACTGGTCGCTGCCAGACAGCGTCCTCGGGCGAATCAGCGTCCACAGGGGCGCGGCGCAATGGCCGCACTTCCTGCGGGACTCCTCGGCTTCCAGCGCGACCGGGTTGGCCGGCTCGCCGTCTAGGTCGGTGACGACCGTGCCGCAATCCGGGCACGTCGCCACATCGCCGTCGCGGGTGCGCCTCCGGGTGAAGGTGGGCCTCCAGTGAAAGCCCATGCGCATGCGCACACGCCCCATTACGAAGAACTCCTGGCCCGCGGGCTGCACACCCAACTGCTCGCGCAGCTTGATGAGCTTGACCAGTGTGTCCGGGCCGTTGAGCACCCAGACCTTGGCGCCCGCCACCGTCTCCTGGATTTCGCGGCGCCACTTGTAGACCAGGTGGGGCGGCGAAAGCACCAGGGTGCGGCGATAGCCTTCGGCATTGAGCACGGCGGCCGTGGCGATGCCGACGGTCGTTTTGCCGCAGCCCATTTCGCCGTTGATGATCGCGGCGCGCTCGCCGCGGTCGATCAGCAGCTCGGCGGCGGCATGGACGACTTCGGCCTGGGCGGGGAATAGCGTGCGCTTGAGGCTGGCGACGAGAAGCTGTCGGTGCGCCTGCGGCTGGCCGGTATAGACCGGCGGGTTGGCGCGGTTCAGCGAATCAAGTAGCTCGTCACCGAACTCGGTGACGAAATCCTGAAGGCTCAAGGTCAGAGGGGAAGGTTCCGCGTCCAGCAGCTCGCCCTGGTCGGGCGCAATGTCGGCGGCGGTATCGAGATCGAGGGACATGGTGATGCTCCAAAGAAAATGGGGCATGCACCACCCCCAGCAGGGGCGATGGCATGCCCCGGCAAGGGAAGAAAAATCGGCACGTAGCCGACGGGAGAATGAAAGGCGCACTGCGCGGGCGGTTTGCCAGCGCAGTGCGCCGTCAGAATTCGGACGGCAGCCCGATCAGGGTGGCATTGCGCCCCGTATCGGTGACGATGCGGATGCGTAGCTCACGGGTGACGACATAGTGCGCGTCGAGCCGCTCGCCGCCGATCAATGCAGCGTTGTTCCGCTGCCACTGATCATCCGAAATGTCACCCCAGTCACCACGCAGGTAGCGCTCCAGGTAAGGGATGGGATCGAGTCGGCCTTCGTGCATGAGGCGCTCGACGCCTTCGCTGAACGCCAGTGCGCCGATCTCGAACAACCGCTTGCGGCGATATTGATCGTGATGCGTAAAGGACATGGCGATGCTCCATAAAAGATGAGACATGCACCCACCACGCAGTGATGAAATGTTGCGTAGCGGAGTGCAAGCTGCGGCGCCGGGCCGCTGGGCTAAGGGCGAATCAATACTCGTCGGGCAGCAGCAAGGTCGTGACGCTGCGATCCCATTCGGTGATGATCCAGAGCTTCAGGCCGGGTGCGACCTGGTAGGACGAAAACAGGCGATCCTCGCCGGACTTCAGCGCGGCATCGTTCTGGTGCCTGTCGCTGTCGTCCAGATCGCCCCAGTCGCCGCCGAGGTGGCGGCGCAGGAACGCGGCGGGGTTGAGCCGGCCCTGTTGGACCAGTTCATCGACCCCGATAGTCATAACCACTTGCCCAGGCGAGAAACGCGGGCTCTGGACCAGGCTGATGAAAACGGCTTCGGTTGCCATGGCTCACTCCTTGAAAATGGTGAGGCCACGGCACCCCATCGGGGCGACTGGACCCCGGTGGGTGGAAGAAAATGACGGCGAACCGTCGACGTTGGAGAAACGATTAGCGGATGGTCAACACCTCGCCCCGTGTTGGGGAGCTTGGTGTCATGTCCCACGCGCGGATGACAGGTACGAACTTGTCGGTGAGGATGCGGGTCTCGGCCACTGAGCCGTCGTCGCGTTCGGTGAACTCGCGCTGGAGCGTCTTGTCCTTGTGGGTATCACCTTTGACGACAAGCAGGCGCCCTGTCTTTGAGCGCACCACGCCGGAGATCGCGCCCGCAGCCAATGCCAGGGCGAGATGCCAGTGCGACAAGGCGCGCGCCGGTGGGCGCAGCGACTGCTGCGCGACCCCCAGGTGCGTGTCCAGCGACGGCCACAGGCCCTGGAGACGGCCCACCTCATCGGCGAACTGCTCGGGCTCCATCGTCACGCGAAAGAACTGTTCCGGCTCGGCCGCACTGGTGGGGACGATGTACGGCAGGAAGGGCCATTGGCTCGGCAGCTCCTCGGCTTCGGTATCGCCTTGCCCGATCTGCAACAGCAGATTGCGCACGGCCTTGGCCGAATCCGGTGCCAGCTCTCGCTGGCGCGAGCGCCGGCCGAAGATCACCACCTGCTTGAACTGCGTGTCCACCGCTCGATAGATGCGAAGATCCGTGTAGTGGCGCGTCAGCCAGCCGACCAGTTCGGCGTCGAGGACGTAGCCCGGGACGATGAAGACCAGCACGCCGCCGTACTGCAACAGCGACAGGCTACGCTGGTAGAACAGCTTTTCGAGGCGGGCACGGCCCTGGCCCTGATAGCCGATGTTGCCGTTGACGTCCTTGGACAGGTCGCCATACGGCGGGTTGAGCCAGAGCAGCCCGAACGACTGCTTGGAGATCATCGTGTCCATCAGGTCTGCGTGCAGGCAGTGATCGACCAGACCGCGGGCATGGCGTGCCCGCTCCGCGTCGAACTCGACGGCGAACGCTTTGGCCTGCTCGCGCCCGAGGGCATGAGCGGCTTCGGCGATCGCCACGCCTTCGCCGGCGCAAGGATCGAGGATGTACATTGGCCCGTCGCTGGGCATCAGTGCGTTCAGCGCTCTTTCGAGCGTGGGTTCGTCGGTCGGGTAATACCCGTTCTTGGCGAAATTGCGGGCAAGCCGCGGGAACATGAGGGCCATGGAAATCTCCTGAGTAGCATGGATAAAAGAAAGCGGACGTGCGTGGCCGGTGCGCCACGGATGCACGTCCGGTGCAGAGGTAGAGGCCTCACGCCGCCGCTTTGAGCAGTGGTTCAGAAGCCAGCCCAGACGGATGCGGCTCAGTGGTGAGTACGTCATTGCGAATCAGACCGCCCAGCGCCTGAGTCAGCGCTGGCACGTCGATGGCGAGCCGATGGCCCTCCAACAGCCCGAGGGAAAAAGGAAGGCGGACCAGCATCTGACGGGTTTGCAACAGCTCCAACACCGTTTCGCGCCAGTGGTCGAGCAAGGGCAGCGGGCAGGTGTCCCGCACCAACGCCCACAGGCGATCTTGCCGGTGCGCGCTGCCCTGTGGCAGCAAAGCCAGAGCGCTGGCGTTGGCCTTGTCAGGCTTGACGCAGCGCTGGTCGAACAGCCACAGATTGGACAAAGAACCGAACAGGGTGCGCCGGAAGACGCGCGTGGTGCGCTTCTCCAGGCGATCGACGTTGCCGATGAACACCGGGACGCTGTCGCCCTGATCGGTGATGATGTGAAACTGGTCCAGTCCCTGCTCACTCTGCCCGAGGGTCAGGCAAGCGAGGAACTGCTGGACGGCGGTGTCGCGTGCCCAGATCGAGACGAAGATCAGATCGCCTTGGTCATCGCCAACGCAAGCGTCGGCCATGACGTCCGGGCACTCGTCGATGCGGTATAGCGGCTGTGGAGATGAAAGTACGGGCATGGTGGAGTCCTCGATGAAATGAGGGGCAGCACCGCCCGCAAGGGGCAGTGGCTGCCCCGCTGGGGGAAAAAATACGGACGGCTCGGGGCGAACTCCCCGTGTCGAGCGCTGTAAAGGCCGTCAGGGCCAGACTTCAGTGAAAGAACCGTCGGCCTGATGCTTGACGACACGGTTGCCGACGTTCTTGACGTAGTCCTGCTGGACTTCGGTGAACATGCTTTCGGGCACGTCGATGTGAAAATGGCGCAGGACCTCACGGAAGTAGTCCGGGCCGTGGCCGAACGGGTCTTCCTCTTGCCAGTTGCTGTACAGGAAATCCTCGCACTCGACCTTCATGGCGCTGTCGATCAACTCGGCAGGCTTGTGGATGGTCAGGAAGAAGTAACGCATCGGCCGATCCCAGCCGAGGGCAACGGTGATGGGAAACCCCTTGTGAAGCGTCTCGAAATGGTGCTGGCTCATGGTGGTGTCCTTGGATGAGTTGAAACAGTACTGCCCGTAGGGGCAGGCGCGGCCCCAGCGGGTGGAAGAAAGATACTCAGACCGTCAGCGCCGAGGTGGATGCCGTGGTTGCCGTCGGAGTGCGCCGGCGCGCGTGGTAGGCGCGAACGCCTGCGCGCCAATCGGCACACTGCTCCGGCGCGAGGTCTAGATAAGAGAGCGGGCACGCGTAGTAGTACGGGTGCATGGACTCGTCCAGCGGCTTGTAGCCCCACTGGTCGCCGCTGCGTTCAAGCAGATCGCAGCGGATGTAGCGCAGGGACTGGCCCGGCGCGAGATCACGATGCACGCCTTCGGCCTTGGCCGTCACTTGCGCGACGGACCAAAGGACGTTGCCGCGCAGTGCGTGGGCGATGACCTTGACGCTGGCGCGCTCGGTCTCTTGCGGTGCGATCAGCTCCGCGATCAGTTCAGACCGCGACTGGGGGGAGAAATACCAGCCCATAAGAAGCCTCCTGAAAAATGGGCCGGAGGCTTCCCCGCTGGGGAGAAACCCCGGCGGGTGATGAAAAGCCGCAAGTGCGGCGCAGGAACCTATGCTTTGCCCTTAGTCCCAGTCGTCATCGTCGCGATCACAACCGGCCGGGCAGTAGCCGAACTCGATCCCGTGCGAGCAGTAGCCATGCTCCGCATTCCAGTTTTGGGTTTCCTGCCGTTCGGCAGGCGTTGCGTAGTCCCATTCCTGGGTCGCGATTTCCAGGGCATGAGCGCGCTGGTCTTCCGGCAACCGACTGGCTTGCGCATCGATCTCCGAACTGAAAAGCGTGACCCAATGATCCCAGGACAGGCCGCAACCACGCTGGGCGTACTCGGCGGCTGTCTTGCAGACAGCGCGCCACGCGGGTTCGTCCAGCGTGGAATGAGGTGCATCGCAAGCGATGGTAGACATGATGGATATCTCCAGAAGAAAGCCGGAGCCTCCCCCGCATGGGGAAGGCCCCCGGCGGGTGGAAGAAGAACACTGCGGATGCGGCTCTGCGATCACGCAGGTTGCAGTTCGGCCTGGCGGCTCCACTCCTGCGTCTTGAAGTCCAGCGCGTAACCCAGTTCGCCCAGACGGGCGATCTGCGCGCGCAGGGTGCGGCGATCGATGGTCGAATCCAGTTTCACGGACTGGCCCAACGGCCACAGCAAGCCGAACAACGCAGCGTCGCCCTCTTCGGTGCTGCCGGGGGCAGCGACTGCCGCAGACGGGGCCGCATCCGCACCGAAGGGCGTGGTATCGACCAATGGATCCGCTGACGCCCGCACTGGGGCGGGTTTGGCGGGTCTGGACACTTTGGCGGGCTTGGCCGGCGTTGCCGCAGGCGGCGCGCCCGACTCTTCATCGAGCGGATCGACATCCTGGATGGCGAAGCTGCGTGCTTCGTCACCACTGAGTTTATCGATGCCAAAGAGCGTCATCCCGTCCAGGCTGGCGCGGATTTCGAACCGCATGCCGCCGCCAACCGGATAGGACTTGGGAAAGATGTAGCGGATGATAAATTCCCCGTCGTATTTACCTTCGTGGTACTGCTCGAGTTCCGGATCCTTGACCTCAAACACGCCGAGGTGGGTACTGAGCCGGCCGACTGTGAACGGGCCATTGCGACCACGAATGGTGCGCAGCGCAAGCTGCCCAGGGACGACGATGGGCGAGACCGATCTCTCGGGTGCCAATGTGACCGCCATGATGATTCTCCTTGAGCGTTTAGGAAGAACAGCAAGGACCCACAAGGGGCCCCGTCAGGTCAGAACGAAGCAGCTGCCATCGGCGTCTGCTGCTGGACTTCTCCTTCAGGCTCGCGCTCAGCGGACTGCGAAGGTTGGTCGGCAGCGGCACCCACGGCTTCAGGCCCGGGTACATGCTCTGCTTCGGGCACGACAACGTCTTCAGCCTCCGACGCAGTTGCGTCTTGGGCCTGGGGTGCCTCGGCTTGCGCCTGGATCGCCGGATAGACCTGGGTGCCGTCGATCTTGATCAGACCGATATGGATCAGTGTCGATTCCAGGCTTGCGGCCGGTTCGCCAGCGCGCTCACCCTTGGTGCGAATGTACGGATCGATCTTCATGTCGCCCAGGCGAAACGCAATCAACACCTTGCTGTCCCCTTCAATAGCCTGTACGCAACGGCGCACCAGATGCTCGGCATCGGGGGAGGCGACGATTGTGTTGAAGTACCGATACTCCGGTTCATCGACGGGCCCGGTGAGCGCAGCGATGGTGCACGACAGGAAAGGATCGCCAGCCTTGGGGGTGACGTCCTTCGGACGGTTCAGGTAACCGATGCCATGGGTGGTCAGTTCGTGCTGAGTGATCTGGGCCAGTTCAGCCCGGTCGACCGGCTCGGCTTTGAGCAGTCGCGCTTTCAGAGATGCGGCCGCTTCACCCTTGCGTTCACCTTTTTCGCGAATATACGCATCGCCCCACACATCACCAAGGCGAAAGCGCACCAGCGGGCGCTGCCTGGAATCATCGGCGCCGATATAGCGCCCAACGAGTTTTTTCGCCTCTGTGCCAGCAACCTTGACGTCGAAATAACGATAGCTGGGATCCGTAACGGAGCCGACCAGCGCGGCGATGGTGCATGCCAGGAAGGGTTCGGCACGGCGGCCGCCTCTGACGGGTACTTCGCGGGCACGCTGCAAGTACCCGATACCCGAGGTATGGATGTCGAAATATGACTTTTCGTTGGATGGGGTGTTCATGGTGAATCTCCATTGCGAAGAAGCGGAGACACACCTGCCCCACGATGCGGGAAATGGTGCGTAACCCCGCGGTGGGTTGATAAAGCAAAGGCATCCACCACCAGAGACTGGTGGCCGCTCGCAAGCGGATGCGGTGCGAGCTGGGTAATCAACGCGGTCAAACCGCGCCGTAGCCTTGAAGATCGTGGCTACCTGGGATGCTGCTGACGGCTGTCAGCAAGGCATGGCCTTAGCATGGCTAGGCCCTGATCGCGCGACAGCAATCAATCGGCATTCAGGCGCTTCCGTTTATCCTCGCTGTTTGGCGTCATGCAAAAAGAAGCCCTCCACCCGAATGGATGGAAGGCTTGGGATGGCAGGCTGCCAGCAGGGCTGGGCCTCAGCCGTAGTGCTGCTGGGCTTCCCGCCCTGAAACGAAACGTGCGTCACGGCCAATCGAGACCGGCAACGGCAAGCTTCGAGTCTCTTCTGTCGAAAAGCGCGTCGCCTGATCGAACTGGACCCAACCCGTTGGGCCAGAAGCCAGCGCCGTCATTGACGGCCGACTCGTTGGGCGAATGCACCACCCAGCAGTCGCCCACCTCGCGCATCATGCCGGAACCGCGCGGCGTCGCCGGGGCGTCTTGGTGTCGATCACGCTCACGCTGATCTGGCGCCATCGCCCATCATCGATGAGATGTTCCAGCACTTCACCGAGCATGTCGAAGTACACCTCGTCGTGCCGATCGACTAGCTCACCGTCGCGGTGCAGCTCCACCGCATAAGTGTCGCCCGCGCGGTCATACAGTACAGTCACCCGCCCCGTGAACTTCGCAGTCGAGACCGTGAAGCTAATCGACGGAGGTGTTTCGATGATCTTGGCCGGCGTGGGGTCGATCCAGGTGAAATCATGGGCGCCTGCATCGACCAGCATGTGAGTGATGCGCCGAAATCCATCGGGGGCCGGCATTTCCTCCAACTGCTGGATGAGCTGGCCCAGTTCCATGCACTGCGGCTCGGGGACGGGCAGCTTGGCTGGCGCGGAACCGAGGATGTGCCTGGTGATGGTATAGGGAACGCCATCCGAGCCCTTCTCGGTGATTACTTCTGGGATGTCAGCACGCAGGCCGTCGAAACGGCGCCGCGCGTAGGGCTGGACATGCACCTTGGCTCCCTCATTAGGAACGGCGGTTACCAGCTTGGGATCAAGCACCGCGAACTCGCTGGGCTTGAGCTTGACGACGATGGCGTCGTCATTGGCCGCGACCACCTTGCCGTCGAAGGGTTGGGGGTCAATAGCGAAGCCCAGCGCCGAGGGCTGTGGCACACCATCGAAAACGCGGTATTTGAATGAGCGCACATTGCGAGGCACATGGCCTGCGACGAGCGTGGGCATCATGGTTTTAATGACAGATCGATCCATGGGGATCTCCTTGGGAAGAAACACAGGACTCCCCGCCCACAAGGGAGGGGAATCCCTTGTGGGTGGATGGACGCGCTGCGCCCGTGAAAAAAGTGACCAGTGCAGTCTCCCGCACTTGCAGCCTGGAAGGTCTCGACTGCCTGGGCATATGTCGGCAACGCCGAAGCACATAGATGCAAGGATGGATCAGAGATAGGCGACTAGCACGCAGGAAATGGCGTTGCATGGCACCCAGCTTTCGGACGCTTTTGGCAGGGAACCATCCCTTGCCTGCAGATCCAGCATACGTTCAGCTGAAAGATGGTAACCGTGGGAAAAATTGATGCGTTGCATCACGCGCTAGAACTTGGCCAGCGGCAAACCCAGCAGCACAGGTGCGTCAGCATCCACAATCAGGATGCGTACGTCGGCCTGGCCGGCCAACTCCAGCACGTTTGCCAGGTCATATGGCATGCCCTTGCTGCGATGCTCTCGCCGAAGCTGCTGGGCAGTGATACCCAGAACGGCCTCCAGGTTCTCATCCGTCCAGGGCGTGGCGATCAACTTCACACCGATCGCCGAACTGTCTGGCATTCGAAAAGCGACAAACTGAAGTCCCTGGGGCGTTGTCTGATCCGCCAGATCAGCCAGATATTGGTGCGCCTGCTCGGTAATGTGCGCACCACTGATTTCCCAGCACCGGCTGTAGAAGCCTGTTTCAAAATTCAAGCGATGAATCGCCTCCTGGGCAGACGCCTTGGAATAGGTATCAGCCACAAGCACCGGTCGGCCATCAATATCCTCGCCCTCAAGGGCATACACCACCGAGCGCACAACGCCCTCAGTCGAGCACTGCGCCTGTAGTTCACCGCGTACGTCCTGCCCCTCGGTGATCAACGCAAAGTCCTCGTTCCAGATACAAGGAAATCGAGCAACCTGCTCATCAGGCAAACTGGTCTGGCTGGAATGCAGCGGTCGCCAAACCGGCGGTGAGTCGTCCTCGTAAGTGATCAGCAGCGTGCGAATGGCGCGTAGATTCCGGTAACCGCGCAGAAAAGGGTTGTATTTCCGGACCATGAAATTTCCTCCAGAGCATGACGGAGCCAACCCCCACCACCGGGAATTGAACCCGGTGGGTTGAAAGCGAAAAAAGATCAAGCAGCACCAATTGCTGGTGTCTGAGCCAGCCGCTCGATGACGCGCTGGCGCAGTTTCAGGCGGAATGATTCGTCACTTACACCCGTCAGCAAATTGGTCGCTTCCTGCACTATCAGGGCTGAAGCCCCCTCCAGATCGGCAGTCAGAACGGCGCCGCGCAGTTGATCGCCAAGTTGAAGTACCTGCGAGGAAGTTCGGAAAACCTGAACCTCTCGGCTCAAATAGCAGCCGTTACCGCCAAACTCGAACAGGCGGGGCTTGCTGCAATACCAGCAGCCCTCGAACTGAATGACAGCCAGATGGTGGCCGTCATCAAGACAAGTGGCTATTAGAAATAAAGCATCCAAATCGGCACCGTCCTCAAACTGGTGATGCTCGATCAGGTTCGCCAACTCCTCGTTCTGCTCCGCACCGAAGTGCGCCGCCAAATGCTCGAGCAGGGACGGAATCGACAATTCCCCATCATCAAGCACGGGGAGGCCCAACTGTGTGGCAAGATCCGCCAGGCCATCCAGCACATCCGACCATTGAGGTTCATTGGTCTCAGCAATCTGGGCGATATAGACTTGTCCCCCATTGGAATGATCTTCATCCAGAGCGAAGGTACTGAACAACGCCTTAATGACTGGAGTGACACGGTCGAGCATAAGGACACCAGTGCCTTCGTAATAATTGTTGGCCATAAATGGCTCCCTTTCGGAAATAAACGGAGCCAATCCTTGCGGAACCTGGCATCCGCAAGAAGAAACCCATCGCCAGCTGGCAATGGGCAGGAAAAAAGAGAGGGAACACGGCCACACACTTGCATGCGAAGACGCATGTCCCTCAGTGAGGCTGAGCAAGACGGCGGCGTTGGTACGCCCAAATGATCACCAACCACAGTAATGCAGCACTAGCTGCGCGATGACTTCGCGGCGCTGCGAATCCAGACCGCTGAAATCAGCAAGTCCGCGAAAGCCGCAGCGCTTGAGCATCGCACCGCCCTTGCGCTCGTTATAGATACTGACCATGGCGGCAAGGAACATGCGCTCCCCGCTGCTGAGTACACCAAGAGCCTTGTCGATCCGCTGCACGTCGGGGCATAGATCCCACTTGCTGCGAGCTAGGTTCGGCCCTTCTGGCGTGCCGTCGCCAAACCACTGCGAACCGGCGATGCGCACACCACGCTTCCAGGCCTCGAAGAAGGCTTGGGGTGCATCTGCGAAGTGGCGCTCTTCCTGGATGATCTGATCGACGGCGTCTTGGGGTAGAGGCTGTGTCATGACAATGTTCCTTGCGATTTGATCAGGGAGTGGCGAGTTGGGACCAACCGCCTCTTTCAAGTGCGCGTCGAGCCGCAGCATAGCTACGAAAATACTCGCGGGACTCTCGCGAAACGGGCCCTTCGGAGTCGCATGTGCCGATGTAGTGGCCGGCGGCGCCGTGCAGGACTTCAAGCGGCAGTTGCTTGCCGCGGCAAATCAGAGCCAACTGGCCATAGGATGGCTTTCTGGACATGGGCGAGACTCCTTGAGAAGGCAGGGCTCCGTCCCTTGCAGGATGGCAACTCCCGCTGATGGTTGAGAAAAAAGCATCGGCGCCATGAAGGCGCGCATCCGCAGACTCGATGCGATGCGGACTGGTGGGCAACGCGGGAGAAACCCGCGGCAGCCTGGAACCCTGGCTGCTGGCATGTGCTGACGAATCAGCGAACATGCGGGCAGCTTCGTGCGCGGACCTCGCCGTGTCAGTTAGAAAACAACATCCGGCCCAACCCCGATTGATAGGCACAGCAAAAAGGAAACCCCGCGTCGTGAACTGCACCCCAAAAGTTGGACACCAATCCAACCTTTGGGGTGTTTTTCATGGCGAGACATGATGCGAGCTTCAA